>CANRAO010000001.1 GCA_947628615.1 uncultured Clostridia bacterium
AGCTTCAAAAATGGAGGATCAGTATGCGATCGACATAAAAAACATCATCAGTCTTTACAACTGTAACAGCGAGACTTGCGAGGGAGCGATAATTTCGTCAGTAGTGCCGTCGATAGTACCTGCACTTAAATCGGCTATAAAAAAGGTGGCAAAGGTGAACGCATTTGTTGTCGGTCCGGGTATAAAGACGGGTCTTAACATCAAGCTGGGAGACCCCTCAGAGCTTGGTGCAGACCTTGTTTGCGGAGCGATAGGAGCACTTGAAAAGTACAGTGCACCCTGTATCATAATTGATATGGGAACAGCTACTACCATAAGTGCTGTCGACAAAGACGGAGTTTTTCTGGGCGGTTCAATATGTCCGGGAGTTATGTTGTCTCTTGAGGTTTTGGCGAACAAGACGGCTAATCTTCCTCATATTAACCTTGACGCAGCAAGCGATATAGTTATCGGAGCAAACACAAAAGACTCAATAACTTCGGGTGTTGTGTTGGGAGCGGCGTCTATGCTGGACGGTATGATAGACAAGTATCGTAAGATACTTGGAAACGACGCTGTTGCTGTAGTTACGGGAGGTCTTGCAGGAGGCATAGTAAAGCATTGTACGGCTGATAATATTGTTGTAGACGCTAATGTTGTTTCAGACGGGCTTTATGCCATCTATAAGAAAAACGCAAAGGTAAAAAATTAGTTTCGGCATTCTTAAATTTACACACTGTATCAAAACAAAGGGTTTGAACAGTAGTTAGGAGAATTTTTATGTCAAACACAACAAAGAAAATCGTAGGAGTAGGTCTGTTTACGGCTATTGTAGTGGTACTTCAGGTTCTTGCTGTGGTAATCAGACCGGCAGGTGTATTCAACATTTCACTGGTACTTGTACCTATAGTAGTAGGTGCGGCAATGTACGGCTATAAGGCAGGAGCATGGCTTGGTTTTGTATTCGGCGTAGTTGTATTGCTAACCGATGCATCGGCTTTTCTGGCAGTAAACATACCCGGAACGATTATCACCTGTATTTTAAAAGGCGCACTTGCAGGACTTGTTTCAGGGCTTGTTTATTTAGCGCTGGAAAAGAAAAATCAAATTGCCGCAGTTTTTGTATCTGCAATTGTCTGCCCAATAGTTAACACAGGCGTTTTCCTGTTGGGATGCAGGATATTCTTTATGGATACTATTAATACATGGTCAGCGGCAGCAGGATATGAAAATGCCGGAGCATATATGATTGTAGCTTTAGTTGGGGTTAATTTCTTGATTGAGATGGCAATAAATATCGTACTTAGCTCTGTTATAGTGAAGATCATATCTATCGGCAAGGCAAAGAAGGCTGTTACGGCTAAATAATTTATAAATGTAAATATTAACATATATAAGGCGGCAAATCTGCCGCCTAAAATTTTTCTTAATGGTGACTATTATGGAACTATCCCTTATTCTTTTAAAACAAGTGTCAGTTATGCTTATACTTATTTGCATAGGTGCAATTTGTTTCAAAACCAGACTTGTATCCCTTGAGGGCAATAAAAGTCTTACCAATCTTGTATTGTATATTGTAAACCCCGCTGTGATAATTGTTTCTTATCAGCAGGACTTTTCACTTCGCCTTTTTAAAGGATTGGGATACGCGCTTTTGCTATCAACGGCAGGACTTTTATTGTTTATAGCTGTTTCTTATCTTTTATTGAGAGGAAAAGATAAAGATATAGGTATAGAACGCATTAATGCTTCCTACTCAAACTGCGGTTTTATGGGAATTCCTCTTGCCCTTGCACTTTTCGGCTCGGAGGGAGTTTTATACATAACGGCAATAAACACAGTATTTAACATAATGGTCTGGACGCACGGGGTTTTTACTATATCGGGGGATAAGTCGGAGGTGTCATTAAAAAAAATAGCAACAAACCCAACTATTATCGCAACAGTTTTGGGGTTTTTGCTATTTGTATTTCAAATCAGAATACCGGGACTGCTTTTTGATACTCTTTCTTATGTAAATAATATAATAACTCCGCTGGCAATGTTTGTAGCAGGTGTTACTATTGCAAATTCAAATCTTTTAAAGGCTTTAAGAAAACCCAGAATATATTTTGTATCTGCTTTAAAGCTGATCATAACTCCTGTAATTTTGATTTTGCTTTTATATTTCTTTCCCTGCCCTAATGAAACGGCGAAAATTACTACAATAGTTGGGCTTTCCTGCCCGTCTGCCACGATCGGTACAATGCTTGCGATAAGGTTTAATAAAAATTCATCGTATTCATCTCAAATGTTTGGGCTTTCAACAATACTCTCAGTAGTTACTTTGCCTGTAATCGTATATATTGCAAAGACGGTGGGGAGTTTATTTTAAAAAAATAGACAATAATTATTAAAAAGAGCATAACCCTTTTGGGTTATGCTCTTTATCGTTATTTGGTAAAGTATAAAAACGGCATATCGTTTTTCTTGTCCTGCTCCAGCTCGTCGATCCACAGTTTTGAAACTGCGTCGCTCGGCATTCTCCAATCACCTCTGGGAGAAAGCGTAACCGTACCGATCTTTGCTCCGTCAGGCAAGCAGGAACGCTTGAACTGCTGTGAGAAAAATCTCGAATAAAATTTTTCTAACCATTTTAAAATAGTGATGTTATCATACTTTCCATCAAATGCGTATTTTGCAAGTCTCAGAACCTTTTTCGGCGGAAAACCCCACCTTATTGCGTAGTATAAAAAGAAGTCATGAAGCTCATACGGGCCGACAATATCCTCAGTTTTCTGTGTTATGTTCTCTTTACTTTCATCTGTCGGCAAAAGCTCGGGCGAGACAGGCGTATCAAAAATATCGTAGAGAACGTCTTTAACTGCATTGTTTCCGCAGGTATCGGCATAATATTTAATTATGTGGCGAACGAGCGTTTTCGGAACGGAAGCGTTTACGCCGTACATAGACATATGGTCGCCGTTGTAAGTTGCCCAGCCGAGCGCAAGCTCTGACAAATCACCTGTGCCGACAACAAATCCGCTGACTTGATTCGCAATGTTCATCAAGACCTGTGTTCGCTCTCTTGCCTGCCCGTTTTCAAATACAATGTCGTGATTATCTGGGTCGTGGTCTATATCTTCAAAGTGCTGAAGTACCGAGTTTGTTATGTCAACCTCTCTGAATGTTACACCGAGAGCATTGCAAAGAATTTCAGCATTTGAGCGTGTGCGTTTAGTCGTGCCGAAGCACGGCATAGTAACTGCAATTATATCCTCTCTGCTGCGGTTGAGAAGATCCATAGCGTTTACACAAACCAAAAGTGCAAGAGCACTGTCAAGCCCTCCTGAAATTCCTATAACTACAGACTTTGACTTTGTATGTGAAATTCTCTTTTTCAGTCCTTCCGACTGCATTCGCAGAATAAGCTCGCACCGGCTGTTTTTCTCAAACTCATCATATGGTATAAATGGCGTCTGCGAATAGAATCTGGTAAGCTGCGTGTCTTTAAGTTTCATCGAGAACTCAACTGTAACATAACCGCTGTCGTTACTTTCGGGAAATGTCGACAGCTTTTTTCTTTCCCCTGCGAGCTTTTGCAAGTCTATTTCAGAAACGGTCATTTCATTTTCAAATAATCTGCTTTGACTTAAAATTGCTCCGTTTTCTGCAATAATATTGTGTCCCGAAAATACCAGATCCTGTGTGGATTCGCCGTCTCCGGCAGAGCAGTATACATATCCGCATATAAGCCTTGCCGACTGGTTTTTTACAAGCTCTCGTCTGTATTCATCTTTTCCTATAACCTCATCTGAGGCTGAAAGGTTACCTATGAGCGTTGCACCTGCTAAAGCGTGCTGATTTGAAACAGGACAAGGCGTCCACAGATCTTCGCAGATTTCAACAGCATAAATAAGCTCTTTCATTTCCTTTGCTTTGAACAAAATTTTTGAGCCAAACGGATAGCTTTTGCCGAAAAGCTCTATTTCTTCGTTTTCTTTGGGTGCAGGAGCAAAGTGCCGCATTTCATAAAATTCATTGTAACTGGGCAGCGAAGTTTTTGGAACAACGCCCAGAATGTCGCCGTTATATATAACAACTCCGCAGTTGTATAGCTTGCCGTTTTTCACAAGCGGGCAGCCTACTGTGCAAATTATTTCCTTGTTTTCGGTAGATTTCACGATCCTTTCAAGTCCATATAACGCCTTGTCTGTAAGCAGTCGTTGATTGAATAAATCCTGACAGGTATACGAGGTTATACAAAGCTCAGGAAAGACGCATAGTTTAATTTCCTCTTTATATGCACGGGTTATATGTGAAATTATATTATTTACATTAAAATCTACGTCGGCAACTTTGATTTTTGGAGTTATTGCCGCAACTTTTATAAATCCGTCTTTCATAAAATGGCTATGCTCGCTGAGAGCATCCTCCTTTCGCAGTTTTAAAATATTCTTTGCTTTTTATGCTCGTTAATGCTTGTTTACTATTATTACCGCAATTACATTAATTATTTCCATATTTTATTTGCTAAAACTCATTATAATAAAACTGTTTATACCCTATTCGCTAAGCGGCTCGCTGCCATCATCATAAACGTAAGGAAATCTCCCCAGTATTTCAAATGCAGTTGACCTCTGCCACATTGAGGCGGTTATCATAACTTCATAGCCCTCGCCGAAATCACATACGAGATCGTTCGGGTTGTATTTAGGCAGCCCGAAACAGGAGAGCAAATTCATTATTATCCCTCCGTGAGTGACAACGGCACAGTTAGTCATTCCCTCCTGAAATATAGAGGATACTATCTTCTCCATAGCGGATACGCATCTTTCAACAACTGTTCGCATACTTTCTCCATTAGGCGGAGGGTTGTCAAGACCGCCCTTTAAAAACTTTTTATACTCGGGAGTGTTCATAATATCCTCAGCTTTTTTGTTTTCAAAATCTCCAAAGTCCATTTCAGTAAGCTCGGGGATCTCGGTTATAATTGCTTCCGGATATAAAATGGCAGCAGTTTCTTTACAGCGTCTGAGAGGACTTACAAATACCCTTTGAACTGAGCCGTAATCATTTTTCTCCATTCTTTCATAGAGTTCCTGTACTCCCTCAGAGCAAAGAGGAATATCCGTTACACCGATATATTTTCCGTCAAGATTGCCTTGAGTTATACCGTGACGTATTAGTTTAAGTCTGTAACCTGTCATAAAATTCTCCTTTTGGAAACTTTTTTGTAATTTAATATGGCTTTACATTTTGTTAAAAAAGTACTATAATATACATAAATATATAATAATCGACATAATATCAGCTTTTTAGAGCATTTACCGCCTTGAAAAATTTGTTTCTTTAAGTCATAATAAAGTATCCAATGTAGAACTTTAGCATTATATACACAAAGGATCGGTGAGCAATAAATGAATAAAGATTTACCCAGAATGCTGGTACTGCTTCGCACAGAGAACGGATTGAGTCAGAAACAGGTTGCGGGCGACCTTAATATTTCGCAATCACTTCTATCTCATTATGAGAACGGAAGACGGGAATGCAGTCTTGACCTTCTTGTAAAAATATCAAAATATTATGACGTTACTTGCGACTATATTCTAGGAAGAACAAGTATGCCAAAATCAAATAAAAAAACGCAAAAGAATAAAAGAACTTCTAAATCGCTGAGTGATCAGACTGATAAAATGAGTCATATTTTAGAGATTTTTAATTTTTTGCTTGAGAGTTATGAGAACCCCGAACTGATAAAATGCTCTGAAAACATTCTTTCGATTTCGATGTATTCTATCTTCCGCAGCGTATTTTTGGCTAATTCTAAAAACGATAAAAATTCTTTTTCTGTAAGTAAGGATTGCATTTTTCCTGCATTTGCATTGCTTTCCTCAACATTTGAAAGAAAGTTGGGAGAAATGAAAATAAATGCTCCAAAGACTTCTTTTATGAAATTATATAATCAATTTCCTCTTGAATATAAATCTTTGGATGATATAATTGTTTTTAGTGAGGATTACATAAAAAATCTTGATATATAAAATGTTTTCACATATTATTTTAACATTTTTCTTTATAAAAAACAATACCATAATATATAGCTTATAAATTATGATTTGTATATATTTTATGTTAAATGAAAACCTTGCAGCGGTGTAATAAAAAATAATGAAAGTAAAACCTGTAATGAAAGGGTGATACATTTGTCTCTAAACTGTATAAGAATTCCGCATAAAAAGAATACAGAAAATTTTGAAACAATAAGATATCCTGTTCCCGATACAGTATCGATTCCTATGTCGCAGCATATGGGCGTGCACTGTGAGCCTTTGGTTTCTGTCGGAGACGAGGTAAAGGTCGGGCAGAAAATAGGCGACAGCGAGGCGTTTATGTCAATGCCTGTACATTCAAGCGTTTCGGGTAAGGTTGTGGCAATAGACGATTACCTTTCTTCAAACGGAAGAAAGTGCAAGTGCATAAAAATTGAATGTGACGGAAAACAAACTGTAAGCGAGGATATAAAGCCTCCCGTCATTACAGACAAGGCTTCTTTGATAAAAGCGGTAAGAGAAAGCGGCTGCTGCGGATTAGGCGGCGCAGGCTTTCCTACTCACATAAAGCTCAATTTTGATGAAAATAAAACTCCTATAGACAGTCTTGTTATTAACGCCGCTGAATGCGAGCCTTATATAACAAGCGATTACCGTGAAATGATAGAAAATCCGAATGATGTAATAAACGGAATAAAAACTATTCAAAACATTCTTAAAATAGAAAAAGTGTACATATGTATTGAAAACAACAAGCCGAAGGCTATAGAGCTTTTGAGCAGTATGACTGCAAGCGACGCATCAATAAATGTTATAAGTCTTTCATCTCTTTATCCTCAGGGTGCGGAAAAGGTTATTGCGTATAATGCAACTAAAAGAACGGTTAAAGAAGGCGAGCTGCCGTCTCATCAGGGAATTATAGTAATAAATGTGTCGACGGTTGCTTTTTTGAACAGATATTTTAAAACCGGTATGCCGCTTACATGGAGGCGTATAACAATAGACGGAGACGCGGTTAAATCTCCGTGTAATGTAAAAGTTCCAATAGGCATATCAATTGCCGAACTGCTTAAATTTGCAGGATGTGAAGAAAGCAAGACACGAAAGGTCCTCACAGGCGGACCTATGATGGGAATGTGTATTTATGATTTGAATACTCCTGTCATTAAAACGAACAATGCTATTCTTGCTTTAAAAAAGGATAAAAAAGAAGTTCAGACAAACTGCATACGCTGCGGAAGGTGCATAAATGCTTGTCCGGCAGGGCTTATGCCTACCGAGCTTGAAAAGGCATATCAGCAAAAAGATGCAGATAGGCTAAAGGAACTAAAGGTCAATCTCTGTATGAACTGCGGAAGCTGTTCATATGTTTGTCCTGCTAAGCGTAATCTTGCTGAGACAAATCAGCTTGCAAAAATGTTTGTTTCAGAGAATAATTAGAAAGAGAGAACTAATATATGGAAAAGCTGATAGTTTCTCCGTCGCCTCATGTGCGTTCGGGAATGACAACTCAGAAAATTATGCTGAATGTTATTATTGCTCTTTGCCCTGCTGTAATAGCGTCAGGAATTATATTCGGACTTCGTGCATTATTTTTAATTCTTGTGTGTGCAGCGACATCTCTTGTATGGGAAACGCTGTTTAATATGATAACAAAAAAGCCTAATACTATAGGTGATCTATCCGCTGTGGTAACAGGTATTTTGCTTGCTTTTAATCTTCCGCCTACACTTCCGTTTTGGATGGCGGCTATAGGAACATTTGTGGCGATCGTAATAGTAAAGTGCTTGTTTGGCGGGCTGGGTCAGAATTTTGCAAACCCGGCTATAGTTGGAAGAATTGTTTTAGCGCTTTCTTTTACAGGAGCAATGACTAACTGGACGCTTCCGCAAGCGTTTCAGATAACGGACGCTGTAACAAGTGCTACTCCCTTAGCGACCCAAAATGAAGATTATTTGGACTTGTTTCTTGGAATGACAGGCGGATGTTTGGGAGAGACCTGTGCGCTTGCACTTATCTTAGGAGGGATTTATCTTGTAATAAGACGTATAATTTCCCCTGCTACGCCTTTGTTTTTCCTGCTGACGGTTGGGTTGTTCTCATTTATTGTCGGGGCTGATCCGCTTTATCAAATTTTATCGGGCGGAGTGCTTTTGGGCGCAATATTTATGGCTACAGATTATGTTACCACACCGATAACCTTTTGGGGAAAGGTTATATTCGGTATAGGCTGCGGAATTATTACTTGCGTAATTCGTTTTTATGCGTCTATGGCGGAGGGAGTATCATTCTCAATTCTTATTATGAACATACTCACTCCCTACATTGATATGATAACAAAGGCAAAGCCCGTCGGGGCATTGAAATCAAAAAACAGGAGGGATTAGGTTATGAAAAAGTACATTTTTCCTCCTTTGGCGCTTATGATTATCTGTATTGTTGTATGCGGTCTTTTAGTTTTCACATATAAGCTGACATACAAAGACACAACGGGCGTTATGACAGATGATTTAAAGGCAGACTGTGAGGCTGTTTTCCCAAATTCAGACGGCAATGATTACAAAATTCTGATTGACGGCTCAAAAACCGAAAAAATGCCGCTGACCTTCGGAAATGAAAAGGTAAATTCGATCATTCTCAGCGAAAATAAGGAGAACTGTCTGATTGAAGTTACAACAGACGGCTATTCAAAGGGCGGAATACATATTTTGGTTGGTATAAATCAAAGCGGAGAGCTTGTAGGTACTGAATTTATCAGCTGCGGCGAAACTCCGGGTCTCGGAACAAAGCTGCGTGATCAGAAGTCGATATTCAGCGATAAATTCAAAGGCTTTACCGCTAGTGATGATTTTGATAAAGTAGATAATGTTACAGGAGCTACCTATTCTTCAAAGGGAATGAGAGACGCTATAAAAACTGCACTTGAAGTTTACAGCAATAACAAGGAGGCGATTTTAAGTGAGTAATTTTAAAGACCTTACAAAGGGCTTTATTAAAGAAAACCCTGTGCTTGTTACCTTGCTTGGAATGTGTCCTGCACTGGCTGTAACTACAATGGCTTCAAACGGAATAGGAATGGGACTTGCAACTACATTTGTACTTGTCGGTTCTAATCTTGTTATTTCACTTCTCAAAAAGGTTATACCTGATGCAGTCAGACTGCCTTGTTATATAGTAATAATAGCAGGTTTTGTTACCTTGATAGAATTTCTTTTAAAGGGTTATTTGCCTGATCTATATGACAGTCTGGGAATCTTTCTTTCGCTTATAACGGTAAACTGCATAATACTCGGGCGGGCTGAGGTATTCGCTTCAAAGAATAAACTTCTGCCGTCTGTTCTGGACGGACTAGGAATGGGTCTTGGATTTACTCTGGCATTATTTCTTATGGGAGCTGTTCGTGAAATTATTGGTACTGGCTCAATATTCGGAATAAGCATACCGTTTATTTCACAAAACCCTATGAATGTGTTCATTATGCCGGCAGGAGGGTTTTTCACACTGGGCGTGATTATAGCTGTTGTAAATAAGCTGAAAAAGAAAAAACCGCCAAAAGAAATTGGCTGTGCAGGTTGTCCGAATTCTCACAACTGCTCTCTGAAATCTGAGGAAGGGGGCTGTGAATAATGCTGAAGCTGGTAATTATTATGGTGTCGGCAGTGCTGGTGAATAATATTGTGCTGTCTCAGTTTATGGGGATTTGCTCTTTTCTCGGAGTTTCAAAGGTAATAAAAAACAGTCTGGGAATGGGTATGGCTGTTATATTCGTTATGCTTTGTGCAACTGCCGTTACATATCCTGTGTATAAATTTATTCTCATTCCTCTTGGAATTGAATATCTGAAAACTGTTGCTTTTATTCTTCTAATTGCAATGTTCGTTCAGCTTGTCGAAATAGTTTTAAAGAAAACAATGCCGCCGTTGTATAAGGCACTTGGCGTTTATCTGCCCCTTATAACTACTAACTGTGCAGTACTAGGAGTTACCATAACAAACATTGATGAAGAATATACCTTTATCCAGTCGATTACAAACGCTTTGGGAACAGGTATTGGATTTACAGTTGCTATACTGCTTTTTTCGGGGGTGCGTTCGAGAATAGACGCAGCCACAGGAATACCCGAAACATTTAAGGGAGTGCCCTCTACTTTGATAGCGGCGTCGATAGTGGCGCTTAGCTTTATGGGGTTCGGAGGCTTATTCGGATAATCAGGAAAGGAGATATGCTCTTAACTGAGGCATACATATAATTATGAATTATATTTTACCACTTCTGATATTTGCAGGCTTGGGATTATTGGCGGGAATACTGCTGACCGTAATATCAAAGATTTTTGCAGTTAAAACAGACGAAAAACTGGAGGCTGTTCAGAATGCTCTGCCTCAGGTAAACTGCGGTGCCTGTGGGTTTTCAGGCTGTAACGATTATGCAGACGCTATTGTAAATCACGGTGCTGAAATAAATAAATGCAATCCGGGCGGTGAAGAAACAGCAAACAAAATAAGCGTTATTATGGGTAAAGAGGCAGGAGATATTCAGCCTGTTTCAGCTTTTGTTCATTGCAGGGGCAACTGCGACGCCGCTCTGTCAAAGTTTGAGTTTGACGGCATTAGTTCTTGTTCGGCGGCAAACAGATTTTACAGCGGTACAAAGCAGTGCGAAAACGGATGTCTGGGTCTTGGCGACTGTGCGTCGGTTTGTTCTAAAGGAGCAATAACGGTTTGCAACGGCGTTGCCTTTGTTGATGAAGACCTTTGCGAGGGGTGCGGTCTTTGCGTTAAGGCTTGCCCGAAAGGGCTTATTTCCCTCAGGCGAAAAATCCAGCGAACTGATGTTGTGTGCCGAAGCAGTGCTTTAGGAAAAATTACAAGGAAGCTGTGTAAAAACGGCTGTGTGGGTTGTAAATTGTGCGAAAAGGCGTGTCCGTCGGGCGCTATGAAGGTTGAAAACAATTTTGCAAGCATAGATTATGATAAGTGTATAAATTGCGGAATGTGTGCGGAAGCCTGCAAATTAGGAGTAATTAGATTAAAGAAATAAAACAAACCTGAAAGTCAAGTAATATCGGCTTTCAGGTTTTTGATTTTTAAAATTTATATTTCAATATTTTCTGATGTTTTTTGACGACATATTTGAAAAATGATTAAAAGTGTCGTTTTTCGTACAATTGTTGAAAACTTTAAAAGTTGTTGTTTAAAACAATGCCTAAAATAGGGAGTTACTAACACTTTCAACAGAGTTTTCAACTAAACAGCGGTGAAAAGCATAATTTTTCACTCTGTTTGTTAACATATTATTAATATTTAGTTTGAAAAAATTCAGGTAATTTGCACATAAAAATCGCAGATTATTGTACAAATAAACTATTCCCGGCGAGCCGCCTAATATTTATAATACCCACAGCGGCAGGAAATTCATATACACGATTTGGGGATTGAAAACGTAAACTGTGTATATTCTCCTTTAATGCTGTCAACACTAATCGTTCCATTATGAATTGATAAAATAGATTGTACAATATTAAGACCAAGTCCTGCACCTGTAGTATCATTTGCCCGAGATGAGTCTGTTCTGTAGAAGCGATTGAACACCTTTTGTCTCTCGCCTTCAGAAAGACCGTCTCCGCTGTTTTTAACAGAAATATAGTTATAGTTATCGTCTTCACGAAACGTAAATTCAATATATCCGTTCTTAGATGCAAACTTAACAGCATTTTCAATGAGATTATACATTACCTGATAAATCATATCTTTATCGGCAAAAATTGTTGAACAGTCTGCTTCCAGACCGAGTATTTCAAGATCTTTTTCACTTAATTTTTTTTCAAAGGTATTAAGTATATCAACAGCTATATTTATAATATTTACATTCGTCATAACAGGCTTTATTGCACCTGATTCCAATTGCTCAAGATTGAGAAGCAACTTTGTCAGTCTGGAAAGTCTTTTAAGCTCTTCGGAAATTAGTTCTAAGTAATTCGGCTGCTGTTCTGGCGGTATCGTGCCGTCGATAATTCCGTCAACAAATCCACTTATTGATGTAAGGGGCGTTCTCAGTTCGTGAGAGACATTCGATACAAACTGATTTTTTATTTCATCGCTTTTTTTTACCGCATCTGATAAATCGCTGAGTGCATTTTCCAATTGGTAAAACTCTGTGCTGCTTGAAAAAGAAATCTTTTGAGAAAAATTTCCATTGCTTATATTATCAGTAAACATTTTCATTTTGCATAGTATTGTTGATGTTCGTTTATACATAAAATATAACACTAAAGCAATTGCAAAAATTATCATTACCACCAAGATAATGACACTTATCAGAGCGATATATTTGTTTTTTACAAAAACAGACTTTGACAAAACAAGCAGTAACACTCCCGAAACGGCAAATGCGATTGCGAGTATTACTGCTGTTAATATCAAAAAGTATTTTTTAAATAAACTGTGAGTTTTATTCATTAGTCCTCATCAACTTCAAACTTGTAACCTACGCCCCAGACTGTTTTCAGCTCCCACTTGTTAGAAACGCCTTCGAGCTTTTCACGAAGCCGTTTAACGTGAACGTCAATAGTTCTTGAATCACCGTAGTATTCAAATCCCCAAACCTCGTCAAGAAGCTGGTCACGGGTATATACCCTGTTGGGGTTTGATGCAAGGTGGAAAAGAAGTTCCAATTCCTTCGGCGGAGTATCGAGAATAACACCGTTTACCTTTAACTCGTATCTTGTCATATTTACAGAAAGTTTATCATATTTGACTTCTTTGATCTCTGACTTGGTAGATGTCTGACCTACTCTTCTGTAAACGGCTTTAATTCTTGCAATAACTTCCTTAGCTTCAAACGGTTTAACAACATAGTCGTCAGCGCCGAGTTCTAATCCCAATACCTTATCAAATGTTTCGCCCTTTGCTGTGATCATAATGATAGGTACGTTTGATTTTTTTCTGATTTCACGGCAAACCTGCCATCCGTCGAGACCGGGCAGCATAATATCAAGAAGTATAATATCCGGTTTCAAAGCATTGAATTTAACAACAGCTTCTTCACCGTCATGTGAAATGATTGCATTATAGCCTTCTTTTTCGAGATAAAGTCTAAGTAATTCGCATATGTTCTTGTCGTCATCAACGACTAATACTTTTCCCAGTGACATATTTAATATTCATGCTCCGTGAGAAGCATTTCCTCCCTTCACATTTTATGGTTTTAAAATCTGAATTTATGCCGTCTAATTTCGCTGCTGATTAGAAAATCAATGATTTTTCATACATAATTTAATTAACATATTAATTATTAAAAATAAACAGTTAAAAAATAAATAATAAATTTGATACATTTATTATAACAAATTCACAACTTCAAAAAGTGTACGATATTTTGATTAAATATGTACTAAATGTAAACTTTATAATATTGAAAGATTTTATTGCATTTTTATTCACAAAGATACAGCAATTTATACAGAAAAAGGACGTTTGTTTTGGATTAGTGAAGAAAAGAATTCTATAAAATTTGCTTGTATAATAATTACTAATATCAACTAATATGTTAAGAAAATTTGTATAATATTACAAAAATATAAAAAGTTTACGATTTACTCTTGATTATTGAAAAATAAATGGTAAAATATATTTAGCACTCGGAAAGTGAGAGTGCTAAAACGACAGTAAGTTTAATAATAACAATAAATATTTAAGGAGGATTTGTTATGAACGTTAAACCACTACAAGACAGAGTTGTTATCAAAATGCTTGAAGCAGAAGAAACAACCAAAGGAGGAATAATTCTTTCGGCTGCGTCTAAGGAGAAGCCGCAGGTCGCAGAGGTTGTTGCGGTTGGACCGGGCAAAGAAGACGTAAAAATGGAGGTTAAGGTCGGAGACAAAGTGCTGACTAGTAAGTACTCAGGTACAGAGGTTAAATTTGACGATGAGGAATACACTATCGTAAAGATGGAAGACATACTGGGTATAGTTGAATAACCTCATTTAAAATTCTGATAAATAATAAACATATAATAATTTAAAGGAGAGATTATCATGGCTAAACAAATAATATACGGCGAAGACGCCAGAAAGTCACTTCAGGCAGGTATTGACCAACTTGCTGATACTGTAAAGATCACACTCGGACCAAAGGGAAGAAACGTAGTGCTCGACAAGAAGTTTGGCGCTCCGCTTATCACAAATGACGGTGTAACGATCGCTAAGGAAATTGAGCTTGACGACGCATTTGAGAATATGGGAGCACAGCTTGTTAAAGAGGTCGCTACAAAGACAAACGACGCTGCCGGCGACGGAACAACTACCGCTACGCTTCTTGCACAGGCTTTGGTTTGCGAGGGAATGAAGAATATTGCCGCAGGTGCAAATCCTATGATTGTCAAGAAAGGTATGGCAAAGGCAGTTGACACTGCTGTTGAGGAGATCGCTAAAAATTCAAAGCAGATAAACGGTTCAGACGATATTGCAAGAGTTGCAACAGTTTCTTCTGCTGATGAAAACGTAGGAAAGCTCATAGCTGAGGCTATGGAAAAGGTTACAAGCGACGGAGTTATCACAATTGAGGAGAGCAAAACTGCCGAGACCTACAGCGAGGTTGTAGAGGGTATGCAGTTTGACAGAGGTTACATCACTCCTTATATGGTAACTGACACAGAGAAAATGGAAGCTGTTATGGACGACGCTTACATTCTTATCACTGACAAGAAGATAACAAACATTCAGGAAATTCT
Organism: uncultured Clostridia bacterium; assembly: GCA_947628615.1. Taxonomy (GTDB): domain Bacteria; phylum Bacillota; class Clostridia; order Oscillospirales; family Ruminococcaceae; genus UMGS1601. The sequence continues at coordinate 14,745 of CANRAO010000001.1, forward strand.
TCCGCTTCTTGAGCAGATTGTAAAGGCTGGTAAAAAGCTTGTTATAATTGCTGAGGATATTGAGGGCGAGGCACTTTCAACTCTTATTCTCAACAAGCTGAGAGGAACATTCCAATGCGTAGGAGTTAAGGCTCCGGGCTTTGGCGACAGAAGAAAAGAAATGCTTCAGGATATTGCAATTCTCACAGGCGGACAGGTGATTTCAGAGGAGATCGGTCTGGAGCTTGCAAACACAACAATTGAACAGCTGGGACGTGCTAAGCAGGTAGTTATTCAAAAGGAAAATACTATCATTGTTGACGGTGCAGGCGACGCAGGTGCAATTAAGGACAGAATAGGTCAAATCAAATCACAGATTGAGAATACAACATCAGACTTTGACAGAGAAAAGCTAGAAGAGAGACTTGCAAAACTTTCAGGCGGTGTTGCTGTAATTAAGGTCGGCGCTGCTACTGAAATTGAAATGAAAGAAAAGAAGCTGAGAATAGAGGACGCTCTTGCCGCTACTAAGGCAGCGGTTGAAGAGGGTATCGTTGCAGGAGGCGGAACTGCTCTTATCAATGCTATGCCTGCTGTTTCAAAGCTTATTGAAACTCTTGACGGAGACGAAAAGACAGGTGCACAAATCGTATTAAAGGCACTTGAATCTCCTGTACGTCAAATCGCAGCAAACGCAGGACTTGAAGGTTCTGTAATAATTGATAAGATAATCAGTTCAGGCAAGTCTGGCTACGGATTTAACGCTTATGATGAAGAATATGTTGATATGATTTCAGCAGGTATTGTTGACCCTACAAAGGTTACACGTTCAGCTTTGCAGAACGCTTCATCGGTAGCTTCAATGGTTCTTACAACTGAGAGCCTTGTTACAGACATCAAGGAGGAAACTCCTGCCGCTCCAATGCCTGACGGCGGAATGGGCGGAATGTACTAAACTAGAAGCAAGAAGCCAGATGCAAGAAGCAAGAGCAACGGCAGGCTAGTACCTAGAAGCAAGACCGGCGAGCCGCCGGAGGCGATTTGCCTTTGGGGAGTTAGTATAATGTGAAGATTTGTGCAACGGCAGGTCAAACTTTGTACAAGGTAAGACTGCTGGGACAAGGCAATAAATTTGTTAATAATAAAAAGGCTGACAGTAAAATGTCAGTCTTTTTTGTTTATAAAATTATTCTAAAACTATTGACAAAACTGTATAAACTGTATATAATACATATATACAGTTAAAAAGAGGTGATGGTGTGAACATACTTATCGACAATAAAAGCGGTGCTCCGATTTACGACCAAATATATTCTCAGATTAAAAGTCAGATAATAAGCGGAGACTTAAAGGAAAACGAAATGCTTCCGTCTATTCGGGGTCTGGCAAAGGATCTGCGAATCAGCTTTATAACTACAAAACGGGCATACGATGAGCTTGAAAAGGAAGGTTTTATTTATACCATTCAGGCAAAGGGCTGTTTTGTTGCACCAAAGAATGTGGAACTGCTCAGAGAGGAAAATCTGAAAAAAATTGAGGAACATATAGAGCAGATAATAAAGCTATCAGCTTCGTGCAATTTGAGTAAAAAGGATATAATTGAAATGATTAAATTTAATCTGGAGGATTTATAATGAACGCACTTGAAATAAAAAACTTATCGAAATCTTTTTCCGGTTTTAAGCTGGATAATTTGAACCTTACACTGCCGAGCGGATGTATTATGGGCTTGATTGGAGAAAACGGAGCAGGAAAGAGTACTGCAATCAAACTGATTTTAGATATGCTTCACAAAGACAGCGGAACGATAAAAATTCTCGGAAGAGAAAATCAGGAAAATATATATCTCACAAAAGAGGAAATCGGCGTTGTAATGGACGAGGTCGGAATACCTGAATGTTTGAACGCAAAGCAAGTCGGGAAAATTATGAGTTATACTTTTCGTAATTGGAATGACGAAGAATATGCAAACTATCTAAAAAAATTGTCTATTCCTGCTGACAAGCCGTTTAAAGACTTCTCTAGAGGTATGAAAATGAAGCTCGGCATAGCGATAGCTATGTCTCACGAGAGTAAGCTGTTGCTGCTTGATGAGGCAACAAGCGGTCTTGACCCAGTTGTGAGAGATGAAGTAGTTGAGATGTTAAGCGAGTTTACAAGAGATGAAAACCATTCTATTCTCATTTCATCTCATATTGTCAGCGATCTTGAAAAGCTATGCGATTATGTGGCGTTTCTTCACAAGGGTAAATTGCTGTTGTGCGAGGAAAAGGACCGTCTGCTCGGTGAATACGGAATAATCCACTGTACCGCAGAACAGTTGAGTGAGCTTGATCCAAAAGCAATCAAGCATAAAAAAGAAACTCCTTACGGAGTTGAGGCGATAGTATTGCGTGATAATATTCCGTCAAATATTAAAATAAGCCCAATAAGCATTGAAGAACTGTTTATATTTATGGTAAGGGAGGCAGAATAAGTTGAAAGGATTGCTTTTAAAAGATTTATATATGATAAAAAAGTATTGCAGATTGCAATTATTATTCGTTGTATTTATTCTTGCAGGTTCACTTGTAACAAATAATGTATTTTTTATTTTCTATCCCTGTTTGATTTCGGGTATAATTCCTGTAACATTACTTTCCTATGATGAACTGAGCAAATGGAATGAATATAGTTATGCTTTACCTTATAAAAAGTCGCAGATTGTCTCTGTAAAATATATTATAGGTATACTTGCCCAGATTTTAGTGTTTATTATATCCGGCATCATTCAGGCGGTCAAAATGAACATTGATGGAATATTCGTGCTGAATAATTTTTTAGTTATTATGGCAACTCTGTTGGCAATATCCTTTTTGATGCCTTCGGTAACTCTTCCGTTTATGTTTAAGCTGGGTGCGATAAAGGGACGAATTGCGTATATTATTGTGATTTTTGTTTATTTTGCAGGCGTTGGTGTTTTTTCTTCATTTCTGGTTGATGGCTATATTAAAATCATATCGTTTAGTGGTATTATCACAATTGTATGTTTAGCTGTAATTGCATTGTACGCTCTTTCTTGGAGACTGTCGATTGCGTTTTATAAAAAGCGGGAAGTGTAAAAATTAAAGGCGTCGCAAAGCGACGCCTTTTTGCTTAATATAAGTTCTACTCTTTAGCAACGGTTTTAATATGAAGCTCGTTTAACTGCTTTTCATCGACCTCAGCAGGGCAGGAACTCATAAGCTCGCTTGCATTTTGCACCTTTGGAAAGGCGACTACATTACGCAGAGACTCTGCTCCGCACATAATCATAGCAAGCCTGTCAAGACCTATTCCCATTCCTCCGTGAGGAGGTGAAGCGTATTTGTATGCGTCAACTAAAAATCCGAATTTAGCTTCTATTTCTTCATCTGTCATACCGAGAGCCTCAAACATCTTTTGCTGCAGCTCGAAATCAGTAATTCTCATAGAACCGGAAGAAAGCTCTGTGCCGTTTAAAACCAAGTCGAACGCCTTTGCACGAACATTTTCAGGGTCGGTATCAAGCATAGGAATACATTCCTCCATAGGCATTGTAAACGGGTGGTGCATTGCTATCCACTCTCCTGTTTCCTCGTCCTGCTCAAAGAACGGCATTTCAGTGATCCATAGGAAGTTATATCCGTCAGGGATAATATCAAGCTTTTTTGCAACAAGCAGACGAAGTGCGCCTAAAGTCGGCAGAACGACCTTATTCTTATCTGCAACTATAAGTATTACGTCTCCTTTTTCAGCGTTTAGTTCAGACAGGATTTTTTCAAGCTCGCCCTCTTTTAAGAACTTCTTAAAAGAGCAAGAAGGCTCGTCGTCTACCCAGCGGATATATGCAAGTCCCTTTGCACCTATACCCTTTGCGTGTTCGGTCAGCTTGTCGATTTCCTTTCGTGTGTAAGTCTCAGCTGCATTTTTTGCAACTATTGCTCTTACGCTCCCATTGTTTTCAAGAGCGTTTTTAAATACGATAAAATCAATATCCTTTACAGCGTCTGATATATCCTGTATTTCCATTCCGAACCTTGTATCAGGCTTGTCCGAGCCGTATCTCGACATAGCGTCTGCGAAGGTCAGTCTGGGAAGTGGAAGCGGTATATCTACATTTAAAACATCTTTAAAGAGTTTTTTTACAAAGTCCTCGCCTATTGCCAGCAAATCGTCAACGTCTACAAAAGACATCTCTAGGTCGATTTGTGTAAACTCAGGTTGTCTGTCTGCACGCAGGTCTTCGTCACGGAAGCATCTTGCAAGCTGAATATATCTGTCAAAGCCCGACACCATAAGAAGCTGTTTGTAAATCTGCGGCGACTGGGGGAGAGCGTAAAACTTGCCCTGATGAACACGGGAGGGAATAATGTAATCTCTTGCACCCTCCGGAGTCGATTTTATCATCATAGGGGTTTCAATCTCAATAAAACCGTTTTCATAGAAATACTCTCTTGCACATTTAGCAATATTATGCCGCATTATAATATTTTTCTGGAGTTTTTCGTTTCTCAAATCTAAATATCTATATTTGAGTTTCAGCTCGTCGTTTACCTTATCAGTTTTTGAAACCTCAAACGGAGGTGTTTCAGATTTTGAAAGAACTCTTAGATCAGTTACAATAATTTCAATTTCGCCTGTTTTTATATCTTTGTTTACGCTTTCACGCTTTTTGACGTTTCCCTTAGCCATGAGAACATATTCAGCGTGGCAGTTAGACGCCTTTTCAAATATATTTCTGTCGGTTTCGTCATTGAAGGAAAGCTGAACGATTCCCGTTCTGTCTCTTAAATCAATAAATATAAGATTTCCCAAGTCTCTTATCTTCTGTACAAAACCGCATACAACTACTTCGCATTCTTTGTTTGGGACCTCACCGCAGTAGTGTGTTCTTTTAAGTCCGTTCATAGTGTCTGTTTTCATATTTATTCGTTCTCCTTTGTTTTTACTTAGTGTTTTTGTTTAAGGCGTCTGTATTTCCTCCTGACGTTCTAAAGGCGTATCGTAACTGCTAAAGTATTCAATAATCTGTTGCTGCGTGTTGTTATCCCAAAAGAAAATATATACTGCTAAGCAGGTAATTGCTGTTAGTATGATCCCTGCAGTCAGGTTTTGAGTAAAGCCTATAATGGTTACAAAAAGCCAGAAAATAATTATTAATAAAGATATAATAAGATTTGATGTCTTTCTTTTAAACTTTCCTTCGACCTTTGTGCTGTTTTTGTCCTCACCCTTGCCGATAGACCCAACAAACATAGGATTGTCGAGATCGCGTTTCCCGAATCTGTGAAAATGAATTTCTATTGTGTTATCGTTTCGTTTTCCGTAGTAAAGATCGCTCAGGTGAAAATCCTTTCTAAGCTGACGGTATGTGTAATCTTTTATTTCACGGTCGAACTTCTTTTTAAATTCAGAGTTAGTGTAAGGACACTCAAATTCATATTTCTTTGAGGTTATAATAAACATAAATTTGTCTGCCTTTCATATTATTTTAGCTTTATGAATTAAAGCTCGGTATCTTCTAAAAGGTCTTTAAACATAAAATTCGTAAGCCTGTCTGAAAACTTATCGCAGAATTTTTCATCAAGTGAAATGTCTGTTTCCTCGCCGGTATCCATTTGCTTTAGCTTTGCTTGCTTAGTTTCAAGCTCGTTGTCGCCCAAAACAAGCGTAAACTTAGCGTCGATTTTGTTTGCATACTTCATCTGTGCTTTCAAACCCCTGTCCATAAGGTCGTATTCTGTAAAGAATCCTTCGTCACGAAGTGCCATTGCAAGGGAAGCGGCTTTGTTCTGAGCATCATCACCCATTGACGCTATATATAGATCGCAGGTGTTCTTCTCAATAAACTCGCAGTTTGAGCTTTCCATTGTGAGCAGCAGCCTTTCAATGCCCGAACCAAATCCCAGAGCAGGCGTCGGCTGACCGCCCAAAGTTTCAACAAGACCGTCATATCTTCCACCGCCGAGAATAGTTCCCTGTGCTCCGATTGAGTCTGTAATAAACTCGAATACCGTCTTTGTGTAGTAGTCAAGACCTCTTACGATTTTGGTATCTATGACAAATTCAATACCCATAGCCTTAAGGATCTCCTGCAGCTTATTGAAGTGGTTGTTACAATCCTCGCAGAGGTAATCTAAAATAACAGGTGCATTCTTTGCAATATCTGAGCATATAGGCGACTTACAGTCTAATATCCTCATAGGGTTTTTATTCAGGCGCTCTTGACAGGTATTGCAAAGCTCATCTTTTCTGGAGGAGAAGTATTCTTTCAGAGCCTGATGATATTTTGCTCTGCATTCTGGACAGCCGATAGAGTTAAGGTGCAGTGTTACGTCTTTTATACCCAATCGTTCTATGACGCTTTTTGCCAGTGCGATAATATCAGCGTCGGCTGACGGAGATGACGGGCCTACCATTTCACAGCCGAACTGGTGGAACTCTCTAAGTCTTCCTGCCTGCGGCTTTTCATGCCTGAAGCAAGGGGTTATATAAAACAGCTTTTGCGGAACTCCGTCGTTGAGAATTCCGTTTTCCAGCATTGCCCTTATTACACCCGCAGTGCCTTCGGGTTTTAGGGTGAATTCAGAATCCCCCTTTGCTGAAACTGTATACATCTCCTTTTGAACAACATCGGTCGTGTCGCCGACTGAACGAACAAAAAGACCTGTATCTTCAAATGTCGGTGTTCTTATTTCTTTAAAGCCGAATTGCTCAGCTGTTTCTCTGCACACCTTTTCTATAGTTTGCCATTTGTGAGATTCGTTCGGAATAACGTCCTGAGTGCCTCTTGGACGCTGTACTGTTGACTTTGCCATAAAATTTCCTCCTAAAAAATAAAGGCCGCCCCAAAAGGGACGACCGTAATAATCGTGATACCACCCTAATTGCTCAGAAAAATTCTGAACCACTCTGACCCTTAACGCAGGTAACGTCCGTTCTTTTCATTCAAACGGAAGCTCATAGGTGTCTTTCATAAGAGCTTTCAAAGGTGCTTTCAGCAAACGCACCCTCTCTGAATTGAAATATCTTACTACTCCTCTAATCACGGCTTTTGTTTTATTATATTGATTTTAACATATATACAAAATGCGTTGTGTTAATTTTTTGTTAAATTCTTGTAGGATTAACAATGTTACGCCAATCCAGATCGCCGTGTTCAAGCGAATGTATCAACGCTTCTGCAGTTGCAATATTTGTAGCTACAGGAATATTGTGAACGTCGCAAAGCCTTAGAAGATTAGCTTCGTTTGGCTGCGGGGTAATAGGGTCTCTGAAATATAAAAGCAAATCTATTTCGTTGCACGAAATCCTTGCGGAGATCTGTTCATCACCGCCCTGAGAACCGCTTAGATATTTTTGTATGTTAAGCCCTGTTGCTTCAGATACCAGTTTTCCGGTAGTACCCGTAGCGCAGAGACTATGTCTGCTTAAAATTCCGCAGTATGCAATGCAAAACTGTACCATAAGTTCTTTCTTTTTGTCGTCAGCGATAATTGCAATGTTCAAGACTATTCCCCCTTTGATTTTTTATTAGTGAAATCCTGCTTAATACATTTTAACATAATTTTAGATAATTGCAACGAAAAATAAGCAAAAAAAATAAAATTGGTAATTATGAAGTATAATCCATAAAAAAACTAGCAATATTGCACAATATTAGTATCTGATTTAGTAGTCTATAAGTAATTTGTTACTAATTTTCTGTATTTAATATATATTATTATCTTCTGGTGCGAAAATTATAATAAGCCTAACCGAACGTATTGTTCAGTTAGGCTTCAGGGTGTAGATAAAGTATGTTTTTAGTCGATTACGCAGAACCTTTTCTCTCAGGCTTAAACATTATTTTTCTGATAAAAGTTTTTCTGCAGATGCGATTTTAACTGCAATGCAGAAAATTTCAATTGCCTGCTTCAGTTCGTCAACAGGAGGAAAAGTAGGCGCAATTCTGATATTAGAATCAATAGGGTCCTTTCCATAAGGGAAGGTTGCTCCTGCACCTGTTAGAACTACTCCTGCTTCCTTGCAAAGTGAAACGATTTTTTTTGCACAATTGCTCAATGCGTTAAAGCTGATAAAATAACCGCCGTGAGGCTTGTGCCATTCGCCGATTCCCAAAGGAGCGATTTCCTTGTCAAGAGCTTCTAAACAAACGTCAAACTTTGGCTTGATGATTTCCGCGTGTTTTTTCATATGCTCCTCCAGTCCCTCATAGCTTCCGAAGAATTTAACGTGGCGAAGCTGATTGATTTTATCAAAGCCTATAGTCTGTATTGACATAAGAGACAGCAGATAATCTACATTTTTCTTGCTTGCACCTAAAACGGCAATTCCTCCGCCTGCAAATGAAATTTTTGAAGTCGATGCAAAAATGTAAACCATATCCTCAGTTCCTGCTTTTTTACACTCGTCGAGAATATTCAGAAGCTTGTCAGGAGTGTCAGAGAGGTGATGGATACAATAAGCGTTATCCCAGAATATTCTGAAATCATTTGCTTTTGTTTTTAAATTTGCAAATCGTCTGACAACTTCATCAGAATAGGTAATTCCCGTTGGATTTGAGTACATAGGAACGCACCATATGCCCTTGATCGTATCATCGTTTGCAATAAGATTTTCTATCATATCCATATCGGGACCGTTTTTTCCGAGCGGAACATTTATCATTTCAATACCAAAGCTCTCGCATATTGCAAAATGTCTGTCATAACCCGGAACAGGACAGATCCATTTTATTTTATCGTAATCCTTCCAAGGCTTGTCGACACCGTTTACGCCGAAGATTATTGCCTTTGCAATTGTGTCATACATTAAATTGAGACTTGAATTTCCTCCGATGATTATTTCATCGGTCGAAACGCCCAGCATAGGTGCAAAAAGCTTTTTAGCGTCGCAGATACCCTCAAGTCCGCCGTAGTTTCTGCAGTCCGTTCCGTCAGACGCTGAATAGTCAGCGTCAAAGCTGTTTACAGAAGCAAGCATTTTGACTGCAAGATCCAGCTGTTCAGTGCTTGGTTTTCCTCTTGCCATATTAAGCGATAATTTTTTTGCTTTAAACTCATCCAGTTTTGCCTTGTTTTCTGAAAGAAAGACTTCAAGTTCTGATTTAGACATATCTTTAAGCAGCATTAAAAGACCTCCAGTAAATTTTAAAGTAATTATCTCTTATATTTTATTACAAAAGGTCAGAAATTGCAAGTCAATCAAATAAATCCTGCAAAAAATTCACTAAATGCACTAAATTGAGCTTAAAAAAATCATATAAATGGGCAATTAAAACAAAAATCCACCATCTTTTGATAGTGGATTTTTGTTTAGAAATATAACTATTATTCTTTTTTGTCTTTATACAAGCGGAGACTTTGAATAAACGCTTGCTGAATTTCTGCTTTGTGCTTTCAGTTTTAATGAAATTCTATCTGTTATCAAAGCGATGAACTCACTGTTTGTAGGTTTTCCTTTTTCAACGTTTACTGTGTATTTGAAGAACGAGTTGAGAGTTTCGATGTCACCTCTGTCCCAGGCTATTTCAATAGCATGACGTATTGCACGTTCTACTCTTGAAGCGGTTGTGTTGAAGTTTTTAGCGACAGTAGGATATAAAACTTTTGTTACACATTCAAGCATCTCCCTGTTTTTAACAGACAGTATTATTGCATCTCTTAAATAATGATAGCCCTTAATATGAGCAGGAACGCCAACCTGATGAATGATTTCTGTTACAGCAATTTCAAGTGAAACATCGTCATATGATTTAGTAACATTGACCTCTTCGACAACGGGTTCTTCTTCAATGCCCATTATTTCATTTATGCGTTTTGCCAGATAGTTGATGTCGATAGGTTTTCTGATATAACATTCAATACCCTTTTCAAATGCCGTTTTTTCCAAATACGAATCGGCATATGATGTGCATACAATGAAGTGTGGTTTCTTGTAAGGCGTATGGTTAAATTTTTCAACTAGGTCGGCACCATTAAGGTTAGGCATAATTATGTCCATAATAACAACATCAGGAGCCTCATTCTTAATGGCATCAAATAGTATTAACCCATCCTTTGGTCTTGCAATAACATAAAAACCCTTGTTTCTGAGAAGACTTGCAAAGTTTACTCCAAAGTCCTTGCTGTCATCGCCTAATAATACTTTAATCTTACTTCGCATAGTATTGTCACTCCTTTAATTTTTTTTTGTTATTTTGTTAAGTAATAAATGTTAAATCCAATGTTAATTAAAGTATTAGATTTTAAGAGGATACCGTTTAAAATATTTTAAATTGTCTAAAAATGATTTATTTTTCAGACATCGTTCCTTGTTCCATATATTAGCACAAAGCAAGATTAATATCAATAGGAAAAAACAAAAAAATACAAGTTTTTATCGTCAAATTCAAAGTTATAAAGACATAAACGCTATTTTTATATTACAATTTGTATAATTTTAAAAGAATATTACAAAAAGTTTTATTTTTAGAGAAAATTATTTCAAAAAGTAAAAAATATTTCAGGTCATGAGTTAAGCGGCTAAATTCAGACAATTATTGCTGTCTGAATTTGTCTGAGATTGTGTAATCATAGTCTGGGCGAGTATGCCGTAACCCATTGAGGAATTGTTTACAAAAACGTGCGTTACCGCTCCTATCAGTTTTCCGTTTTGAATAATCGGACTTCCGCTCATTCCCTGTAGAATTCCGCCGGTTTTATCCAGCAGGTCTCTATCGGTAATTCTTATTACGAGATTTTTTAAATCAGGATCGTCGTGATTTATCTGCTCAATACTAACAGAATACTTTTCAGGCTCTGAACCGCTGATCGTTGTAAGAATTTCCGCTCTTCCCGTCTTTATCTCATCGTAGTCGGCAATTTCTATTTCTTCTTTTTCGCTGGGCGATTCGTTAAGAAGACCGTAAACTCCGCTGTTTGTGTTTTGTGTGACTGTGCCTATTTCGTCTTTGCTGAGAAATCTTCCTCTAAGTTCTCCCGGAGTTCCGTTTAAGCCTTTTTTATACCCAGTAATGGATACGTCGCATATTTCTCCGCTGGATAAGGGCATAAGATCTCCTGTATCGGTATCGCATATAGGGTGTCCCAGGCCTCCGAAAACGCCTGTAGACGGGTCGTAAAATGTTATTGTACCGATTCCTGCTGATGAATCCCTTACCCACATTCCTGTTTTGTAACACTTTTCGCTTTCGCAGTATTCAGGAGTCAGCTTTAATGTTATTTCTTCCCCTGACGAGGTGTTTTCTTCAGAATTGTTACGCTTTAAAACTACATCGACGGTTTCTCCGTTATTTGCAGAAATTGCCTTTGATAAATCTTCATTTGAAGTTATTTTTTCACCGCCGACGGAAATAATAATATCACCGACGTGAATTCCTGCATTTTTGGCAGGACAGGAATTTTTTTGATCGTTGATATCCGAAAGCCTTACAACAATAATTCCCTCGGTTAGCATTTTAATTCCAAACGGCTGTCCGCAAGGTATGACCTTTTTAACAACTCCGTTTACTGCAACGGCTCTGTCAGAATTGTTTTTTAAATTTCCGAACTGATTATTTATTGCTGATATAAAATTCGGAATATTAGCACCATTAAAAGAGAAAAAGGTAATTGATGTCATAATAAGAAACGAAGTCAGCAAAATAAAAGCTAGAGATTTTACTGTCTTTTTCATAAAACAATTATCCTTTCTTTAAAATTCGATGCGCACCTATATTATATTTTGCAGATTGCTCTGTATAATTCTATGGTTCTTAAAGAAGTATTTACTTTGGTTTTAGCGTGAAAAAATTCATAATGGGAATATAAAATATTAGGGTTGAGTTTTTCAGAAGATTTGTGTTATACTAAATGTATGTTTGAATAAATAAGTTGCAAACTTTATAAAGGGGAAATCAAAGCTATGTCAAAATCTGAAAGGCTTAAAAAAATTAAAGAAGAAAATATGAAAAACGACGAAATTTTCAGAAAAAAAGAAGAGGAGCGAAAGAACGCCCCTTCCAAAGCTATGAAAAAATTTATTCAAAAAGAATCTGTTTGGATCAAACTTATAAAATTTATAATGGTCTTGCCGTTTTTATATTCGGGATTTTTCTACGGTGGTATTACAGTAATAAGCATTTTCAAAAAAACTATTGATATTAATACATATGTCGGAACGGTAATTTTAATTTGCCTTATTGCAATGCTAGGAGCTTTGATTCTATCATTCAAGCGGTTTTATATTTCAAGCTTTATTTTATCTTTCATATCTGTATTGGCATACTTTCTTATAACAAAAAAGTATTTTGTAGATTACGCAACAGGGAAGGTTACTGAAAGTGGAAATATAAATCCTCAATACAAGTATATGATTTGGTTTTATCCGATACTACTGTTTTTATTATGTTCATTTATTTTGCTGATTATAGATGTATTCCGGCTCATTAAGAAAAAACGCAGGGAAAGAGAAAAAAGAGATAATGCACCTACAAAGAGTATTGTTGATTGATTTTGAGCAAAAAAATAAGCTGCTGTAATTTTACAGCAGCTTTTTAGATATTATGATATTTTAAAATAAAAAACCACCTTCAGCAATTTTGCCAGAGGCAGAATGGATAAAACGTCAAATATTTTAAGAAAAGTTTATGTAGCAAAATAAAGTCACGTGAAACAAAAAAATCACGCTGTGCAAAATACACAACGTGAACTGGCAGCGGCGGCTCGCCGCTGGAGCTTGTGACGGGACTCGAACCTGCGACCTGCTCATTACGAATGAGCTGCACTACCAACTGTGCTACACAAGCTTATTCAGCTTTAAAGTTTAAAAGACATTAGTAATTATATCATACGAAAAATTAAAGTCAATAGCTTAAATTTTAATTTTATTTTAAAACAGAAAAGAACTTTTATACTCTTTTGAAAAAATACATTGAAAAATAAATTTAGTTGTGTTATACTTATTTTGTAGAACTTATTGAAAGCAAAAGATAAGAAAGGATGTTGCTTCTATGAGCACTCAAGAGGTAAAAACTTCTCCGTGCAAGGTTTTGGGAATTATATTTCTGATTATTTTAATTCTTTCGACTGCGTTTGTTGTATTAGTGCATTTTGCGTTCAAAAATGAAAATGTTACCCCTAGTATCGGCGGATATAGTCTTTATCTTATTCATGATGATTATATGTCGCCGGATATAAAGAAAAACTCTTTGGTTTTTGCAACTAACGGCAAACCGACTCAGGAGGATATTGGCAAAGTCGTTATTGCAGACGATGTTTCAGGAAAAAACGGTACAACTTACGGAACAACCGCTATGTATTTCGTAAATCTGGTCAATGAAGATAATAAGCTTTATTATGAACTTAAATTTAAGAATTCAGAAGATACTACATTGGTAAAAGGTAATAAGATAGTCGGAATAGCAAATTATCAATTTGAATTGATGGGTAAGATCATTGTTCTTGCTAACTCCACTCTTGGATATGTTATTTTTATTGGTATACCGGCACTGTTAATGATTATTTTCTTTGCGTTAGGAAAGCATAGCAAGACAAAACAACTTGCCGGTATAGAGAAAATGAGAGAGAAGTATCATGAGGATATTGAGGAAACCAATGATGACGCTCAGGCATCTTTTAACGAGTTCGTTAATGAAAAAGAAACATTGCAGAATATTCACCAGGAAAATTCAACTAGCCAAGCTTTAAATCTAAGTGAGAAGGATTCAGAAATTTTGAATGAACCGCTTATCGAAGAAGGCGTTAATAAAGATGTTCTCGTCGAAATGAAAGAGGATCTCGCAAAGCCTACTAATAACGCTATTGAAGAGCTTATGAAAATTCTCGAGGAGGAAAACGCTAAGCTGAAGGAATTTGAGCTTCCTAAGGCAGAAAAAGCTGTTCGGGACGCCCACGATAATCATCAGGAAATATTGGAGAATAATGATACCTCGGCTAATGATGCTTCTGATGAGTAATTAGTTTTTATATTGTGTGTTCAAGACTGTTCTTTTTTGAGCAGTCTTTTGTTTTGCTAGTATTTTGTATCTGTTTTTCTATAATATTAAAATATTGTAAATAACATTAATTTGGGTCTTGACAAGTAGTCAGAAACTTTATATAATGTATAAGTCGCTTGTTAAACTACGGTTTTCGGGAGCATAGCTCAGCTGGGAGAGCATCTGCCTTACAAGCAGAGGGTCACAGGTTCGAGCCCTGTTGTTCCCACCAATAGCGTCGCTGCATTTGCTCTGCCTTCTCACTTCGATTGGGCAGAGTTTATTTGCAGCATACTTAAAATTCTTTTTTTCATTTTAGACCGGTCCCGGCTTTCGCCGGGGCTATGGCCTGGTAGTTCAGTTGGTTAGAACGCTAGCCTGTCACGCTAGAGGTCGTGGGTTCGACTCCCATCCAGGTCGCCATTTGCGGGCATAGCTCATCTGGTAGAGCGCCACCTTGCCAAGGTGGAGGTAGCGAGTTCGAGCCTCGTTGCCCGCTCCAAAAACGATGACGTTTTATCCATTCCGCCTTTGGCTAGTTTGCTGAAGGTGTTTTTTTGTGCAACGGCGGGCTAAAACTGCGTGCAGGGGTTACCCCTGCAGAGCCGCCACAGGCTCTCCGCCTTTTTTATTTCTGATAGATGTTAAGGTTTCTATAAACGACAAATAAATAATTGACAATTTATCATTAATTTTTCATTGTTAATTATAATGGTTTAGTGAATTGTAGAAATAAAACATTGATAAAATATGTTTACTTTGTTAATAATGTACAATATTTTTGGTTTATGCTTCTAATAATAAACAAAATGTGAATTTATTTAGTAAATCCATTTATATTTTGCACAAAAAATTAATATAAATTTTGATTAAGTATACAAAAATAAAGGAAAACATACAAAAACTATTGCTATTTAAAATAATAAATGCTAAAATATAGTTGTATCATTAACGATATACAATAATAATATTTAAGGAGGAATTTTAAATGAAGTTAAGAAAACTTCTGAGTGGTGTAACCGCTGCAATTATGGCGATTTCATCTGTTGCAGTTGCATCATTCACTTCTGTTTCTGCTACAAGTGACTACGATCCATATACAACAATATGGTATCAGGGTTACACACCGGCAGAGATACCAATTGTTCAGGGTAATGCTCCTGCAGAAATGGCAGGTGCTACAACGGCAAAGATTTATTTTGACATGGGTCCTAACGCTTCGTGGAACGGAGCAACACACCTTATTACTTCATATCAGGCAGGATTCACACAGGGTTCAGTAGATTTTGGTGGAACCGCTGATGCTTCAGCAACCACTGATTTTACTGGTGTAAGAACATTTACCTTGCCTTTGAAGACTACTATGGCTGAGGGCGATGGTTATTACATCGGCGGAATTACAAAGAACTGGGCAACTTGCGCAAGTCAGGATAACTATGTATTCGGAATTCTTTGGGTTGAGTTCCTTGACGCAGAAGGCAATGTTCTATATACTCAAAAAGAGGTAGGAGAAGAACCTGATTATGGCACACCGCCAACAGATAAGCTGCCGATCAGATTTGTTAATAATGAGGGTGCTGATTTATGTGATCCCTTAGAAATTACAGAAGACGGTACATATGAAATGGAGGTAACAGGTCTTAATATCAGCAAATCTTCAACTGATGGTTATGGTGCATTTGGTCTTTATAATGGTTATGCAAATCAGGTTATAGATCCGGGCACAACGATTACTATTGAAGAACTTGTTTTTAACGATGATGTTAATATTGAAATAACTGACGCTTGGAAAAACAGATCTGCATTTGAAGGTGCTGCCCTTCAATGTTACCCTATTAACCACTGGGGAGACACAGCAACAGTTTTAGATTCATCAATCCCTGATGGCACTATAATTAATAAAATTAAAATTAAATTTACAATCAAAGGCTGTAACTTCGGTAACATAAAACCTGTAGCTAAAGGTGAAAAAATCACCAAAGTAACTTATGATTACACAGTTACTGAACCGGGTACTGCTAAATTCATTAGATGGGATTTATCAGCTAATGCTGGTTATCCGGTATTCTTCGCAGCAACACCTATTAGCGGTGCAGGCGATTACACAACAGAAGTTGAAGTTTCTTCTCAAGAAATATTAGCATCAATAGGCGCTTATATTGATGCTTCTGCTAATGAAACAGATGTAACAGTTGATAATGTTACACAAACAAAAGATACTGCAATTACACTTAAGTCAATTACTTTCAATGACAAATATACGTTTGATACAGAAAACTTAGAGTTAAACAACAAGGAACAATACAAAAACGGATTAGCAAACATCTGGAATGATCAAGGCGCTCAAAAGGTAATTTACCAAAATGATGAGGCATATATTGCAGGAACCGATGGCGTTCAATCTAACGGAATCAAGCTCGTACTTGGAGCACCTCCTGCAGACGAACCAGATGATCCAGATGATCCAGATAATCCAGATGATCCAGTTGGTCCAACAGGTTCTTATGATGCATCATTGATGTATTGGTCGGGTAATGACGGATGGAATACAATGAAACCACCTTCAGGTTGGACAGATAATCCTACAAGTGTTACAGATTCTGGCACATACTCAGTAGCTGTTGACAAGACCTTAGCAGGTTGGGATGTAGATGGTACTCCTGTTTCAGCATCAGGTATTCATGTAATGTGCATTGACATTAAGGGTTACGCTGAGGCTATTGGTGCAAAAATGGCAAAGGGTTCAACTTTTGCACAGGCTAGGGAAGCAGCAATAAAAGCCGGTGCAACTATTACAGATGTTGCAATTATAGCAGACGGCGAAACAGTTTATGAATATGCAGATGATGATATTGCATTTGGAGATCTTGAGGGAAATGGAAACCTTAGAATAGACATATTCAACGACTACAGTGAGTCTGGTGATGGTGACGCTTCTAACTATGATCCTCCTCAGGAAATTAAGGATCTTGCAGCTGGACTGTTAGAAGCTTCAGAGACAATGGAAATAAGATTCACACTTACTTACACTAAGCCTGCTACACCTGATAAACCTGATAATCCTAATAATCCTAATAATCCTAATAATCCTGGCAACAACAATAACAACAATAACAGCAGTAACAAGGGCGGAAGCACAGTTAAGCCTGTAACACCTGTAAACACAACTATTGCTCCAAAGACAACAAGCGGTGAGAAAGCTGCTAAGAAGATAGTTAATAAGGCTAAGATTAAGAAACTTAGTGCTAAGGCTAAGGGCAAGAAGGTTACAATTACCTGGAAGAAGGCAAGCAAGGTTACCGGTTATATTGTACAGGTATCAGCTAAGAAGAACTTCAAGAAGGTACTTGCTAAGAAGACCCTGAAGAAAAATGCTAAGAAGGTTACACTTAAGGTTAAGAAGCTCAAGAAGGGTACGACTTACTGGGCAAGAGTAAGAGCTTATAAGAATTACAAAGCTAGTGGTAAGACTAAGACGGCTAAAGGAGCTTGGAAGAAGATTAAATTTAAAGCGTAACAGTCTTTTGAACTAATTAAGTCCCGTACTAAATGTGCGGGACTTTTTTATGCAACGATTAAGCAATTGCCATATATATCTAATAACGAAAAAAACAGAGCCTGATATTATTCAGACTCTGTTTTGCTATTATCTAATAAATTTACTTGGTTTCTACGCCTTCCCAATCCTTTAAGAATCTTTCAATTCCGCTGTCAGTAAGAGGATGGTGAATCATTTGCTTAATTACACTCATTGGGATTGTTGCGATGTCGCAGCCGAGCCTTGCAGCGGCGGTAACATGAATTGGATTTCTGATAGAAGCTGCAATGATTTCTGTTTCAATGGCTTGCGCGTCAAAAATGTCTACGATTTCTTCAATGAGGTTTAAGCCTTCCATTCCGATGTCATCGAGTCTGCCTAGGAAAGGTGAAACATAGGTAGCACCTGCTTTAGCCGCCAGAAGAGCCTGTGCAGCAGAAAAAATAAGCGTAACATTTGTTTTGATTCCAAGAGCCGTAAGCTGTTTAGTAGCTTTTAAACCCTCTGCGCACATTGGGATTTTGATAACGATATTCTTGTGAATTGCTGCAAGAGGTTTAGCCTCTTCGACCATTTTATCAGCCTCAAGAGAAATAACCTCGGCTGAAATAGGTCCGTCTACGATTTCAGTAATTTCCTTAACGACGTCCTGAAAAACTCTGCCCTCTTTAGCGATAAGTGACGGGTTTGTTGTAACTCCGCAGATAACGCCGAGGTCATTAGCCTCTCTGATGTCGTCAACATTGGCTGTGTCGATAAAAAGTTTCATAATAAAATTCCTTTCAATTATATATTTCCTGAAAAATCAGGGATTATTCAGTGATTTAATTAAAGATTACCGAGCTTTTTATAGCTAGCTTTAAGTGCGGGATAGATCTCACGATAAAGCTGATAATATTTTTCATACTCGGGAACGTTTTCAGAAATAGGCTCTTGCGTTTTATCGGTTTTTATAACAGCCTTGCAAGCCTCGGGAACACTGCTGTAAATACCTGCACCGACGGTTGCGAGAAGTGCAACACCGAGTGCGGGACCTTCTTTAGAAGCAACAGTTTTAACAGGGCAATTATACAAATCGGCGAGCATTGAGCGCCACAGCGGAGAAGTTCCGCCGCCACCGCAAGCCATCATATCTGACACATTAATGTTCATTTCTCTGAACACTTCAACGCAGTCACGAAGCGAGTAAGAAACGCCCTCTAAAACGGCACGAAGCATATCCTTTTTGGTGTGCATAGCTGAAAGACCGAAGAATACTCCTCGAGCGTCGGGGTCAAGGTGAGGAGTTCTCTCACCCATAAGATATGGCAGGTAGAGAAGCCGATTAGCTCCGACGGGTACGGTTTCAGCTTCCTTATCCATAAGGTAATATTCGTCAACGCCCATAAGAGAAGCGGTTTCCTTTTCGGCGTTGCAGAAGTTATCCCTGAACCATTTCAGCGAAAGCCCTGCACCCTGAGTAACACCCATAACGTGCCATGAGTTCGGAACGGCCGCACAGCAAGTATGAACACGTCCTTTAGGGTCGATTGAAATACTTGATGTATGTGCGAAAACGACGCCCGAAGTACCAATTGTAGTGAACGCCTTACCGTCCTCGACAACGCCTGTTCCAACAGCGGCAGCGGCATTATCGCCTGCTCCACCGACAACGATTGTCCCAGCTTTAAGACCTGTAAGCTCAGCCATTTCAGCAGTTACCTCGCCGGTTACCTCACAGCTTTCATAAACCTTTCCAAGAAGACTCTTATCAATTTCTAAAGCCGATAAAACCTCGTCAGACCAGCATCTGTTAGGAACATTCAAAAGCTGCATACCCGAAGCGTCAGAAACCTCGGTTGCAAACTCACCTGTCAGGATAAATCTGAGGTAGTCCTTAGGCAGGAGAATATGAGCGCATTTCTCATAAATTTCAGGCTCGTTATTCTTGACCCAAAGAATTTTAGCAGCCGTCCAGCCGGTAAGTGCGGGGTTGGCAGTAATTTCAATGAGCTTTTTCTCGCCTAGCTTTTCATTCATTTCTTCGACTTCTTTTGCGGTTCTCTGATCACACCAGATAATAGACTTTCTCAAAACATTGCCGTCTTTGTCGAGCATTACAAGACCGTGCATTTGTCCTGAAATTCCAACACCCTTGACGTCATCTTTTGAAACGCCACTTTGCGTCATAACAGCCTTGATCGTATTTATCATAGCGTTTGACCAGTCGGCAGGGTCTTGTTCAGCATAGCCGTTCTTTGGCTGATACATAGGGTACTCTATTGTCTTTGAGGCAATAACTTTTCCGCTTTCGTCAAAGAGAACGGTTTTAGTACCGCTTGTACCGCAGTCGACACCAATTACATATGCCATTTATTTTTCCTCCGATTTGAAAATTTGTATTTTTCTACCCTTTTATTGTACACTATCAAGAGGTGCTTTGTCAAACATTTTATAGTGAAATAAAAAAACTCCCGACGGCGGTTTATGCCGAAATCGGGAGTTTAATATATACTATCCATTTATATTCTGATATACAACCTTTTTGCCTATTAAAATAGTACATATAGAATTATCTATTTACAATAGCTCTCAATATAGTTATCAATACAGCTCTGAATGACTTCTTTTGCAGTTTGTTTTCCCTCTATTTCTTCTATTGCGGTATCCTTGCCCTCTAAAGTCTTGTATACCGAGAAGAAGTGAGACATCTCATCAAAAATATGTTTGGGAAGTTCATTAATATCACCATAGCAGTTATACACAGGGTCATTGAAAGGTATTGCGATAATTTTCTCGTCAGACGAACCGCTGTCGATCATTTTAATAACTCCTATCGGAAAGCAGTTTACAAGAGAAAGAGGCTGAAGCGTTTCCGAACATAAAACAAGCACGTCTAAAGGGTCTCCGTCTGATGCGTAGGTTCTGGGAATAAAACCGTAGTTCGCAGGGTAGTGGGTAGATGTGTACAGAATTCTGTCCATCATCAAAAGACCTGTTTCCTTGTCAAGCTCGTATTTTATTTTTGAGCCTTTCGGAATTTCAATAACTGCCGTAAAATTCTCCTGAGAGATTTTTTTCGGCGATATGTCATGCCAGATGTTTGTCATAATAAGCGTCCTTTCTTAATATTTTACTGTTGTCTTTCTATAAATGTATCACAAAGGGTAAGACCGACTTCCTTCAGGTTTTCAATAACATCGAAAACCGTTTCGCCGTTGAGTTCTACCATTACTCTGTCAGCAGGGTTATTCTTCGAAAGCAGACTGTCTATTGTGATGAATTCATTTGGTTTAAGTTCGGTTATATTATCTTGTTTGAGAATTTTCTCAAAACCGCTCGTGTCATTTTTGTTATATAGCATAATGGTTTGAAACGGCATAGCATAGATTTCTGTTTCGGTCTCAAGAGAGCCAAAGCCAAAATTAGTAACACCGTCGTTTATAAGTAAATCGCCGTACCGTTCTAAAATTGCATTCGCAACATTGTGCGTAACCTCAAGGTTATAAAGCTGCATATGAAAACCGTTTTCGCCTTTTTTTGAAAGCTCCGACTCCTGAGCGTCTGTACAGGGCACTTCAATAAAAAAGTAAGGCTTTTTTACCAGCTTTACTACCTTTTTTATAATGGATTTTATTCTTTCTGCGCTGATTACGCAGTTGATTTCACTGTCGTTAATCTTAATATAAGAGGTTTTAACTCCGCTTATATCTGCAATGTTCAAGCCTTCAATAACCTTAAAATTTTCTTGCATATTTCGATCCTTTCTGTTATACTAAAGTTGGTAATTAATAATTGCCTATTGCAGTATGTAAAGCGTATTATTTTATAAAATCATCTTTTTTTATTCAAAAAACGATTTTTGTCCAAACAAACGGACTGATAGCCTGTTAAAATGAAGTTACAGCAAAGGTTTATCTTAATGGTTTTGGTTTGTTTTTGCTGAAAGAATGAAAAAGGAGAGGTTTTATTATGTTAAGTATTTTAGCGTTTGTTTTATTGTCGGTTTTGGGAGTTGCGGCTATGGGGTGCGTTTATTATTTGTGTGAAGTTGATACGTCGTTTGAAGATGAAAACCGAAGAAAAATTACAGTAACTGCAAACGGCGGTTTTAACAAAAACGGCAATGATGCCGCATAAAATTTCTGCACATTTTATTTTCAAGTACATTATATACTTTGCAGTATTTAAAGTCAAGGAGAGATAAGCTATGTTTGAACTAATCATATCAGTGATTTCTGCTTTAGTATCTGTGATTTTGTTGATTTCAATAGTAATCATTTTACCGAAAAAGTCGCAGTCTGACACCAGTGAGGAAAACATTCGGCAATTAAAAAGCGATATTGAAAAGGAGCTTTCTGCATTCAGGCAGGAAATCAACCGTACCACAGGAGATTCTATCAAAAGTTTAGGAGAGATGGTATCCCAAAATCAAAAGGATCTGAACAACACGGTTGCAGATAAACTGTCTGTGCTTGACAAAAATTTGTCGGATAAGCAGGAAAATTTACAAAAGTCTGTTACATACTCGCTGACTCATCAGGAAGAAAGGTTTAAAACTTTCTCTGTTGAGAATGAGCAGAAGCTGGATAATATCCGTACAACTGTTGAGAAAAGACTCGGCTCGCTTCAGGAGGAGAATTCTAAGAAGCTTGATGAAATGCGTCAGGTTGTAGATGAAAAGCTCCAGAAAACTTTAGACGAGCGTATAACCCAGTCGTTCAAGTCGGTTAATGACAACTTACAGCAGGTTTACAAGAGTGTGGGAGAAATGCAGACGCTTGCAACAGGCGTGGGCGATTTAAAAAAGGTTCTGACGAACGTAAAGAGCAGAGGAATTTTGGGCGAGATTCAGTTAGGCTCAATACTTTCTGAGATACTCGCACCCGAGCAGTATGAGGAGAATGTTGAAATAATAAAGGGCAGCGGAAAGCGTGTTGAATTTGCAGTTAAGCTCCCTGCGGACGACGATAAGACCGTTTATCTTCCTATTGATTCCAAATTTCCGGGCGACAGCTATACAAATCTTGTTGACGCTTATGACAACGGTTCAAAGGATGATATTAATGCTGCTGTTAAGATTCTGCTGAACACGGTTAAAAATGAGGCGAAGGACATAAATCAAAAATATATCTCCCCTCCGGATTCAACGGACTTCGGCATTCTGTTTGTGCCTTTTGAGGGGCTTTATGCTGAGCTTGTAAACAGAGGAATGGTCGAGGAGCTTCAGCGCAGCTATAAGGTCAATCTTGCAGGACCTAGCACTATGGCGGCGTTGCTTAACAGCCTGCAAATGGGCTTTAAAACTCTGGCAATACAAAAGAGAAGCAGTGAAGTTTGGGAGATTCTCGGCGCTGTTAAGACGGAGTTTGGCAAGTTTGGGGAGGTTATCACCAAAGCACAGGACAGCCTTAATAAGGCGTCACGTCAGCTTGATGATTTAGTCGGCGTTCGTACAAGAGCGATTAACAGAAAACTGAAAAGCGTTACAACGCTCGAAACCAGCGACGTAAAAGCTGAAAGGCTTCTTGATATAGAAGCTGAATAAGCTCAAAACTCTTAGACCGATTAGTCTAAGAGTTATTTGTTGATTAATTTTTTTAAGTTTGGTATAATAATTTTTGTTAAGGAATTTAGCAAAGAGAGGTAAGATATATGAAAAAGCCAACTAAAGACACTATGAAAGCAACTCTTAGAAAACAATTGAGCTTTTTGTTTTCTCGAAAGATAACTGTAGTTATTCTTTTGCTTGTTCAGGCTGGATTTGTATTTCTTGCTTTTTTTAGTTTATATGAGCATTTTATTTATATATATCTTACATTAACTGCTCTGGCAATTGCTCTTGTGGGCTATATTGCAAGCTCTAACGAAAATGCCGGATATAAAATAGCTTGGCTTGTTCCTTTTGTAATATTTCCAGGATTTATGGCGTTGGTATACATTTTTATCAAAACTCAGATTTCAAGGCATTCCTTTAAAAAGACGGTAGAGAAAAAGATTATTCAAACTGAAAAGTATTTAACTCAGAATGAAGAAATCTATGCCGATATTCTTGAAAATGAGGATAAAGCCTTTGCAAGACTTTCACATTATATTTCTAGCTTTGGCAAGTTTCCGACGTATAGGAATACAACTGCTAAGTATTTTAAAAACGGTGAGGAGCAGTTTGAGGTTCTTCTTCAGGAGCTTCGCCAAGCAAAGCAATTTATATTCATTGAATATTTCATAGTCGAGCAGGGAGTAATGTGGAAACAAGTTCTTGAAATTCTTTTGCAAAAGGTCAAAGAGGGAGTTGACGTAAGATTTTTATACGACGGAGTGGGCGCTCAGACTATACTTCCAGGAAAGTATGATGAAACGCTTAAATCTTACGGTATAAAGTGCAAGGTCTTTAATCCGTTCGTGCCGTTTTTGACTACGGTTCAGAACAACCGCGACCACAGAAAAATTATTGTGATTGACGGTCATACAGCTTTTACAGGCGGAACAAATTTAGCAGATGAGTATATTAATGCAAAGGTCAAATACGGTTATTGGAAGGATTCTGCCGTTATGATAAAAGGCGACGCTGTATGGAGTTTTACTATGATGTTCTTTCAGATGTGGGAGATTGATGAAAAGGTATCGGCAGATTATTCAGAATATGCACCGCACAAGTATAATCAGAACATTTTTGAAAGCGATGGGTATGTAATTCCCTATAGTGATTCTCCGCTTGATAATGAAACCGTAGGAAAAATGATTTATCTTGATATAATCAATAAGGCAAAGGATTATATTTACTTTACAGCGCCTTATCTTATCTTAGACGGCGAGCTTACAACTGCGTTGGGTTATGCGGCAAAAAGCGGCGTAGACGTCAAAATAGTTGTTCCGGGAATCCCGGATAAATGGTATGTTCAGAAAATTTCAAACTGTTATTACAAAGAGCTTTTGGATCAGGGAGTTAAGTTTTATCGTTTCAAACCTGGCTTTGTTCATGCAAAGAATTGCGTTGCTGACGATATAGTCGCTACTGTGGGAACAGTCAATCTCGATTACAGAAGTTTGTATCTTCACTTTGAGGACGGTGCTGTATTCTATAAAAACAGCATAGTTAAAGATGTAAAAAAAGATATAATGGATTTGATTAAAAATGATTGTACAAAAATAACGGTCAAAGATATGAATAAACGTAATGTATTCGATAAAATTTTCAGCGGTATTTTGAAAATATTCGGACCGTTGCTGTAAAATTTAAAAATAGAGGGAGCAGAAAAAATCTGCTCCCTTTTTGTGTTGTTATTTTTCAAAGCCGTTGATCGGTTTTATTTTCCAGATATTTTCGGCGTAATCTTTTATAGTGCGGTCTGAGCTGAACTTCCCTGCATTGCACATATTCAGCCAGCATTTTTTGTAAAAGGCTCTTTGGTTTTTAAAATCACGGTTTACAGTAAGCTTTGCCTTTACATAGCTTTCAAGATCACCGATAAGATAGTAATTATCAGGTCTGTGCCAGCTGGCACCGTCCATAAGCGAGAAATAAAGCTCTCTGAATATGCCTGTTCCTCCGTCCGAAAGAGTTCCGTCAATAAGGGTGTTTAAGACCCGTCTGATTTTTTCGTTCTTTTCGCTTATTTCACGAGGGTCATAATCAGGCATTATCTTTGACAGTTCCTCTACTTTAGCACCGAAAATATAATTGTTCTCCTCCCCGGCTTCTCTTACTATCTCTACATTTGCACCGTCGTAAGTTCCGAGAGTGATCGTACCGTTCAGCATAAACTTCATATTTCCTGTTCCCGAAGCCTCTGTGCCTGCTGTTGAGATCTGTTCGGAGACGTCGCTTCCTGCGACAAGTTTTTCGGCGTAAGAAACATTATAGTTTGAAACGAAAACAACCGATAACAGATCCTTTGTCTGCTCGTCTGAGTTTACAAGACGACCGACTTCGTTTATAAATTTGATTATACCCTTTGCTCTTGCATAACCAGGAGCCGATTTTGCTCCGAAAATAAATGTTGTCGGAGTAAAATCTGTTATACTTCCGTCTTTGATGCCGAAATAAATATATAAAATCGAAAAAGCATTAAGAAGTTGGCGTTTGTATTCGTGAAGTCTTTTTATCTGCGTGTCGAATATAGTATTTGAGTTAATTTCAATTCCGTCGTGTGTTTTAATAAACTCAGCAAGCTCCTTTTTCTTGGCTTTTTTAATATTTATAAATCTGTCAATAACTTTATCGTCATCTGCATATTTTGAAAGTTTCCGCAGTTTGTCTAAGTTTGTTACCCAGCCGTCATCACCGAGAAGTTCAGTGATAAGTCCGCTCAGTTCCTTGTTGCAAAGGGCAAGCCAGCGGCGCTGGGTAATTCCGTTTGTCTTGTTTTGAAAACGTTCGGGGTATAGCTTATACCAATCTTTAAGAACATCGTCCTTGAGAATTTGTGTGTGTATCTCTGCGACTCCGTTTGTGTAGCTAGAACAGAAGATCGCCAAATTAGCCATATGAACAGTACCGTCAATAACAGGCTTCATAGTGTTTATTTTGTCTTTTGGCAGTTTTTTGATATATGCCTCTTTTATAAACTGCTCATTTAATAAAAGAATAATTTTATAAACATCTGGTATCACGTCCTCTATAAGTTCGACGCTCCACTTTTCCAATGCTTCAGCCATAATGGTGTGGTTTGTGTAGTTAAATACCTTTTGTGCAATTTTATATCCATCATCAAAGCTGAAACCCTCGTTCAGCAACTGCCTGATAAGCTCGGGAATTGATATTACGGGGTGAGTGTCATTTAGCTGGATCGTAACCTTGTCTGCTATGTTTTCAAGTGTGCCATACGTCTTTTTATGACGCTTTATTATATCGGAAATAGACGCGCTTGAAAAGAAATACTGCTGTTTCAGTCTTAATACCTTGCCCTCGTATGTATTGTCGTTTGGATACAATACTCTTGAAATGTCTTCAGCATATATTTTTTGAAGGCTTGCCTGCTCGTAGTTTCCGCTGTCAAAAAGTGCAAAATCAAATTCCTCTGTCGGTTCTGACTGCCAAAGTCTGAGCGTGCATATATGCTTTGTGCTGTAAGCTATGATAGGCATATCATAAGGCACAGCCTTTACTGTCTGGTTTTTGAAATTTACAAGCTGTGTATCAGCTTCATTTCTCTTTGACCACGGATCGCCGTACTTTGTCCAGTCATCTGCGGTTTCAATCTGAAAGCCGTCTTTGATTTCCTGCTTGAATAAGCCGTATTTATACCTTATTCCATAACCGTCTAATGGGAGATTTAATGTGGCGGCAGAATCCATAAAGCAGGCAGCAAGCCTGCCAAGACCGCCGTTACCAAGTGCGGCGTCCTCTACTTCTTCAAGAGATGATAGAGAACAGCCAGCCTCTTTTAACGCAGCTTCTACCTCGTCGGTTATTCCGAGATTTAAAAGGTTGTTGAATACAGCACGTCCGACCAGAAATTCAGCAGAGAAGTAGCACGCTTTTCTGGTATTGTCGTGAGCCTGAATGCTTCTCTCCCAATCGCTTGCAATCATATCCATAATTACAGACGACAGACTATCGTGAATCTGTTGAGGAGTTGCGTTATTTGGCTGAATTTTATATTTGGCTGCCAATTTTCTTTTGAATTCTGATATAAATTTTTCCTTATCCACAGTATTGTTCCTTTCATTATTATTGCCGTCCGCAGAGCGTGGTCAAATCTGCTATTTTTTTCTCAAGTTCAGGTGTAAAGTCGCTTTTTAAAGCTCTCCACCGCCAGTTATTGCCCACCGTAGACGGAATGTTCATTCTCGCCTCGCTGCCAAGTTCAAGAAAATCCTGAAGCGGTGCTATAGCGGTATTGGCGATTGACATCCATGCAAGCCTGATAACAGCCCACGGAAGGTGCTTTTTTCTCTTAACACCGAGATAATCCATAGCAAAGCGTATGCTTTTTTTGCTTTCCGAGCCTATCCAGCCCTTTAAGGTATCATTGTCGTGAGTTCCTGTGTATACAAAGCAGTTTCGGCTAGTGTAATTCTGAGGAAGATACATACTGCTTGCGTTTGGCTCAAAAGCAAACTGCAATACCTTCATTCCCGGATAACCTGTCTGTCTGAGAAGTTTTTTTACCGATGGAGTGATAAATCCAAGATCCTCAGCTATTATTTTTACTTTACCCAGTTTTTCTTTTACTGCTTTGAAAAGCTCGATTTTCGGCCCTTCCTTCCAACAGCCGCCAAGAGCGTTTTTGTCTCCGAACGGAATGGAAAAGTAGCTGTCAAATCCTCTGAAATGGTCGATCCTGATAACATCATATGTTTTTTGTGCGGCGTCTATTCTGTTTATCCACCACAAGTAGCCGTTTTTTTTCATTGACTTCCAATTGTAAAGGGGGTTTCCCCAAAGCTGACCTAAAGGAGTAAATATATCAGGAGGACAACCCGCTACATTTATCGGAAGAAAATTCTCGTCAAGCTCAAACAGCTCGGGTGAACACCATACATCTACGCTGTCGTAAGCAACATAGATAGGAATGTCGCCTATAATTTCTATGCCGTTTTTGTTTGCGTATTTTTTAAGTTTAAACCATTGTTCAAAAAATTTGTACTGAATGAATTTCCAAAAGCCTATATCGTCTTTATACTTTTCTTTCGCCTTATCTATAGCTGATTTCTCACGTTTTACAAGAGATATATCCCATTCTATCCAGCACTTTCCGTTATAAGAGTCTTTTAGAGACATAAACAGAGCGTAATCACTAAGCCAGTAATCGTTTTCTTTTACATACTCGTTATACTCTTTTGGAATGTTTGTTTTAAAGGCTTCGTATGCCTTTCTAAGAACCTTGAAGTTTAATTTATACAGCTTATCATAATCAACATATCGTTCATCATCGCACCAAACTATATTTTTATAGTCATTGCTATTTAAAAGACCTTCTTCGGTCAGCATTTCAAAATCTATAAAGTAGGGGTTTCCTGCGTGAATGGAAAAGGATTGATAAGGAGAATCTCCGTAGCTGGTCGGCGAAAGGGGGAGGATCTGCCAGTATTTTTGTTTGCACTTTTTGAGAAAGTCAACAAAGGAATAAGCCTCTTTGCCGAATTTTCCTATTCCGTATTCGGACGGAAGGCTTGATATGTGCATTAAAATACCGCTTTTTCTTTTGCCGCTCATCATCATTCTCCGTTCTATAAAATAGTCGTCATTTATATAGTATACCATAATTATAGAAATTTGTCACTGTTTGGGGAATAAATAAAAAATACACCGACATATATATTATGCCGGTGATATTTTCTTTTATGTACATTATTTACTTATAAATTTCAGTTTATCCTTTATCTTTGCAGAGTCAAATGCAAGACCTAAAACTATAAATATTACTGCACTTCCCACTGCCTGAAAGATATTTCCCGGTATTGTTGCAAGCTGAGCTTTAAAGCCTCCCCACAGGATAACCGCAGTAAAATAATATCCAAAAATTGTTATTAATCCTGAAAGAACCGCCGCAATGACAGAACGTACATTTATAATTTTCTGACTGCGTTTTGCAATAATATATATCACAAGAGAGTTTAAAACTTTTATTACAAACGTAGGAATAACATATTCAGGAGAGCCTGACAATAGATCCGATAATCCTCCGCCTATTCCCCCTGCGATCATACCGCACGGAAAGGGAAGAAGCATACTCGAAAGGTAGATAAGCGAATCGCCCACGTGAATATATCCGCCGTTATTTGTAGGTATGTGAAGCATTGTCAATACGCATACGAGAGCTGCAAAAAGTCCGGTAAAAACAATAGTACGCAGTTTTAAATTTGAATTTTTGTTCATATAGATCACCCTTTTTGTTTTGATATTTTAATTTTAACTTTTTTAATTCTGATGTGCAAATTTTAAAATGCAGCGCTAATTAATAAAGTGATTGTGTAAATCTAACAGGTTTGAATAATTTAATTTGCCGGTATTGTGTAAATTTCACAACGGATTTTAAGTATAAAAACTTGATAAAATTTTCTTATGTGCAAATCGTATTATTTTCATACGTATAATTTCTGTCCGTTTGTGTAAATAGTAGAATAAATATTTATTTATAATAGTTGTTTTGGTTATTAATTATCCGTTGAGAGCAAAAATAGGGAATTGGATTTTTAATTTAAAATAAGGACATTAATATATTTTTTAATGTAACCTTGAGCATAATTTTGTCGAATTATATAATGATTATATGTATATTTAGTAATATTGCATAAAAACTATGTTAAAAAATTGGTAGATTATTTAACTTTAGATTTCTTTAATGTGGTTGCAATTCCTGATTTAT
Organism: uncultured Clostridia bacterium; assembly: GCA_947628615.1. Lineage (GTDB taxonomy): Bacteria > Bacillota > Clostridia > Oscillospirales > Ruminococcaceae > UMGS1601. The sequence goes on from CANRAO010000001.1 coordinate 44,536, forward strand.
TAGTGTATAATAACTTTAAGTGGCAAATAGTGCGCAAAAGTGGTGTCAAATCCCTAAATGTTGAAAACTCTGTTGAAACCGTTGAAAACCAGCAGTTTTTAATAGTTTTCAACAAAGTTAACGGGTGCATCGCATTTAGTGAATTATAAAATCTGCTGCTTGAGATTCTTTTGGGGAGGTGAACAGTTTGCCGACAAGTATGCTTAAAGGAACATATTTTCAGTCTATGGATACAAAGGGAAGAATGAGCTTTCCGACAAAGCTGAGAGAAGCGGTCGGTGAAAGGTTCATCATAACTAGAGGAATAGACGGCTGTTTATTTGTTTATTCAATTGATGATTTTGAAGTCATGGCAGAGAAAATAAGTTCGCTTCCTATGGGTAAAGGAAAAGGGATTCAAAGACACTTTATGGCGTGGGCAAGTGAGGTTGAAGCCGATAAGCAGGGCAGAATACTTATTCCCCAGAGCTTGAGAGAGCTTGCAAACCTTACAAAAGATGTTGTTGTAGCAGGAGTTTCTTCCAGAGCTGAAATATGGGACAGAAAGGCTTGGGAAAAAGCTGACGAAAGCTATGATGACGATCAGTTCGTAGCGGAACTTGAAGAGCTTGACTTTTAGTTTTTGATTATGAGAGATGGTGGCTGAGTGGAATTTTCACACATATCAGTATTGCTGAATGAATGTATTGAGGGACTCAGCATAAAACCAAACGGTATATATGTTGACGGTACCGCAGGCGGTGCAGGACATTCTGTGGAGATCGCAAAACGGTTAGACAGCGGTAAATTAATTGCCATTGACCGTGATCCTACAGCGGTTGAAGTCGCAAGCGAGCGGCTTAAAGGTTATAACGCAGTAGTTGTTAAGGCAAACTATTCTGAGATTGATGAGGTTTTAAAAAGCCTTTCAATAGATAAAGTCGACGGAGTTCTTTTAGATTTAGGAGTTTCGTCGCACCAATTAGATAAAGCTGAGCGAGGGTTTTCGTATCACAATGACGCTCCGCTTGATATGAGAATGAGCTGCGAGGGCTTGTCGGCAAGAGATGTGGTGAACACATATTCATACGAAGAGCTTTCTAAAATCTTGTTTGAATACGGCGAAGAAAAGTTTTCGAGAAGTATCGCATCAGCTATTGTAAGAACAAGAGAAACAAAACCGATCGAAACCACTTTGGAACTGGCAGAGATAATAAAAGCGTCGGTTCCGCAGAGGGTAAGGCGTGAGAAAAATCCCTGCAAGAAAACCTTTCAGGCGATAAGAATTGAAGTAAATGCAGAGCTTGAACATTTAAGCATTGCACTTGACAAGATCTTTGACGCATTAAAAAGCGGGGGAAGACTTTGTATAATTTCGTTCCATTCGCTTGAAGACAGACTTGTAAAGCAAAGGTTTGCGAGCTTTTGTAAGGGCTGTATATGTCCGCCTGATTTTCCGCAGTGTGTATGCGGAAGAAAACCGAGAGGAAGACTTGTGAACAGAAAACCTATAGTAGCTTCGCAGGGCGAGCTTGAGGTGAACAACAGAAGCCGAAGTGCAAAACTTCGCATTATAGAAAAGATATAGATAAATGCGTAAGAGCAGACTTCGGACAAGCAACAGAATAAGAGAACTAAGAGAAAAAGGACAAGGTACGGCAAAACAGAAAATAGCGACAAATAAAAAAGCTATTAAGAACAAAAGAAAGAGACATAAAAACAAAACAGGACTAAAGAATGTCCTGAGCGGCAAGGTAAAAGAACTTGTTACATAAGGAAAGAGAGAAATAAATACGCCAAAAACGAGGTGTAGAAAAAATGGCAAAGATCAATAATCTTGCTTATGATTATACGGCTTATGACTCAGATGAAATAAATTTGCCAAAACCTAAAATCAAACACAAAAGAAATCTGAAAATTCAGCCCAAATTAGCTTTTGCCATGAAATTCACCATCTTAGGGTTTATAGGTTTAGCGTTGCTATGCTCATTTGTTTTTGGGCAGGTGGAGCTTAGTGAAGTTTATTCGGAGCAATCCAGTCTTACCGAGGAGCTTGCAAAACTTCAGGACGAGAATTTAAGTCTTGAATCGGAGTTAGAGTCGAGGACGGGACTTACACAGGTTGAGGAGTATGCAGAAAAGAATTTGGGGCTTCAGAAGCTGGATAAATCTCAGATTGAGTATGTGGAAGTTGAAAACGACAGCGTAGCTGAGGTTGTTGAAACCGAAGATGATAATATTTTTGTGTCTTTTAAGAAATGGTTTAAAAGTGTTTTGGAATACTTTGGGGCATAATGAATAGGATATTATTAGTAAAAAGTTAAGCTTATACTTCTTGGCGGAAGTTTTAAACTTAGCTTTTTTATACTTATACGGATTTTTAAATATTTTGGTAAAACAGGAAAATTAAAATAGATAACCGCAGAAAGAGATTACATTCTGACAAATGATTAAGAAAAATAGCATAAAACCTTTACTTGAAAGAATCAGTATAGATATGTATTTTTAAGAGAGGAGGCTGATTATGGACGAAAGACCTACAGGACTTATGAAACGAAGGCTTAATATCTGGATAGCACTTGGAATACTTGTGTTTATGATATGGATACTGATTAATATGTTTCACATTTCGGTTACAGAGTCTGATAAATATCAGAAGCTTGCCTCCTCACAGCAGCTTCAGAGCACTGTTATTACAGCAAACAGAGGTTCTATATATGACAGAAATATGCAGGCATTTGCAAGAAGTGCGTCTGTTTACACTGTGTATGTTGACCCGCAAATGCTGAAAGATTATTTAGCCGAGGACGATCCTGAGGCTGACTTAAATGAGATAACAGCAAAGCTGTCTGAGATTTTAGACATCAAACAGAATAAAATTCTGAAGCTTTGCCAGCAGGACAATATGTATCAGATTATCAAGAAAAATGTCGAGAAAACGGTTGCAGATAAAATCACTGCATACAAAACCGAAATCGGACTTGACGCTATAGGGCTTACGCCAACAACCAAGAGGTTTTATCCTCAGAATGAACTTGCGTCGAATGTTATAGGTCATCTGCATTACGATGGTTACGGAATATATGGGCTGGAGCAGTATTATGATGATTATCTTGCGGGAGTAGACGGAAGAGTTGTAACGGCAAAGGCTGCTGACGGAACAGAAATTCCTTACAGATATAAGCAGAATTATGACGCTCAGGACGGCGATTCTCTTGTGCTTAATATGGATGTGAACATTCAGTATTATCTTGAAAAAGCACTCAAAGATGCGGTTGCCAAAAATATGCCTACCGACAGAGCCTGCGGAATAATTATGAATCCAAAAACCGGTGCTGTTCTTGCAATGGCTACATGTCCTAGCTATAATCCGAATAATCCCTCCGAGATTACCGACGAGGATACAATAAAGGAATTGTCTAAGCTTAAAAAGGACAGTAAAAAATACGCAAAGGTACAATCGGATGCTTGGGCTCTTCAGTGGAAAAACAAAGCTATTTCAGAGCTTTACTTTCCGGGTTCGGTATTTAAGGTAGTAACGGGTTCTTCCGCTCTTGATGCAGACGCTATCAACCTTACTCAGACTTTTTCCTGCAATACTAAAATTCAGGTTGAGGACAGAACCTTCCATTGCTGGTCGTTCTCAAGTCACGGCTCTCAGGATTTTGCTACTGCAATGGTACATTCCTGCAACCCTGCGTTTATACAGATAGGTCAGGCACTCGGGGCAACGAAATTTTATAAGTATTTCAAAGCATATGGATTTACCGAACTTACGGGCATAGATTTGCCGTCTGAGGCGGAAAGTATTCATGTTACAAATGATAATTTAGGAATAGTTGAACTGGCGTCAAGCTCGTTCGGACAGACCAACAAGGTTACGCCTATTCAGATGATAACGGCATACTCAGCAGTTGTAAACGGCGGGTATCTTATGACTCCGCAGGTTGTTGATAAAATAGTTGATTCTTCGGGAAACCTCGTTAGGGATATAACACCTGTACAGAAAAGACAGGTTATTTCAGAAAAAACGTCTAAGACAATGAGAAAGGTATTAGAGAATGTCGTAAACACAGAACAAGGCTCAAATGCTTACATAAAAGGCTATAGAATAGGCGGAAAATCAGGAACGTCGCAGAAGATAGACGAGGACGTATCAGGTAATACATATGTAGCTTCATATTGTGCATTCTATCCTGCCGATGATCCTGAACTGATTATGCTTGTTATGGTGGATCACCCAACAGGGGGAAATTATTACGGAAGTCTGGTTGCAGCACCGGTATGTGTTCAGGTTCTAAGCGACGTGCTTCCATACCTTGGATACTTTCCAGAGTATACAGAAGAGCAAATGGAACAGGTTGCTGTTTCAGTTCCGAATTTACTAGACACAAAGTTGTCAGATTCCAAGAAAACTATTAAAGGCTTAGGTCTTGATTATGAGGTTGTGGGAAAGGGTAATACGGTTGTTGCTCAGTCTCCGGTAAGCGGTTCAATGCAGCACGGCGGAACTATATATCTTTATACAGAAAATAACTATAAAGCTAAAATCGTAACTGTTCCGAGTATTAAAGGACTTACTGTCAGTGAGGCGGAGAGCAGACTTGAAAGTGTAGGGCTTAACCTTAATGCTCAGGGTAATGCTATTGATGAAGTCGGCTCAATTGCTGGAACAGATCAAAGCTACGTTTCAGGAACAAAGGTTCCTGTCGGAACAATTGTGTCTGTAACTTTTGCGGTTGAAAAGGCAGGTTCGCAGTAGTTGATAGTTTATGTTGATGTGTTATGTACTCTTAAAAGGAGAATAAAAATATGAAGTTGTATGATTTGGTTGACGGTCTGGCAGAAACGACTCTTGAAAATATTGAAATCACCGATATTACGTCGGACAACAGAAAGGATTTCAAAAAAGGGGCAATGTTTGTCTGCATCAAAGGAAATACATTTGACGGACACAGTGTTGCCGAGCAAATGCTTGAAAAAGGAGCTTCGTGCGTTGTTGTTCAAAGAGATTTAGGACTTAAAAATCAAATAATTGTTCCTGATTCAAGAGAAATTTATCCTTCATTATGCGCAAGGTGGTTTTCAGATCCCCAGGATAAGATAAAGCTAATCGGTGTTACTGGAACAAACGGAAAGACGACTATTACTACGGTAATAAAGAATGTATTGACCGGACTTGGAGCAAAGGTAGGGCTTATAGGTACTTGTCAGAATGAAATAGGAGATAAAATTCTGCATACAGAAAGAACTACTCCTGAGCCTTATGATTTGTACGAGCTTTTGGCTCAGATGGTTGAAGAGAAATGTGAATACACGGTTATGGAGGTTTCATCTCAGGCTCTCGAACAAAAAAGAGTAGGACCTCTGCACTTTGATATTGCATTATTTACGAATCTTACGCAGGACCATTTAGATGTACACGGAACTATGGAAAACTATTACAAAGCGAAGAAGCTGCTTTTTTCAATGTGCGATAAGGCATTGATAAATATTGACGATGAAAGCGGAAAGAGGTATTTAAGCGAAATCAACTGTGAAAAGTATTCGTTTTCTACAACTGAAAAGGCAGACTTCAACGCTTATGATATACAGCTTTCGGCAAGCGGTGTAGAGTATATATTCAGAGGTGTAGATAAATCTATACCTGTTAAATTCAATATGCCCGGACATTTCAATGTTTCAAATTCTCTTGCGGCTATTGGGTGTATGGTTTTGCTCGGATTCAATGCTGATGATGTTATAAATCTAATTTACAAAACATCAGGCGTTCGAGGCAGAGCGGAGGTTGTTCCGACCGGCAGAGATTTTACTGTAATATGTGATTACGCTCACACGCCTGACGCTGTTGAAAACATTCTGAAAGCTATAAAAAGCTGTTCTCAGGGCAGAGTGGTGTGCCTTTTCGGATGCGGCGGAAACAGGGATAAAAGAAAGCGTCCGCTTATGGCAAGAGCCGCTGCAGAGTATGCTGATTTTCTTATTGTTACGTCAGATAACCCTCGTGACGAAGATCCCGACGATATTATAAAAGATATTTTGACAGGTCTTGAAGGAAAGAATGTGCCTTATGTTACAATAACGGATAGAATAGAAGCAATTCATTGGGCGGTTAAAAACGCACAGAAAAATGATGTTATCGTTCTTGCAGGAAAGGGGCATGAGGATTATCAGATCCTTCCGGGCGGAGTTAAAATACATCTTGATGAAAGAGAAGTAGTAGCAGACGCTTTAGCGGAGCTTCAATAAAAAACACAGAACAAAAGTATTTTAAATTATAATATAGATTAGGAAAAGGTAAAAAATATTATGGAGAAACTTTTATTAAGCGAGATAGTGACAGCAGTCAGGGGAAGCTTTGGCTATCCCGATGATATTGAGATTTCATCGATCTCAACAGACACCAGAACAATAGAAAAGGGTGCGGTGTTTGTTGCGCTTAAAGGAAAAAACTTCGACGGACATGATTATGCAAAAAAAGCAATGGAACTCGGCGCAGCTGCAGTCGTAACTGAACGTGCAATTGAAGGTGCTAAATGCATAATAGTGGATTCTACTCAAACAGCGCTTTTAGAAATTGCAAGCTATTATAGAGATAAATTCAATATCAGGCTTATAGGCATAACGGGAAGCGTTGGGAAAACAACTACTAAAGAATTTGTATCGCTTATTATGTCAAAGAAGTACAAAACTTTAAAAACTCAGAAGAATTTTAACAATGAGATAGGGCTTCCTATGACATTGTTTAATCTTACAAGCGAACATGAGGCAGCGGTTATAGAAATGGGAATGTCAAATTTCGGTGAAATTTCAAGGCTTTCGCTAACCGCAAAGCCAAACCTGTGTCTTATAACTAATATCGGATATTCACATATTGAAAATCTGGGCTCTCAGGAAAACATCTTAAAGGCTAAAATGGAAATCTTAGACGGTGCAGATGAAAACGCTCCTTTGATTTTATCTAAAGACGATAAGTTCTTGAAGGATATTGGGAACAGAGAAAACAGAAAAATAGTTTATTATTCGGTTTCTGACACGTCAGCTGACGTTTATGCGAGCGATATTCAAACCAAGTCTGACAAAATAGAGTTTAACATAAACAGTGACGGAAAATCATATAAAGCAGTCATAAACTGTCTTGGTGAACACAATGTAAAAAATGCGCTTGCCGCTTTCTGCGTCGGGCGGGAATATGATATAAGACCTGAAGATATGGTTGAAGCTATCGGCGAGTTTACTCCTGACGGAATTCGTCAGAAAGTAAGCGATATAAACGGTGTTAAAATAATTGCCGACTGCTATAATTCGTCACCTGATTCTGCAAAATCAGCACTGCATATGCTTTCGCAGATAGATACACAAGGCAGAAAAATAGCCGTACTCGGAGATATGCTTGAGCTGGGACAGCTTTCAAGGGAACTGCACAAGGCGGTAGGAGAAGCTGTTTGCAGCGAGGGTATAGATTTGCTTCTTTGTTATGGCGAAATGTCGAAGTACTATATTAAGGGTGCAGTGAAAAGGGGCTTTGCTCAGGAAAAAGCGATGATGTTTGACTCTAAAGAGGAGCTTTCACGCTATCTTAAGTCGGTAATTAAAGAGAATGATGCAGTTTTATTTAAAGCAAGCCGTGGAATGAAGTTTGAAAGTATAATTGAGGAATTAAAATAAAAATAATATTCAGGAAAGGAGAGAGAGCATTGCAGATAAATTCCGGGAATGCGTTTGGACGCAGGACTAGAGCTGAGAGATATGATCCTGCACATACGCCTGCTTCAGTGACTAGAAAAAGATGGAACATAAGATGGATAAAAACAGATATGGATAAACCTTTTCTGATAATAGTATTTACATTACTGGTTCTCGGAATCGTTATGATGTTCTCTGCCAGCTACGCTTGGGGGCTTAAAGATTACGGGGACGGCTATTACTATGCGAAAAAGCAGATAATGGCCGCTGTGATTGGCGTTGCGTTAATGTATTTGGTTACGCACTTGGATTATCATATGTATCAGAATACAAAACTTGCTTATCTGTTTTTTATATTTACATGGATGCTTAATTTATTTACGGCGTTTAAAGGCCGTGAGGTTGCAGGTGCCAGACGCTGGATAACAATAGGTATTGAATTTCAGCCGTCGGAGCTTTTAAAGGTTGCAATTATAATCATATTTGCGTATATAATTTCAATGAACTACAGTAAGTTTACAAAAAAGTGGACGTATGGGATAGTTCCGTTTGCAATTATTATCGCTCTTTGTGCAATGGCTCTGGTATTGCAGAGACATATGTCGGGCGTCTTGATTGTCGGAATGATAGGACTGTCGCTTATGTTTGTAGGAGGAGTTCCGAGAAAAAATTTCTGGGCTTTTGTAGGCGTTTGTGCAGGAGCAGGAGTATTGTTCTTGCTTTTAAAATCAATAACCGAAGGAAATTTAGGCTACATCTCAGACCGTATACAGTCGTGGAGAGATCCTGCTTCAGATATTAAGGGTTCTACATATCAGACATGGCAGTCGCTGCTGGCTATCGGTTCGGGTGGTGTTTTCGGTCTTGGCTTCGGCGAATCAAAGCAGAAGTTCTTATATCTCTCTGAATCTCAGAATGACTTTGTTTTCTCCATAATCTGCGAGGAGCTGGGTCTTATAGGCGCAATTATAGTTATGCTGCTGTTTGCGCTGTTTGTATTCAGAGGCTTCTATATTGCCGCAAACTCCCCCGATAAATTCGGAATGATTCTTTCAGCGGGCGTAACTATTCAGATAGGACTTCAGGCACTTTTGAATATTGCAGTTGCTACAAACTCTTTCCCGAATACGGGAATTTCCCTTCCGTTTTTCAGCTACGGAGGAACAGCGCTTATGATTCAGCTTATTGAAATGGGAATAGTGCTTTCCGTTTCGAGACAATCTAAAACCATGGAATGACAATTATGTCGGAAGGAGGAAATGCTCTGCAAGGAGTATGATTATATCTATGCTTAGAGTTTTATTAGCAGGAGGAGGAACAGCAGGACACATTAATCCTGCGCTGGCGATTGCCGAAATAATAAAAGAAAAACATCCCGATGCACAGTTTTGTTTTGCAGGAACTCCCGACGGACTGGAGGCATCTATTATTCCGAGTGAGGGATATGACTTCAAGCCGATAAAAATAAAGGGATTTCAGAGAAAGATAAGTCTTGAAAACATCAAGAGAAATATAAAGGCAATAAGTTATCTTGCTTTGTCGGGACGCCGCTCAAAGCAGATAATAAAAGAATTTGATCCGGACATTGTAATAGGAACGGGAGGATATGTTTCGGGACCTATTGTTAGAGCTGCGGCTAAAATGGGTATTAAGACTGCAATTCACGAGGCTAATGCTTTTCCGGGCGTTACCACGAAAATCTTGTCTAAGTATGTTGACAGGGTTATGCTTACTGTTAAGGAAACCGAAAAGTATTTAGACAAGAGCGTAAAATGCACGGTAACAGGACTTCCTGTGAGAAAGGGGTTCGGCAGGATTTCAAAGCAGCAGGCAAGAGAAAAGTTAGGGTTGCCTCAAGATGAGATCTGCATTTTATCCACAGGCGGAAGTCTCGGAGCAAGAGTGATAAACGATGCTGTTGCAGAACTTTTTAAGTGGTATCAGGAAAACGATATAAAAATAAATCATATACATTCGTATGGAAAATATAAGGGATATAAGGATTATCCCGATACTCTCAAGGCGAACGGCATTGACTTGAGTGATAGAAGAATAAGTATTTCGGAATACGTTGATATGCCTGTTTGTATGGCGGCGGCAGACCTTGTTATCAGCCGCTGCGGAGCTAATTCCCTTACCGAGCTTGAAGCTATAGGCAGAGGCTCAATACTTATTCCGTCGCCGAATGTTGCAGAAAATCATCAGTATTATAACGGAATGGTTCTTGATAAGGCAGGGGCAGGAATTTGTATAGAGCAAAAGGGTTTCTCTGCTGAATGGCTTATAAATAAGATAGAAGAATTTTATAACAATAAAGAAAAGCTTGATATGTTGTCTGAGAACGCCGCCAAGCTTTATATAAGCGATACACCGGAGCGGGTATACGGGGTTTTGTCGTCTATCATTGATTAAATCATTCTAAGTGAACTATCAGAATTAAATAAAATACATCCCTGTTAAATAAGTAACTCTCTTTTGAGAATTTGCATAATATGAGTTAAGCGAATTTGTTGAAAAGGAGAGAAGCTTATGCAAAGGCTGGTTATTGAGGGCGAAAAAAAACTTACAGGCGAGCTTGTTTGTCATGGAGCGAAAAATGCGGCTCTGCCCTTGCTTGCAGGCTGTGTTCTGGCAAAAGGCGAAACGGCGTTACATAATTGCCCGAGACTGAGCGATGTCTTTGCGGCGTGCAGAATTTTATCATGCTTGGGATGTGAGTGTAAACGTGAAGCGGACAGCGTTCTGGTCAATACAGACGGACTTCTTCATTTTGATGTTCCGGACGAATTAATGAGAGAGATGCGTTCTTCAATTGTATTTCTGGGAGCAATTTTAGGAAGACTCGGAAAATGCAAGCTATCCTTTCCCGGAGGGTGCGAGCTTGGACCTCGTCCAATCGATATGCATATTTCCGCACTCAAAAAAATGGGTGTTCAGATAAACGAGGAGCACGGCGTTTTAGACTGCTCTGTGCCCGGAGGGTTGATTGGAACTAATATAACGTTTTCATTCCCGTCGGTAGGAGCGACAGAAAATGTTATTCTGGCTGCTGCTACGGCTAAAGGAACAACAGTTATACATAATGCTGCCCGTGAACCTGAAATAAATGATTTAGCAAATTTCCTTAATCGATGCGGTGCAAAGATTGCAAACGCAGGTGAAAGCACAATAGTCATAGAGGGAGTTAAAGAGCTTCACGGCTGTGAATACACTGTTATGCCTGATAGAATTGTAACATCGACATATATGTCCGCTGCAGCGATAACAGGAGGAGAACTGAATATCACTAACGTAAGAACAAGTGATATAGAGGCTGTTATTCCTGTTTTTGAGCAGATGGGTTGTTCGGTATACACCTATAACGACAATGTTTATATCAATGCAAGACACGGACTTAAAGCTGTTAAAACAATAAGAACAATGCCGTATCCTGGCTTCCCTACTGACGCTCAGGCGACAACTATGGCTGCCCTTTGCAAGGCCCAGGGAACAAGCGTAATTGTTGAAAATATTTTTGAGAGCAGATACCGTCAGGTTGATGAGCTTGTGAGAATGGGCGCTAAGATCAAGACTGAGGGTAAGGTTGCTATTATAGAAGGTGTAAAGCGTCTTTACGGTGCAAATGTGAGGGCTACAGATCTGCGCGGCGGAGCGTCGCTTGTGATTTTGGCGCTTGCCGCTGAGGGAAAGACCGAAATAAGCGATATTCACTTGATTGACAGAGGTTATGAGATGATTGAGAAAAGTCTTTCATCTGTTGGCGCAAAAATTAAAAGAGTATAACGTTCACATATGCAAAAAACATCGAGAGGAGGTATGCTCCTTACGGAGCGGGGCTGTTTAAAATGAAGGACATAGAAAAAACAAATTTTTCAGATGAGCAATACAGAATTATCAATGGCGAAAAGGTTATAGTGTCAAGAAAAAAACGAAGAAGAAATATGTCGCTTTATTATTTCATTGTCGTTGTTTTTGTGATAATGGCGCTGATCTTTTTGTCATTGACTGTTTTCTTTAATATAAAAAAGATTGATATAACCGGAACAGACCTTTACACAGATGAACAGATCGTTCAGATAGCCGGTCTATCAGACGACGACAATCTATTCAGAATTGACACAGATCAGATGAAATCTGATATTTTGAGTTCGTTTCCCTATCTTGAGGACATTACTATAAAAAGAAAACTGCCGTCTACTTTGCAGTTTACCGCCGTACAAGCTGTACCTATGGCTAATATTCAGAACGATGACGGCACTTTCTGCGTTATAAGCACTACGGGAAGAATTGTCGAGACAGGTGTTCTTGATAAAAAAGAGGGCTTGGTTACGGTATCGGGAATGGATTTAAAGGTAAAGGATCTGGGAAAGACCTATGAGGACAAAGACAGTATGAAGACAACGATTTTAAATCAGATTTTAAGCGAGATAAATGCACTCGGAATGACAAAGATGAACACGATTAATTTAAAAGACCGAACAAATATCAAGATGAAATATGACGGCAGGCTTGACATAGAAGTAGGAAGCTCAGTTGACCTTTCGTTTAAGATAAGATATGTTGATGCTGTTATCAAAAAGCTTTCCCCAACATATCAGGGAACGCTTATATATCACAATGCGACAAGCGGACTTTCGGCAATACCGAAAACGGCTGAAGCGACTTCGCAGGGGAATTAAGTCATAGCTTGTATATAAAGAACTTTGAGGTTAGTAAAGAGGTGCTTTATGTTTTTTCATGCTTCACAGACGCCGAACATTAAAGTTTTAACTCCACGCATTTCAAATCACGGGAAACCGCTTATTTATTTCACGAAAAGGAGGGAAAATGCGTTAGTTTATTTAAGCAACGCAGTTGAGAAGTATTGCAAAGAGGCAGGTATAGAGCATCGGGGTGCATATAAAACTTGGGCAAGCTACGGGTTTAATAAGGACGGTATGTTGGAGTTAGATGAGTATTATCCCAATGCAACTGAGGATACATATAAGGGTGTGTCAGGTTTTATTTATTCTGCGGAAAGAATAGGCGATTATCTGAAAATGACAGATATACCTTATGCCGTTACTTGTGAAAATCCTGTGACCGTTGATAATTGTGAATTTATATCAGATTCATATGAAGCTATTTTGGAGTCTGCTCAAAGAGGAGAGATTATTTTAAATAAATATGAGGAAAACAGTAACGCAAAATTAGAATGGATTAGAAAAACAGTTACAGATGAATATAAAAAGTCCAACTCCAGCCCCGAATATCAAATATTTTTAAAGGCTAAGTTTGATTTTATATAGAAATAATAGGTATTTTTTATAATTATTTTTATTTTTGTTCCGGATAAAAAAATTGTTTGGCATTCTATGAAAATATTAAATACTTTTGTTGACAATGCAGAAAAAATATACCAAAATTATACGTTTTTTCGTCGCTTTTTTGCAAAAACATTAAAAAAACACTTGCCAAGAGGGATAAAATATGTTAGAATACTAACGTATAGTAGTATGTGAATATGAATTAATATGCTATAAAAATTAAGTAGGAGGACTTTATAATGAGTTTTTCAATTAGCTCAGAGGATGTTTTTGGTGCTAAGATAAAAGTAATCGGCGTCGGCGGCGGCGGCGGAAATGCTTTGAATTGTATCGCACAAGAAGGCTTATCAGGCAATGTTGATTACATAGCTGTAAATACAGACGTTCAGGCTTTGCAGAGATCTAAGGCTACTGAAAAAATTCAGATAGGCTCAAAGCTGACAAGAGGACTCGGCGCAGGCGGAAAGCCTGAAGTTGGCGAGGCTTCAGCACAGGAAAGCAAAGAAGAAATTTCAGATGCTATAAAAGACGCTAATATGGTATTCATCACAGCAGGAATGGGTGGCGGAACAGGAACAGGTGCTGCACCTGTAGTTGCTGAAATTGCTCAGGAGCTTGGAATATTAACAGTTGCTGTTGTTACAAAGCCTTTTGCTTTTGAAGGTGCTAAGAAAATGCAGCAGGCTGAAAAGGGTATTGACGAGCTTTTAACAAATGTTGATTCACTTATCGTTATTCCTAACCAGAAGCTTTTAACAGGCGAGCAAAGACTTACAATGCGTGAATCGTTCTCGTTGGCTGATAATATTTTGAAAACCGGTGTAATGTCAATTGCTGATTTGATTCTCAGAAACGGATTTATGAACGTTGACTTTGCTGATGTTACGACAATTATGAAGGAAGCAGGTCTTGCTCATATTGCTATCGGTTCAGGAACGGGTAAGGATAAGGCCCAGGAAGCTGCTAAGCAGGTTATTTCTAGCCCGCTTCTTGAAACTTCGATCAGTGGAGCAAGAAGACTTCTTGTAAATATCGTTATGTCTGAGGATATTGTTACTTCTGATATGGACGAGCTTACACAGATTATTACTCAGGCTGTTGATCCCGACGCTACAATTATATTTGGTGCGGATTACAGTTCTGATTTGACAGATACAATTGATGTTACTGTTATTGCTACTGATTTTGCTGACAGAAAGACAAAGGACGATACTTTATCATCACTTAACTCTGAAGCAATGGCAAAGGCAGGAGTTAAGGCTCCTGATAATCCTAATTACTATGATGATATTTTCAATATTATTAAAAACAAGTAATTTATGATTTTTATGCACCTTGCAGCTTTGTAAGGTGCTTTTATTTTCTTTGATTTTTAAAAAACGGTGATTTATATGGCAGATATAAAAAAGGTGCTGTCAAGAGAGCTAAAAGCCCGTTCGGGTGAATTTCACTGCGGAGACAAAATTCTTCTGACGGGAACGGTTTATACAGCTCGTGACGCTGCACATAAAAGATTTAATAAGCTGCTTGATGAAGGTAAAGAGCTTCCCATACCGATCGAGGGAGCAGTAATATATTATGCAGGTCCTACACCTGCACCCGAGGGAAGACCTATCGGTTCATGCGGGCCTACAACATCAGGCAGAATGGATAGATTTGCGCCCAGACTTTTGGATTTAGGGTTGGGCGGAATGATAGGAAAAGGCGAGCGTAACAAAGATGTAAGAGATGCTGTTGTGAGAAACAAAGCTATCTATCTTTGCTCAATCGGCGGCGCAGGAGCGCTTGCGTGCAACTGTATAAAGTCCTGCGAGGTTGTCGCTTTCGACGACCTCGGCTGCGAATCGGTAAAAAAACTCTATGTTGAGGATTTTCCCCTTGTTGTTGCAGACGATATGTACGGAGGAGATATTTTTCAAAAAGGACGGCAGGAGTTCTGTACACTGTGATTTCAACAAATTGCAGATAAATTCGTTAAATAATTTTAAATTTAATTTATCTATTTGTAAACTATTTTTTAAAAAATACTTGACATTAAGTGAAAAAAGTGATATTATATAATTAAATACATCTAGTACAATGAGATAATGGTGGCGGTCGGTATGGGGAACGCTAAAAAAATTGATTATACAAAACTCAATGACGAAAATTTAGCAGATCTTTCAAAGACCGATAAAAATGCCGTTTCAGAGCTTGTTCTCAGATATGCACTCATAATTGAATACAAGGCTAAGGCATATGGACAGTCGCCCGACGAAGCTGCAGACCTTTCTCAGGAGGGATTGGTTGGACTGATTAGGGCTATTCAGACTTTTGACAGGTCGAAAAGAATAAAATTTTCAACCTACGCCAATGCTTGTATTACAAATAGAATGCTTTCAAGTATTTCAAAAATTAATAAGATAAATTACAATGAGGCTTCGAGTAATGATGTTGAAGATTTTTCTGTAAATGGAAATGACCAAGTAAATTTTGAAAGTCCTGAAAGCATTTTTCTTGAACAGGAGAAATACAGGGAATTTATTTCGCATATATCTTGTTCGCTTACTGATTTGGAGCGGACTGTTTTTAATCTGTATTTAGAGGAAAAAACATACCGTCAAATAGCAGATGAGCTTTCGCTTTCGCAAAAAGCAGTAGACAACGCTATGCAGAGGGTTAGGAAAAAGCTGAAATCAGTTATCAAAAATAAAAATTAATGAACCTTGTTCATGCGTGAAAAATGCTTTTCACGCAAATTACGAGCCTTTGCCGTAAAATCGCTGCGACAGTTCGGGCAGAGCCGGAACTGACTCAAATTCCGTAGTAATTATGCCTTTGCTGTGCGAAGGCATTATGATAAATATGGCCGAATAGCTTAATATCAGAGCGTTGTTTATGCAGGCAAATCATATACAAAGGTGTCGGTGTAAGTCCGACAAAGGCACACAAAATTTAGCGTAAGCGAGGGAAAAATTATGTTCGAAGACAAAACATTAGTTTGCAAAGAATGTGGACAAGAATTCATATTCACAGCAGGCGAGCAGGAGTTCTATGCAGAAAAAGGCTTTGAGAATGAACCTCAGAGATGTAAGCCTTGCAGAGATGCAAGAAAAAAAGCTGCTAGAGAAAACAGAGAAATGTTTACCGCAACATGCGCATCATGCGGCGGAGAAGCTAGAATTCCTTTCCAGCCTAGCGAGGATCGCCCTGTTTATTGCAGCGAATGCTTTGCAAAAATGAAGGAAGCAGAATAATTTAATATATTATCGTGATTCTTTCTAAAGGCATTGCCGTTTTTCGGCGGTGCCTTTTTGTTTTATTAAAGTTTTACATATAAAACTGTTACTGAAAATTAGTCGTCAATTCCCAATAATATATTGACAGCCTTTTGTAAGTCGGTTTTTGTACGATACGCTTTTATAATTTTTCTTTCTTGATCGTTTAAATCATCAGCAGATAAACGCACATCAAGTAAGATACTGGGCGATACATTTAAAGCTCTGCATATATCAGCCAGTAAATCTGCATCGGGTCTATTTATACCCTGTTCCCAATTAGATACTCTACTATTGCTGACGCCAATCATTTTAGCAAATTCTTTCTGGCTCAGTTGGCATTCTTCACGATATTTACGAATTCTATTTCCTATTTCATATTTCAATTTTATCACCTCTAAAATAATTATACCCATAAAATCTGAAAAGGCAACAACATAATCAAGAAAAGCTGAAATTTACTCTTGACACGACAGATATTCTGTATTATAATTTAATTAATCCAGAAATTCTTAAAGCAGGTGCTGATTGTGAAGGTTTACGAAAAAGTTCGTCATTATCTTGAGGAAAACGGATTGGAACATATCAGAGTAGCTAAAAAAGCGGGCATACCCAATTTAACCTTTAACGCTATCCTTGACGGAAAAAGAACATTATATGCTGATGACTTACGTGCAATTTGTCTTGCATTAAATGTAAGTCCAGAAATGTTCGTTGATTCAACATAAATATAAAAGATGGGACAGAAGAGTTATAAAAAAATAATACTATATCATGTTACTGCCCTGGGAGTATTATTATTTTTAATATTTGTTTATAGATGTCCGATATATTACTTTTTTCATATACCATGTCCGGGGTGTGGAATTACTAGAGCTTACTTAGCGGTGTTATCTCTTGATATTGACGGTGCATTTCATTATCATCCTTTGTTTTTCACTGTTGGACCAACTATTTTATATGTAGCACATAGAAATGTAATGAAAAAGAAATTTAGTTATAAGGTTGAGAAAATTTATTTAGCAGTATTATGCGTATTATTTTTGATTGTTTATATAATACGAATTTGTTAGCGTTAGTAATCCTAGAAAGGCAGGTAACAGAGGAGGTTATTAAATAATACTAATTAAGTAAGCAATTGACATTTATGAAAGGAGGTGTGAATATGGCAGATACAAAAATGATTCCTATTAATTCTAATTTTAATATGGATAATATGGTATCAAAATTTACACAAATGTATCAGGCTAAGGGCTTTGACGTTGTAACAACAAAGATGGGTTCAGGAGTTTCTATAAAACTTAGTAAGGACGATGATGGAATTAAAAAGTTCGTTGGTCTTGCTCTTGGCGTTACAGCCAATATCACAATCAATGACAATTCATTGATAATTAACTTTACCGATGCAGAATGGGTAGGTAAAATTATAGGTATTTGTGTTGGCTGTATTGTGTGCCTGTTTCCTGCACTTATTGCAGTATATGGTGTTATAAAGCAATCTGAGTTTCCAAAAACAATTACAAACGACATTCAGATGTTGATCAACAGTGAAACAAATTAAATCTTGCACACTAAAATACGATATAATTCTAAAACCCCGAATGGCTCACAATGTTGAGTTTTCGGGGTTTATTTATTATCGTTATAGTATAAATCTGTTTTAATTCAACCCTTTCATAGTAAGTGAAATTCTCTTTTTCTTTTCATCGACCGAAAGAACTCTGACCTTTACGATCTCACCTACCTTGACAACTTCAAGCGGGTGTTTTATAAACTTATTGCATATTTGAGAAATGTGAACAAGACCGTCTTCGTGAACGCCTATATCAACGAACACGCCGAAGTCGATAACATTTCTGACCGTTCCGACAAGTTCCATACCCTCTTTTAAGTCTTTAAGCTCCATAACGTCTCCGCTTCTCATAAGCGGTGCAGGAAGCTCATCACGAGGGTCTCTGCCCGGTTTGCCGAGCTCGGATACTATATCTTCAAGCGTGGGGATACCGATTCCGATTTCGCTTGACAGGTTGGCTATTCCCATTTCGTTGATCTTATTATTAACACCTTCTATACTGCTAGGCTTGAAGTCAAACAGACTAAAACCGCACTTTTCCAAAAGGGTTTTGGTAGCTTCATAGCTTTCGGGGTGAACGGAGGTGTTATCGAGAGGGTTTTCACCGTTTGCGACACGCAAAAATCCTGCACACTGCTCATAGGCTTTTGCTCCTAGCTTTGAGACCTTTAAAAGTTCTTTTCTTGACTTGAATGCGCCGTTATCCTCACGGTATTTCACTATATTTTTTGCGATTGACGAGTTCACACCAGAGATATATGACAACAACGACTGAGACGCTGTGTTTAAATCAACTCCTACGGAGTTTACACAGTCTTCAACGACACCGCCTAAAGCTTCGCTCATTCTCTTTGGAGGCATATCGTGCTGATACTGCCCTACGCCTATAGCTTTAGGGTCTATTTTAACAAGTTCGGCTAACGGATCCTGAAGTCTTCTTGCTATTGAGACTGCGCTCCTTAATGATACGTCATACTCGGGGAACTCTTCCGCTGCCAGCTTTGACGCAGAATAAACGGACGCTCCCGCCTCTGAAACGACCATATATGAGACCTTTTGAGGTATTTCCTTAATAAGTTCTGCGACAAAGGCCTCACTTTCACGAGAGGCTGTTCCGTTGCCGATCGCTATTGTGGTAACATTATGTTTTGCGATAAGAGCCGACAGCCTTTTCTTTGCTTCCTCTTTTTTATTTTGCGGAGGGGTCGGGTATACAACTGTTGTCTCCAAGACTTTCCCTGTATCGTCGACGACTGCTATTTTACAGCCTGTTCTGTAAGCAGGGTCGAGACCCAATGTAACGCTGTTTTTAACAGGCGGCTGCATAAGGAGCTGTCTCAGATTTGATGAGAAAACCTTTATTGCACCCTCGTCAGCGTTTTCGGTAAGCTCGGCTCTTATTTCACGCTCAATAGACGGATAGATAAGTCTTTTATAGCTGTCATCACACGCTTCGCCTACATATGATGCACACTTACTGTCGTTTATCACATACTTGCTCCTGCACGCTCTTTCACCAGCACCCTCGCTTATTGAAACGCTAACCTTTAAAAAGTCCTCTTTTTCACCTCGGTCGATTGCAAGAATACGATGACCTGTTATTTTGGAAACAGATTCGCAAAAATCATAATAGTTTTCATAAACGCTTTCAGCGTTCTCATCAGCGGCTTTTGAAGTGATCTTTCCTATCTGCATAAACATATTTCTGATATATTTTCTCAAAACAGCATTGTCAGATACGTTCTCTGCGATAATGTCCATAGCGCCGTTTAAAGCTTCATCTGCACTGCAAACGAGCTTTTCTTTTGCTTTTTTATCGTCTCCTGCCTCGCTTATTGCATCAGCCGATGAAATAAACTTTTCAGCCTCAGCTTTTGGGTCGGTATCGAGGTTTTGCTCCAGCAGAATTTCTGCAAGCGGTTCAAGCCCTTTTGCTTTTGCTACAGACGCTCTTGTCTTTCTTTTTTGTTTAAAAGGTCTGTAGATGTCCTCAACCTCTACCAAAGTTTTTGCCGTTTCGATTGCCGCTTCGATCTCATCTGTCATCTTTTCCTGCTCGGTTATCGACGAACGGATTTCGTCTTTACGCTTTTCAAGATTTCTCAGGTATGTGAGCCTGTCATAAATCTCTCTTAAAATCTGGTCGTCAAGAGAACCGGTCATTTCCTTTCTGTATCGTGCAATAAACGGTATTGTTTTGTCATCGTCGATAAGCTCAACTGTGTTGTTTATTTGTTCCTGTCTTAAACCGAACTCTTCGGCTAGTGTTTTTAAAATGTCCATAGGGATACCTCTTTTTGCATTTTATATACATTATTGTAACATAATTTTAAGCCATAAACAAGTCATATTTGCTATGAATAATGGTTGAAATTTTAAAACGAATGTTATATACTTTTAATGATATATTTGACAAAAAAGGAGGATCCCCATTTGGGGTATATATGGAATGAGATTGGGTTTGGTATTGGAAGGCGGAGCAAGCAGGACGGTTTTTTCCTGCGGAGTTATGGACGTTCTGCTTGAGAAAAATATAATTGCAGATGTGGTTATTGGAACATCAGCAGGAATTGCGTTTGGAGTTTCGTATGCGTCATTGCAAAGGGAAAGAAATATGCGTCTTGCCGCTGAATATATGGGCGATAAAAGGTATATGGGGATAAGACATCTTTTAAACCGAAAAAATAAAAGCTACTACAATATGCAGTTTGTCTATGACGATGTTCCTAATATTTATCTGCCTTTTGACTGGAATGAGTTTGAAAATTTCAAGGGCAGCGTTATCGGAGTGTGTACTAATGTTCAAACAGGCAGAGCAGAGTATCTTCCTGTTTCAAGAACAGACAGAACCTTGCCTGTTTTAAGGGCAAGCTGTGCGCTTCCGATATTATTCCCTTTTATCAATATTGACGGAAAGGATTATCTTGACGGAGGTATATCTGACTCTATACCTTATAATTACGCTTTAGATCAAGGCTGCGACAAAGTCATTGTTGTGCTAACCAGAGAAAGAGGTTATGTAAAGCATACAGGTAAAAGCGTTAAGCTGGCAGAGAAAATATACAAAAAATACCCTGAACTTGTTAAGGCGTTAGATTCAAGAGCGGAAAATTATAACAACCAGATAAAAGAATTAAGAGCCCTTGAACGTGACGGCAAGGTATTTGTAATAGAGCCGGTTACAACAATGGGCGTAAAGAGAACAGAGGGTAAACCTGACAGACTTTTACCTTTATATCATCACGGAGTAAATGTTGCTAAAGATAATATAAACGCTTTAAAAAGCTATCTGAGTAAGTAATCGAAAGGAATAAATATGATTGTAAAAATTATAATCGGTATAATCGTATTAGCTTTGATAGCGTTTGTTATTATTGAGAACAAGCTGTACGATATTACAAAAATCACTCTTAAAGCAAAGGGGCTTCCCAAAGAATTTGATGGAGTTAAAATAGCGCATCTTTCAGATCTGCACTTGAAGTCTTCTGACGGGTATGACTATAAAATAATCTCAATGACCCGCAGACTTGAACCTGATTATATTTTCTTAACCGGCGATCTTATTACAAGAAATCAGACCGATTTGAAAAAGCAAAGGGAGTTTATAAATTATCTAAGTGAAGTCGCACCTGTGTATTTTGTTTTTGGAAATCACGAAAACGACGCTGACAAGCAAGTTCAAAAAGAACTTTTGAAATTTCCGTTTACAGTTTTAAATAACAAAAGTGTAAGTCTTGAACGAGGCGGAAACAGCATTAGTCTATATGGTGTTAATATTGAACCTAAGTACTATCTCGGTGAAAATCTTGACTATAAGAATGTTCCCGATTTTTCAAAAAATGAACTAACAGAGCTTATTGGCGATAAGAAAAATACGTTTAACATTTTGCTTTCTCACAATCCGAAATTTCTAAGCACTTATTCTGAGTGGGGTGCGGGTCTAGTATTTTCGGGGCATATTCACGGAGGAGCGGTAAGGCTTTTCGGCAGAGGAATATTATCACCTGAGAGAAAGCTCTTTCCGACCTATACATGCGGAGTTTATAAAAGCGGAGAAACACAGATGATTGTATCAAGAGGTCTGGGTAAATTCAGGCTGTTCAACCATAAAGAGATCATACTGTGTACGTTAAAGCAGGGATAAACTTCTGCTACAAGATGCAAGAAGTTAGAAGCCGGAGGCAAGACCGATTAGAACAGAAGCAAGAGGCGAGCAACATGAAATCGTTCGGAAAAATTCGGGCGGTTTTTATTTTTCTCTTGACAAACTACATATATGGTGTTATTATTTTAATTATACAATATAAATGTTGTATAATATTATAATTTGGAGGAACGTATGAGTAAAAAAGTAATAAGTATACTAACGGCTATTGTTATGGCAGTTAGTTTGGCAGGGGTTTTGCCTGCGGTGACGGCTGGAGCATATGTATCAGGTGATTGGGAATATGTAAGGCTATCGGCTACAACAGCACAAATTACCAAATTTAACGGAACAGGTGTATTTGATGTGACAATACCGAGTAGCCTTGGTGGATATACGATAACCGAAATTGGTGAAGATGCATTCGCTGATTATGTTAATGGTTATAGTGAAAGTATTGAATCAGTAATTATGCCGGATACAATAACAAAAATATGGGATAGGGCTTTTAAAAACTGTCAGAGTCTATCTTATGTTAAGTTTTCATCTAATTTAAAAGAGATACATGAATATGCATTTTGTGATACAAATTTAAAAAATGTGATACTTTCTGAAGGACTACAGGTAATTGGGGAAAATGCGTTTTATAATGGAGTTTTGCAAACAGCTTATATTCCTAGTAGCGTAATAAAGATAGAAGATAATGGTATACCAGTAAGTTCTACAAAATATATTTATGCGCCTTTCGGTTCATATGCGCAAAGATATGCGGCTCATAATAATATTTCATTTAGGAGCACAACAAAACCTAATATAGCTAAATGCTCAAAGCCTAGATTAAAGAAAGCAAAAAAAGCTTTGAAAGTATCTTGGAATCAGGTTTCAGGTGCTGCGGGTTATAATATTTTATATTCAAGAAAAAAATCATTTAGTGGTTCAAAGATGAAAACTGTACAAGGGACTTCAAAGAAAATAAAAGGTTTAAAGAAAAAGAAAAAGTATTATGTTAAGGTCAGAGCATATAGCTATTATTATTCTAAAACTGGAAGTCCGATAAAAGTTTGCGGTTCTTGGTCTAAGTCGAAATCAAAGAAAACAAAATAGAATATTTTAAAGTTTAGCAGTAAGAATCGCTCTAAGTTTTTTGAGCGTAAAAATATAATTAATAAATGAAAGGTTGGATTTATATGAAAAGAAAATTTTTAAGCATTATAACAACTTTAGTTATGGTTATCAGTTTGGTGGGCGTTTTGCCTGCGGTGACGGCGAGTGCAGGGGGAAGCCTTGGAGTTGGTATTGGTGAAACAATTACCCATGAAGCATATGATGTAGAAATGTATTGTATATCTTACGATAGTAATTTGATAGAGTGTTCAAACTGTGAGATGGACAATGATATTGGATATGCGATCGTTTCATGGTCAGGCGGAGAAGACGGATACTTCACAGTATTTGGGCAAGAAGAAGGCCTCTTTGAAATCACGGTGTATACAACAGATGATAATTACTATGTATTACATGCAGGTGTTGTTGACAGTGACTATAATGATGATTATAACGATGATTATAACAGGTATCTTGAAATAGGAGTAAATACTATTTATTCTTATGATTCGTGTTGCTTTGTGCCGGAAGAATCAGGTGTTTATTATTTTGAATGCTATGATTGTGATAATGTAGTTGATTTGGACGTTACAACAAATAATGATAATGATATATATTGTTTGCCTTTAGGTAATACGCATTATAATTTACATGCAGGAGTAGAATATATATTTAATTTTTCAGAAAATCATGATGGTCATGAAATTCATTTTGACAAAGTAGATTATAATAATTTAGGAAACCTAAACTTAGGAACTACAACCGTATCGGTTAATAATGATTTATATACTCAAACTAATTATTGTTTTAATCCTACTCAAAGCGGACAGTATAAAATAACTTCAACTGGTTCATCAAGTGATCCGGTTGTAATAATAACGGATGAAGACTCTTATGTATATTACTATTTTGATGATACTGATGGTTATGGTACAGATTATAATGAACTAATAAATCTTACAGCAAATCAAGATTACTATTTTTCATTCTATGACTATGATATAGGTACAACTAATAATGTCATAAACATTTCATACATATCCTCATCAAATACAACGAATAATTCGAATAAACCAGCTCAAAGACCGACTAACAAACCTAATACCAATTCTGTAATAAAGCCTCAAATAAATAAGCCAAATCAGATAACAATCAAAAGAAATACAACTGTTACCAAACCCGCAAAAGTAAAATCCGTTAAGTTGACCGCAAAGAAAAAGAAGCTGAATGTAAAGTGGAAAAAGGTAAGCGGAGCGATAGGATATGAGGTCGTATATGCAACTAACAAGAAGTTTACAAAAAACAAAGAGACAATTGAAGTCAAAAAGAATAAAGTAAAGCTGAAAGGGCTTAAATCTAATAGAAAATATTTTGTAAAGGTAAGAGCATATAAGACCGTAAACGGCAATACAAGTTACGGTAAGTGGAGTAAGGTTGTTAAGAAGAAAACAAAATAGTGGGCAACGGTGACGTTGCATCCAGTTCCGCCTTTGTACAGTTTGTAAAATAACGGCGTGCTGAAAATATCAGAAAAAACTTAAGCGTTCGGAATTTTTCCGAACGCTTTTGTGTTGTGTAAGCATTAACATTAAATTGAGTTTACGCATACTATAAAATATGATCAATAATCATTTCATCAAAACGAACTGAAGTTTACAGCATCATTTTTATTCGGTGATTTTACCAAATCAACATGAGAACACATAATCCCTGCGTCGGTAATGTCAATAAAAGCATAGCACGGAGGATTATCGTCACGGGGCTGTGAAGCACTTCCTGGATTAAGCATATGAATACCATTTGTATATTCATAATGTCTGCAATGGGTGTGACCAAAACAAACAATGTGAGCGTTGTTTTCTTTTGCCAGATACAACAAAGTATCAGTTGTATATTTTACATTATATCTGTGACCGTGGGTATAGAGAATTTTAATGTTTTTATAGCTGTATGTTCCAACCAGAGGAGAATCTGAAAAATCACAATTACCCCTGACGTTTAGTATTCTCTTATCGGGATAAAGCGTTTTGATTTTTCTCAATTCCCGTTCGCCATCGCCGAGAAAAATGAAAACAGAAACTTCTTGATTTCTATCAAAAATCTCTTTCATAGAGTGGAAGTTATTATGTGTGTCTGAAAAAACGATTATTCTCAAGGGCAAATCCTCCTTTGACAATATTATTGGTCTATTTTCATCAATTATATCATAATAATTATTGAATTATATTAATTAACTTTTAATTAAATAGTATGAATCAGAAAATGAATTTTATACTTAATGTGTTTTCAACAGAAACGGAGGCCTATTATGAAAATAAATAAAAATCAATACAGTGGACTTTTAAACCTTGCGAGCAAAAAACTGGGTACGACTCCAGAAGTGCTTCAGTCCCAGCTAGAGGGAGGAAAATTTGATAAAGCACTTGCGAGTATGAATCCGACCGACAGCAAAAGGCTGAAAGAGGCATTGTCTAACCCAAAGGTTGCAGAGAAGATACTTTCCACACCGCAGGCTCAGGAGATCTACAAAAAGCTTACGAAGTGAGAGAAATTGCAGTAAGAAATTCCAATGATCGGAGGCGATGAAATGGATGAACTTATGCAAAAGCTGCAAAGTGTGTTAAACGATGAGGAGAGTATGAATCAGATTCGTCAGCTTGCGTCGATGTTCGGCGGAGAAAACAATGATAATAATTCATCTAACACAGAGCAGCCGCCTTCAAACTCACAGAATAACACAGCTGATACAACGTCATCTGCACCCGATATAAATATGAATGACATTTCAAAGCTCTTGGCGTCGCTGGGAGGAGATAACAGTCAGCCGAGCAGTAATAATCAAGCAAATGTCAATCAAAATCAGCAGAATATGCTTGCTTCACCGAGTAATCAGCAAGCCTCTGACCTGCCGTTTGACATTGGAAAAATTATGACGCTAGGCAGTATAATCTCAAACGCTTCAAAGGCTGATAAGAACACAGAACTGCTTCTTGCATTAAAGCCTCACCTAAAAGAGGAGAAGCAGGAGAAGGTAGATAAGGTTATCAAGATATTCAAGCTTATTTCGATTTGGCCCGCAATAAAAGAAAGCGGATTATTAGGGGGTGACCTGTTTGGCATCCTATAATGTTGACAGAGATTTTGACGCAATGCGTCAGGAGGCTATAGAACGCGTACGGGCAATGCAAAGGCGTTCAAGAGAGATAGTGGCTCCGCCAAACAACAACCAACGAGCGGAGACACCCAAACAGAATCCCGAGCCAACGCCTATTAATCCAAATCCAGAGGTGAATGAAGCCATTAATGAAAATGAGAACAAGACAAGTACATCAAACAACAATGCAAATACTGCCCATAATACAGGCTTTAACAATCAGTCAGGCGTTATAGCAAACATACTGGGAAGTCTTTTTCCAAAAAGCGGCGGACAAACTAAAAAAGGTCCGCTTAGCGAGCTTCTTGATGGTTTTAACATAAGCGAGGAAAATGCACTTATAGGCATTTTGATATATATTCTTGCAAAAAACGGAGCAGATGTAAAGCTGCTTTTGGGTCTGGGGTATTTGCTGTTGTAATGATTTTGAACATAAAAAGCACCGCAAGGATGACTGTCTTTGCGGTGTTTGTTTTTTGTTTTGGATCACTGTACAGTAAATTCGTTAAATTTATACTTTTCAAAGTTTATTTCGATAATTTAAGTATCATTTTAACATGAGGTATACCATCTTCCAAAAATTCATCAGAAATTTGTACAAACCCCATTTTTTCATAAAGGCTTTTAACATACACCTGTGCTTCTATGCAAATAGCATCTGCATCAAATTTTTCCTTTGCAACTCGAATTCCCTCTGATAAAATTTTACTGCCCATTCCGCAACGGCGTTTTACCGCAATAACCCTGCCGATTGAAGCCTCGTCAAACTTAATACCCTGTGGAAGTACCCGCAAATATGCCAGTATGCCGTTTTCGTCCTTAAAATAAACATGATAGGCCACTTTATCTGCATCATCAACATCAGGACAGGCACAGTTCTGCTCTATTATAAATACCTCTGACCGCAGTTTGTATATATCAAAAAGTTCTTCAGTTGTCAGTTCTTTAAAATGTTTTACTACCAGTTTCACTTTTTAACCGCCTTATAAAGTTTTAGCTCAGCTATATAATACCACTGATATAACAAAAAATCAACGTCATTTAAAACCAATAAATTTTATGGGCATTTATGCAATCCTACTACTCGCTTTTCTATAAACTATACTCCACAAGTTCTGCGTTATTTAAGGAATAATTATAAAATTCATCATTTGTCATATATTTGAAATATGTATTGATAATTCTGCACACACCGCCGTGACTTATTAATAAAATGTTTTTATCACTATAATTGCTCTTGATTTCTTCGAGCAGTTCGTATACTCTATGTGCAACTTGCATCATTGACTCACCATTAGGGTATTTATATGCAAAATGCTTTTTATTTTCTAAAAAAGAAGAATATTTTCTATCTTTACCTTCATAAATACCATAGTCTTGTTCAATCAGCCTGTCATCAGTAATTATTGAAATTCCACACACTTTTGATACGATTTCTGATGTTTGCTGTGCCCTTTTTAACGGAGATGAAATGATAATGTCTATATCGTATTTTTGGACTTCTTTTGCTAACTTTTCAGCCTGTTTTTTCCCCTTATCTGTCAATAAGATGTCAGTTCTGCCGCATATTTTGTTTTGCTTATTCCATTGAGTTTCTCCATGACGTGCGCTGAATATCTTCATATATATACCTCCGTTAAGTTCTTGTTTTAAAAACTGCTATTTGGTCAGCAATAAATGATTGAAAAAAGCAATATTTTTGTACTCATCAATGTCCTGCACACGCATTTCAATTTGCAGCATCTTTTTCTGCCATTCGGCATCATTTTGTATTTCTTGATTTTGCTGTAAATCCCAGAACGTTCTTATACCATACACCTTAGATACAGAAAAATCCTTGCACCATTTTGTCAGGTCGGTATTCTCATAATAACGAATTGTACCGTATTTTTGCGCGTTTCCGTTCTTTCCGTCAAGAAGGCTATTAGCATTTTTAAAATTATTAAGCAAAACCACCATTTGCATTACCCTGCCCGTGCGGTTGTGTTTTACAACAGACAGCAGTCCATTCGGCTTTAAAAGACGATAAAACTCATTGACGATACATTCCCTATCCTCTGTATACTCTAATACATTGTGGCAAAGAATTACGTCAAAAGACTCATTCTCGAATTGTTTTAATTCTTTTGTACTGCCTGTTATCTGCCTATAATCATTATCATAAACTCTGTTTACTAAAACTTCTTCTGACGGCTCGATGGCAATTACGTCATTATCTTTTGCATAAAAGCTTGCTGTAACTCCGTTACCGCTTCCAAAATCCAGTATTTTCTTATTATGTATACTGCCAAGCTGTTTCCATATCATCTGTTTGGAAAGTATTTCCCAAGTTGGTAGTTTTTCATACATATTGTTACCTCCGCAAATCTTGTTCTATACTCTATTAAAAAACCCTAGATACACCTTTTTACCTTTACTCTAATTCCATTTTGTAAAATTTTGCCTTAAAAGTCTGGCTTCCGTCAAGCTTTGTGTATTCTCCGTAATGGTCGAATTTTAGACCGCACTTTTCCATAACCTTACCCGAACGTGGATTATCCACTGCATGATCTGAACAAATCTTTTTTACGCCAAGCTCTTTGTATGCAAAATCAATAATTGCTTTCATTGCTTCGGTGCAATATCCCTTATGCCAGTAATCATAATGAAGATTATATCCGATACCCCAATAGTCTTTCATTTGGGCATTTGGACCTATGCTCCCTGTTCCGATTACTTTATTTTCTTCTTTCAGAACAAATGCCCAATACCATTCATTTTCGTTCACAAGAGTTGACTTTATCCAATCAATAGTTTGGCTAATATCGTTATATGTAGAATATGACATATATTTCGTAACTCTTTCATCGCTGTTCCAACTGAAACAAGCTTCTGCGTCGTCAAGTGTTATAGGACGTAAAATCAATCTATCTGTTTCAATAATCGGCTCTTTATTCATATAAAATTCCTCCGAAAATCTTGATTTCATTATCTTAACTACGATGCTTCCTTAAAAGTCTGTGATGAAAACATTTTATGTTCTAATTATGTTTGATTTATTTTATCACGCTAAACATCAAAAATCAATGCCTGCCAAAGCACATTGCGTTTTTGGCAGGCATTTTTATCATAATAATTATTTAACTGAGAAGTCTGTAAATTAGATTCTGAAACGTTTGATTAATTGTTGTTTGTTTAGATTTGATTTTCCCTTTTGTTGTTTTCTCTTTCCATTCGCCGTATATTCTCTGAGTTTTGCCGTTTTCGTTTTTATATGTTGCATAAGATCTTACTCGTATATAGTATTTCTTATTACTTTTTATCTTACTGCTCTTGATAGTCAGTTTTTTCTTTTTTGTAAATTTATCAAATATTATCTTTTTCTTTTTGAATTTCTTGTTTTTTGAAACTTGTACTTCATAACCTTTTGCTTCTTTAACCTTTTTCCAAGTTATTTTTAGTTTTTTATCCTTTGCTTTAACGGTCAGTTTTGTAACTTTAGATGGCAGCACAGTTATTTTTTCGCTATAGCTTTTACTTAAATCGGCTTTTAACGAAATGCTCACTGTTGCTGTACCTGCGCCAACTGCGGTAAACTTACCATTAGAATCTATACTTATTACAGAAGTGTTGCTGGAAGAAAAAATATAGTCGCTTGCAACACCCGGACAATAAGCCCAACTCCATGTCTGATTAATAATGCCATAGTTGAAATAACCAGTTTTCTTTACTTTCATATAATTTGAATTTGCAGTGTTTTTAACTATAGATGCGTATAATTCAACAAAAGACTTCTGAATAGAAACTGTATTAGTTTTTCCAACGGTTCCCGAATAATTAGGGATATTTTCAGCCGGCACATCGCTAAAACATTGAACCCAATAATAACCGAAATCTGTTTCAAAGCATCCAATGCCTATTGACTCAAAATAAGGATTTAAGATATTAGCTCTATGACCGGGTGAGTTCATCCATGCATTCATAACTGACTTCGGAGTTTCCTGATTTACTGCAATGTTCTCGCCGCTCATTTTATTGCAAATAGTAAAGCAAGAGCTTCCATCAGGACGTGTATGTGACCAATATATTGCTGTTTCCGTAGCTCTATACATTGCTGAATTTAGCAACTCTGTATCCATTGATAAAGAACCAAGACCATTTTTACTTCTTTCCTCATTAACAATTTTTAAAACTTCATTTGCTTTGGTATAATCACATATGCCTTTAACCTGAATGTTTAATAGTTCATCTGCTGAAGCAGTAATATTAAGTCTTGGAACGATTGAAAATATCATAATTATTACTAATAATATACTTGAAACTTTTTTAATAATTATTTTATTAGTGTTCATAACAATCCTTCTTTCTCAATAATTTAGAAAAATATATTTTTTCAGTAATGTAATAAATTAAACTATAATTCATAACTAACAAGAGATAACAGAGACTGAGCCATTTGAACTAATTGCACGACAGCAGTCCACGTATACTTCAATAAAATCATATCCACCACGCATAGCGATAGAGCGAGCTTTCTCCATTCCTCCGGGAAGCATCTGTCCAGCTTTGTAATGCTCAATAATTTGTTCAGTCATATCTAACGTGTGTACCTCATAAGGTTTTCCTAAATAGCAAATTGAAACATAACCTAGCAGAATTCCATGAATTTCTACCTCAGGAAACTCATTTCTTATTGTATCAATAATTTCGTTCACTTTGTTTTGGTTATGAGTATGCCCACCAGCATCAAGCCTATGTAAAGCGTCCATATACTGTTTAGATCTTGGCTTGCGAAGAAGCCTATCTAATTTCATTTTATCTAGTTGCTGTGTTTGCTGTTTCTGCTGCTGATTTTGGGTAGCACTCAAAATTGTATTCGTCTGTGGTGCTTGCGGTTGTCTTAACATCGGTTTCGGCATTTTTGGTTTCCTCCTGATTATCTTACTTCTATGATAACACCATGAATTCGAAGGTGTTTTTGATTTGTTATGTCTCGACTAGCTTACACCTTCCTTGAGAGTTGAAAGTGTTCGTTCACAAGTTTTTGGTTTTTGCTAAACTTGCACCATTAACATTCTAATTTCATTAATTACATTCAGCTTGTTTCTACCACATTCGACTAATACAACTTTGTTATAAGGACTAATTGTAAAAGCTTCAGAAGTAACAAACCACAGGTTTAATAAATTTCGCTATGTCCTCATTTTTTGTGCTGAATTTATGACAAATCATTTAATCACATTTCTTTTATTGATGTTCCACACTCGCCGCAAAATTTGGCGTTAGCTTCCAATTCTGCTCCACAAGAAGGACACACATTAAAACTATTGGGATTTTCGCCAGTGAGTTCAAACAAATGCAGTTCACAAATTTCTATTTCGTACTTTAATTGAGCCAAATCCTGTGGGGTAAGCGAATAGGTAGGTACTTGTTTCAACTTTTCAATTTGTTCTTTGGTTTTTTCAACAGAAAAAGCTGAAACCTTCTGTTGAACCATTTGTGCAAGTTCAAAATCTACAGACATATATTCTGTTACATTTTCATCAAAGCTATTATCATTCGCTTTTTCGTATATGCTTTCATCTTCATCAAAATTTGCTAAAGAACTCGATTGATTGACGTTTCGATTCTTACATCGATAAGATTGTTCTGCTTCAAGTAGCTCCTTATAAACTCTTGCCCACTCTAAAACATCTTTTAGTTGACAATCAATTTCTTGGTCTGTAAGAGAAGCCACAAAGCGTTCTAGTTTATTTTTCATTATATTGCCTCCCATCTTTACAATTTTGCACTTTTCAAAATAAGTATTAATCCAATAATCATAACAACTACTGGTCCAAAAGCTACTAGTATAATGGACAACTGCGACTTCCTTTTGCGATACTGCCAAAGTGTTTTTCAAGAATCCAGATTTCGCAAACATAAACAACGGCTTTTAGGAATGATGCGCTTAAAACGCCAACAATTTTGCTTTTGAAAAACAATAACAGTGTTCCAATTAAGCCTATTCCTTCCGTGCCAACTCTGCCGAGAAATCCTGAAACTATCAGGAATACTTCAATTACAAAAAGGGTGGACAAAACATAGTACATAATTTATTTTTTCGGTAAACCTTTTTTCAAGTCCTCAAGTGCTTCCTTAGGAAACTCTCGCAGATAGATAAGGTAATTGTAGGCTCCAAGCAAGGAGAGAGGGTAATCTGTATTCAGTTTTTCGGCGGTAAACCCTTCAGCTATGATTGCAGCAGATTTATTAGTATATTTTCCCGTTGTCAAAACCAATACAAACTCATTATAAATATCGCTATGGGTCTGAAGTTTTTGAATAGTAAGTACTGCTCTTTTATCGGTCATTCTAAACTCGTTTTTCAGAATTTTTAGTATTTTTTTATCATAGCTGTTATATCTATAAGTTGTTGCTTCAATACCGCTAAGCAAGGGAAGTAAATTCACCTTTACATCTTTTGGATATGAAACGCTAACCACTGTCTTATCTTTTTCACCGCTTAGAACCACTTCAAAATTTTGATAAATTGCAGTTAATGTCCAACGACCGAAATCATCATCGTCATAAGCGTGTAGAAAACTTTC
Source organism: uncultured Clostridia bacterium (assembly GCA_947628615.1). Lineage (GTDB taxonomy): Bacteria > Bacillota > Clostridia > Oscillospirales > Ruminococcaceae > UMGS1601. The sequence goes on from CANRAO010000001.1 coordinate 77,308, forward strand.
GATATCATCAAAAGAAGTCGTAAAAGATGTTTCGGAATATTTTTTGTGCCATTTTTCAGGAACACCTATTTCTTTGTGCTTTGCTATCAAATCTAAGGAAACTAGTTTGCAGTTTTCGCAAGCAGCTAACGCATAGCAGATTATCAAACCTTTGCTTGACGCAGACTCTGAAAAAACATCACACAGGTCATATCTTTCTATATTAGACAAATGATCTACATTTTTAGATATTATTTTCATCGTACTACCTCCATTCTTACATTGTAATCCCGTTCTATCCTATCTGCAAATGTAAGATAAGAATTATATACCTCATCACTATAGTTACTTACCGGTTTTACAACTGATAAGTAACTCATAGGTTGAACTGTTTTATATTCGTCAAGTCTTTATTCTAATAAGTCTCTAAGTATCAGCGGTTTAAAGGGCTTTTACTTGTACCTTTTCAATATATCTGCTTTCAATATCGTGACGTTACAGACACTTTCTTAAACATTGCACTCTTTTCGGGGCTGAGTTTAGTGAAGTACGCACCCAAACTACTGTGTTTGGTAAGATCGTCGGTGTTTTTATTGGAAGTTTCGACCTAGGGAGCAATTTTATCTTTAACTTCCTTAGCATAAGCTATTGCATCAGATTCTACCAATTGCTCCTTATATCCCTGGTAATCATCTTCAGCACGAATGTAATTATCAAAGTTTTCTCTAAACTCCAAATCCCTTTCTGTTTCGAGTTTCTCAGCCCTCTCGTGTTGGTACTTATGCCGATATTCGTGGGAAATGGTATCAGCTGTTTCAGCCGCATCGTGTATATTGTACTCGTTCATATATATTGTGTTCTGATTTTTAGAGTAACCGCCAAAATCACATGGGTTTTCAGATTTATAATACACAATTCTTGGCTTGTATTCAACGCCAAGGATTTCAGCATTATAATCAGCCAATTTATCAATTGCCAGTATTTTATTTTGAATAGTTAATTGCTCCCAATTTCCTTGTTTAAAGGGAGACAAAACCTCATATGCTTTGGCTTCATCAATAAAATAATTTGTTTCATCAGGAGTGTCTGTACCGTCATTTACTTCGGCTATTCTTGAACTTGGAGGAAGTTCCATCATAGAAACATACTCATCACCGAGTCGCTCAGTAATTGCCTTGTTGTTTTCATCCAACTTTACAATCGAATAACCGATTCTGTCATAACTTTCCTTCATTGCAATGTATTCAGCTGATAACTGCTGATAATGGAAGTTGTGAGCAGTTTCATATTTAACCATTTTATTAGAAATAACATATTTAGAAATTTCATCCATTTTAGCATCCATAGCTTGTTTAATGGAATTCTTTTCGGCAGTAAGTTCCTTGATGGTAGAGCAGCTATCTTCTCTTATGCTTGCAAGTTCAGTCTTATTAGCCTTTGTATCATAATAGGTTTGGTCATATCTCTCTTGAAGTATACTAACCACGGCGAGAGTATTAGTAGATGCTGCCACAGCTTCAGAGCCTTTTTGAATTTGGGCATCACGAAGTTCAATGCTCTTTTTATTTAAAAAGTCTTGTTGTTTTTGCATAATTGCAATTTGTTCATCCAGCATTATCTTTTGGTATTGGAGAGCATTATATTCTTGAAGGGATTGTTTATATTCCTCGCTGCCTTTTTCTTTGGAAAGAACTTCATCGAACTTGCTCTTGAGTTCGGATTCCGTTATACTTTTATTTTCGATTTTCGCTTTAAGCTCAGCAGCGTTTTCCTCTTTCAAACCATTGATTTCGGCGGAAGAAACCTTTCCCTTTTCAAAAACTACGTCAATTCGTTCCTGCAAAGAATGTTCTAATTGTTCATATGTTTGCTTAGCCAGTTCGTGTTCGTTTTTCAATTCCTCGGCAGTAGCCTCAATGTTTACCTTTTCATCTTTTTTATTCTCCACATCATACTCAATGACATCTGCTTTTTCATCAACAATAGTTTCAACATCTTTTTCGGAAAGGTTTTCGTTTGCAGAATCAGAAACTTCTTCGGAGATTTGTTCTTTTGATTCCTCTGTTAAATCTTCGTTTTCATCATCGTTCTCTTTACCGCAATCATTAAAATCATCATAATAATCTTTAGCAAATTCAGTATTTTTTTCTTCTATTTCCTCTATTTTAGCTTCACAGTCATCGTAGTTTTCTTCAGTATCCTCTAAGGAGTCATTTCTTTTGAAATCTTGAACATCATTTAGAGAGCAATCATCAAAGTTTTCAGCAGTTTCTTTCGTTTCCGACAACTGTTTACTATCAACTTTTACTTCAGGGATTTTGTTGATTTCTTTACTTTTGCCGCTTTCCAATTTGAAGTTCATAGTCTATTCTCCATATAAATTAACGCAAACACGGTATGGTTTGCAAAAATCAAGCCGCATCCATGTCTGCGTAGAATTATTTACACCAACACTTTGCGTGTCTTAGGACCAGTTTTCTTTTGGGAGAGTTCTTCTCCGCCGATTGGCTTACCAGAAGCAGGTACAGCTCGCTCTTTACCCCAATCACGGATTGCTTCAATTTTTTCAGGACTTGTCTGAGAAAGGGGAACAACATTATTAAATGCTGTAGTCATATTTTCTTCATTAAGAACGAAATTACTGTTAGCAATAGAGCGATATGCCAAATCTCTTACGGTAGATTCCAAGTCAGCACCAGTAAATCCGTCGGTAAGCTCTACGATTTTATCTGCAAATGGACCGATAAAATCGAGTTTCAAATATTTGCGTATATACAGCGAAAGAATGTCACGCCGTTCATCTGCCGTTGGTAAATCAACAAAGAACAATTCGTCAAATCTACCTCTGCGCAGAAGCTCAGAAGGAAGCATAGAAACATCATTTGCTGTTGCAACAACAAACACTTGCTTTTTACACTCCTGAAGCCAGAACAAAAACTGTCCCACCATACGAGTGGATACGCCACCATCGTTTGAACTGCTAGCACCGGACAATCCTTTTTCAATCTCGTCAATCCAAAGGATACAAGGTGATACATTTTCTGCCGTAGTTAAAGCATCTTTCAACTGTTGTTCAGACTGACCGACATAGCTGCCTTGAACAGTAGCAAAATCCAAACGATACAAAGGCAATTTCCAGTTAGCTGAAATAGACTTTGCCGAAAGGGATTTACCACAACCAGGAACACCAACCAACAAAATACCTCTTGGAGGCTGCAATCCTTTAGCTCTTAGTTCATCACGTTTTTCAGGAGTGAGAAGTTCTTTCTTCTCATTCAGCCATTTTCTAAGTCCAGCTAATCCACCAACATCCTTAACGCTATCGTCAACATCAATTTTTTCCAATCCGGAAATATCAGAAAACAGACGATCTTTTGCATATCTGATCTCATCCATATCAGATTTCTTGATACTCTTATTTGCAATCAAAGCCGCTATTACATTTTCAGCTTCAATCCTTGTTACACCAGCTAGAGTCGAAGCAGCCTCACGAATATCTGTATTATCCCATTCAATCGGGATTTCTGTACGATAATCTTCTATGTACTCTTTAATAATGGAATACATTTCATCCTCATTAGGAAGATCAATCTTTATAACCATTCCCAATCTTTGTAATTGATTCCACACTGCGTTATTTGTGAGGACAATTACAACTCCACCGGACTCATTTGCTAGGGTAACTAAATCCAAAATCTGCTTTGAATCACTATTATCACTACTTAAATCAGGTACTTCTGTAAGAATGAGTGTCATATATTGCTTGCGTTTCATTTGCTCGCTCATAAAATCAATTGCACCATATACGGATTTATCATCATTTATGATTTTTTCCGTTGTCAAATCGTAAATTCCTTTTGATAGTGTATGTACATAGAAAGGCAGAGTCAGTTCTTCGGAGATTTCCTTTAAAATATCTAAAGTTCTTGCTCTCTCTATCGTATTAATTGCTATAAAAGGAATACGAGCAATGGAATACCTTTTCAAGAGTTCTTTGCTCTTAGCAACATCACTCATATATCAATTCTCCCTTCAAAATGCGTTTACTTTATTATTTCTTACTATACTCGCAAGTTTGCCGCTTCGATCTTTTTTTGCTGAATCTTCAAGTGAGCTTTGCATACTATTTGCTTGAGCAATTACCAACTGATAATAGTACTGTCTATCTTTTTCGGGGATAGCAGGTAGGTTTATTGCTTTTGATAAAAAACACATTTCCTTGCGTAGAGCAAGGAGAGCTTGAATTATAACTCTTTCTTGCCCATAAGCACGTACCATTTCCTTTTGGAATTTGTCCGAAGCATTATTCATTCGGTAATTAATTACGTCAATCAATTTCTTTGCAAATCGCTCTGCAACACCTGACTGCCATTCAATAGTTCCTTTTTGCATAGCAGCGAGAACTGACTCATCATCAGTTTTCGTTTTTAACATATCAAAAACAGCAACCCATTCTGAGTATGTTTTAGGTGGGGTAATAGCTGTGGACACCATATGATTAATGCCTCCTTACCATTATTTGCGGCGGCTCAACACTCCATTCAGGTAATCCCTTTGCAAAAACGGTATTTGGTTCAACATATTCGAACGTATTCACTGGTGCTTTTTTCTCATTTACCTGTACAAAATCTGAGGAACTCGCTTGCGAATTTTTATCCACAGAAAGCTTGATACCACAAGAAATACAAAACTTGCTATCACTTTTATTAGCTGAACCACATTTGGGGCAAGGAATTGTTGTTCCATCAGCAACAGAATTAATAAAATTTGCTTTACTTTTAGCATCCATTGTTTTATCCTCCCTTATTTCGTAAGATTAATTCTACGATTAGAATCCGAAAGCTTTCTCACATACTGCTCAGGACTAATTTCATCAAGGAAATCAATTACCTTTTGACTATCTCTATCTTTTTCAGCAAACTCGGCACGGAAATCAACAATTTCTGCAAGAGTAGCACGAATGATCTGAGTACCGTTTTTACGTTTTTCTTCAAACTGAGTTTCAATATTTTGACGAGTTGCTTCAATTTTTTTCTTTTTGGAGAAATGGTTGATGACCAAACCAATACCAGCGATAATTGCAATCAATCCAAGAAAAGCACTTCCGGCGATCAACATAATCAAACCAATGATACCGATTGTTGCTCCGCCATACAGACAGAATTTTTCAAAACCAGATAGGACACACTGTGCAAGTGCATTTGCTTCCTCATTATCAACGAGTTTGTTGAATTTTTCGATAAGTTCTGTCTCGTTTTGACCATCTGTTGTTTTATCATTGAAGGTATCTACATTGATTTCAATCTCATTGGGGATCTTCATACGGTTTTGTGCTATTATATCATTGTAAGCATTGCTTATCCAATCTTTAGAAAGAGCAATGGCAAATTTCTGAGTAGATACACTGGCGTGTGAACTTTCTGGTTTCATTGCAGCATCGGTTAATAGCTGTGTAAAATCCTTATGAGTTTCAAACGCTGTCTGCTCAACTGCCATATTCTGCTGTGCACGTTGCTCATCTCCATCGAAATCTACAATAAACTGATTGTACTTTTCTTCTTTTCTGAGAGGAATCTCCTCGTCATCAAAATCAGAGACAAGGCTATTAAGGATTTCGTCAAGCTGAGCCTTCAACGAATCAGTAGATGCTTCTTGCTCAAATATTACTGTAAAGTAATCTAAAATTTCAGCATGAAGCATTGCGCCTTCCATAATGTCTTGAAGAACAGGCCATGTTTTGCTGTATTTGCGAAGATATGTATAGTCATTGGTCTCAAGCGGTTTTCTCTTAAGATTAATAGCGTCTGACCACTGTTTGGTTTGCTGTTCTACAAAGCCAGGCTTATCCGAAAGATGTTCCAACCATTCACTCATTTGCCTTGAAATTACGCCCTCAGAATCAGCACCAAGTAAGCCGCTTGCAAAAGCATCAAGGATTATTACAGTTTTACGGTCAAGATTTTCTTCATCCTGATTCGCCAAATAGCGTTGTGTCCACTTGAGAGCAGCAGATTTTCGTTCAGCCCTTCTGCAAATCAGTGCAAAGAATAAAGAAGTTTTTTCATCATTACGTTTAATTCCCTCTTTTAGAGCCCTTTCAGCCAATTCAGGCTTATCATTAATCCATGCTGCAAGAGCAACCAAACAGGGTGCAAGCCAATATCCTGGCGTCGAAATCATCAGTTCCTCAGTTGCGTTGCTTATCGTGTCTTTTTTAACAATGCCTATATCATCTGCTTGCAAAATTCCTGTTGTAGTTCGTCTAACAATGTCATAATGTCCAAAACGTTTTTTCAACTCCTGACGGATTTGAATAAGTCTCTGCTGTGCGTTAGACTTTGCATTCGCTTTTACCTGCATTTGTACAAAATCGTGGAAGTCTTTTGCTAATGCTCCAATTTCATCGTAAACAACTTTGACATTGTCGTTTACCGTTCCGACACCAGAATTAACAACTTCCAAGTCCTGATGGATCGAGTTTAGGTTTGACTCAATATAGTTAAGATTTGCCGCACTGATCGCATACTGTTCTGCCATAAATGTTCATCCTCCTAATTAAGTGTATTAATATACTTTAGATAGTCAGATAAGCATTTTTGCCTCTGACCATCATTAAGATTTTCCTCTTGAGTTAGAATATACCCAATAATACAAAGCTGCTCAAATATACTTTGTATTCCAACTTTTTTTACTAGTTCCGATTTAGAAAAAGCAACAAAAGATTTTGGAGAATATTTCTTTATTTGCCACTTCTCTAATACTTTTTCGGTTGCTACATTAGCATCTACATATGAAGATATTTTTTGAAAATACTTACAACGATGTTCACAGTAACTACATCCGGCGTGATGAGATACTATTTCATCGTATCCAATTGCAATGTCGTAAACTCTTTTCTTAACTTCTGCAATGACTTCACTACGATTTTTTTCATAATATGACTTTACTAGTGGCAGTTTTACACATTTTGGTCTGTTGTCACCTTCCGCATAAATTGCTGCATATCCTCGCTTCAACGAACTTAAGTACTCAATCTGTTCAGGATTCATATTCATTGCTCTACCAATCGTTTCTCTATCTTCAAGTGCAACAGTACGGTGAACGATTTTTAGATTGGTGTTCTTTATAGTGTCAGGAGCAAGTTTTGTTGGTATTTGGTCGGCGATTAATATTCCTTGACCAAATGTACGTATTTCTGCAAGCAAATTGCAGAAGAATTCTACAGATTTAGCTCTTGTATTTCCGTTCTCACCTACCTCAGGCACATTTTTTAAGAGTCGGTGTGCCTCTTCTATCATTAAGATATGAGAAAGTTTTTTGCTTCCCTTTGTCATTTGAGATTTTCTATATTCATATAACTGCACAAGTAAAATGCCTATAACAAATGATTTTGTCTCATCATCGCCCAAGTCTTCAAGTTCCATTACAACTGGTCTTGAAAGTAGTTCTTCAATTGGAACTGATTTATGAGTGTTTAACATCGCTCCTTTTCCGCCAATCATAAGCGAATACACTCTTGCTTGCAACGCCGCTTTGACATTGGATTGAACCTCTTGATGATATCCCATACTATCAACAATAACATCAATTTTGTTATATAGATCAGACAAGGTCGGATACTCCGTTAATCCTAATCTGTTTATATTTTCAACAATGTCCCACCCACGGTCACTATATATTTCATATACAGCCTTTTCAAGTATGTATGGCATTGGAGGGTATAAATCAAATGCCGCCTTAAATGTTGAGAGCAAGTAATCAATATGTGTTTGAAGTGATATGTCCGGATTTGTTTCAAAAGGATTTATCCTGTATCGTACAGATGTTTGCGTGGCTTCAGCCCCAAGAGTAAACACCAGTAAATTCTCAAATCCCTTTAGATTTCTCAACTCCCAGTACTCTCGTTTTGCCGATTCAATAACCATAAACGGTACTTTCTCAGAATTCCATAAGGTATTAAGAATAGATTTTGATGTGTTAGTTTTTCCTCCACCAGTTATTCCAATAATTAAAGCGTGTCGAGTAAAATCATTTTTTTCTAGGTAGTAAATATTACCTGCATATGATTGACCTTTTCGTCCTGCCACACAAATATCTCCAATTGGAACCGGTTCGACCATCGACTTTTGCGTTCTATTTGAAACATCAAACTCAACATATTGATCAGTATAAAACCCATTAAATTCCTTAGTTGGCAACTGGCACAATGTCGCTAGCTGATCGCTATTCATAATAGTTTGAAATTTGTATATATATAAGTTAATTGGTTGATTTACTCCTGATTTCTGCCATCTTCCAAGCGGGTGAAGGTACGGATTATCAATCAAGTCTGCCATCATATAAGTGTTTGAAATAACATCTTTTATGTGGTTATAATCTATAACCCTAAACGGTTCAGGCTTAGAATACTCACCAGAAAAACTTGCCTTAATGATATTTCCTAGACGCTTAGCATCGACTGTATTATCTGAGGCAAAGTAACCATTCACTCTCCATACTCCTCTTGCTGTTCCGCTTTTTAATGCCATCTCTAAAACTTTAAGATTATCAAAATAATTTTTGCTAGAGAAGTCCTGATTTTGTGCCGAAATATTTCCTTGTGATCCTTCCGAAATTGTTTGGTTAATTTGAGAAAACACAAGTTCCATTTCTTCAAGAATTCTCTCGTGACCAAAAGTAACAGCTATATTGCTTATTCCAGATGCGAGTATAACATATGTAAACTTTTTTCCCTGCATTCCTCTGCAAATATATTCGATTTGGTAACTTTTCTTTTCAGCTCCCAATTTATCAGTAGGTATTCCTGCAAATATCCCTCCATATTCACTGGGTGCGTTTCTAAGAGGATTTTCCGAGATGATCTCTATATCAATCCCAGGAAATACTGCTTCATAGGATGATATAAGGCTTTCTCTCAAAAGTTTCATCGTGCCAACGTATATGCTGATACCGTTTTCGTTTCCGGTTATTACATATGCAAATGGTATTCCGTGTCGAACACAGCTATTTAGGATATCACCAACAAGTGTAGTTACAGAAAAATCTTGTTCTACATCCCAAAAACGAGTCAAACCATTGATTTTAAAAAACTGCATATTTTGGCATTCTTCATAACCATTTGAAATAAAATTGCCATTTGATATAAAATCAAGATCTTTTCTGCAAATGGCGTGGTTTTTCTCGGTTGATGAATAGCTATTATTGATAACCACTTATCATCCTCCTAAAAGAGCTTTTTAAAAAAAGAGAATAAGACTCCAAGAATTACAGCAATGATTTTTAAAATTTTTGGAAAGTTCGCTAGACACATAATTATAACAACTATCCAAATAATACCTTCTATACCAAGTTCCATTAGCACCATTGCAAATATTGATAAGAAAATCAATGTGATAATCCAAACAACACCTGTGCTCATTGTTCTAATCGGGGTAATCGTCGTTCCACTTGCTTTATTTCTAATAGTTTTTGCAATTATATTGTTATTAGAATCTCTGCGTCCAAATACTTCAACATCATTATTTTCGCTTATTGCACCATTATTAAGCTTTCCATATACAACAACCTGATCGCAGGCATTACCTTGCGCATTTAATGATGTGCCAGTGAAATCAGGAAATACCTGAAACATAGTTATATCATTGTCTATAGTGAATGGTATTCCAGAAAACAATGAGCGAAACCATTTCGCTAAAATAGATTTCTTCTGATTGTCAACCATAATATTTTTAGTAATGCCTGAAGTTATAGGCTGATTACCAGTGACATTGGAGACACTTTTTGTATTAGCAATAGATGTATTTGCTGGTTTTGTTACTTGAGGTGTTTGTCCGGCAGAAAACACTTGCACATTGTTATCTTGGGTATCTGGTGTAATGTTATTTCCATACGGGTCTGTATTGGCGAGTGACGAACCACCATTGAGTAAAATTTTTCTATTTGTTCCTCGCTTTGGTGAATATCCCATATTGCCTTGATGAGAATAATTGTTCTGAGGCTGATTTTGTGTTTGGTCTGTTATGCTTGCAGCATACGGATCTTGACTAACTGCACAAAGTTCACATACATCTTCTTGGTGTTCTACCTCATTTAATCCGCAAATCCTACACTTATAACTCATCTCATTTTCCTCCGTTATATATCACGCCGTATAAGTAATTGTTTAACTTATTAGTTGTCTTATCATAGAACTCTAATAATTGATTGTTTTCGGATTACATTTGAAAAACTAAAACACAGGCTAAAATACATTCCACGATAGCTTTATTTTTTCTTTTCCACAGCTACCAATGTTTGTCTAATAACACCAATTATCTCGGCTAACTTAGTTTGAGATAAATTAGCTTTGGCACGTAATATAGGTAGATTATTAGGCTAGATTTTTCATTAACTTGTCTTGCTTTATTTCATTCATTTATCTCTTGTAGAAAAAATATTTCATAAAGTATGACGTTCAAAGAAGCCAATTCGAATAGAAATCGACTATAATCATTATACATAGTGTTGTCGAATTTGTCAATATGTGGTCGATAAAAAGTTAAAAATTAACTCCCCTAAATTTTTTTATTTGATTACCTCCGCAAATCTTGATTTCATAATCAAAACTACAATGCTTCCTTAAGTATATTAAGCCTTAATGTCTGTGATGAAAACATTTTATGTTCTAATTATGTTTGATTTATTTTATCACGCTAAATATCAAAAATTAATGCCCACTAAGAACGCTTATGTTCCCAGTGGGCGTAAATTATCATTTGTTCTTGTGGTAATATGCAATGTCACCGTTGCTACCATTTGTATATCTTGTTTTTGGAAGTTGATTTTTTAATAGAGCTGTCCTTATGGATAACCAATGCCGATGAGGCTCCCATCTTAGAATAGCATTTGTTGTTCTTAGCTATAACCTTACCAAACTTAGACGAAGAATGTGAATAAACGAAAAATCCTTGACGTCCGCCCTTGATGGTGTTACCGGTTACAGTGTATGTTGCCTTCTTAATAGACGAAGGAGCTTTTGCAAACATTGTAATATGAAGCCCTACTGAATAGGCTGTATTCACCCTGCTGCTTTTATTTGTGAGCTTGTTGTTCTTAACAGTTGCACCTATTACATTGAATAACGCTACCGCTTCAGACGTCTTGGACGTTACTTTATTGCCTATAATTTTTATGTTTTTATGAAACTTATTTATATACTTGTTTTCTGTAGAAGCGTAATTTGCACATATGCCTCTGCTGCCTCGAATTGTGTTATTCTTTATGGTAATATTTTTACAGGTTTGTCCGCTTACGAACTTAGAGCCGTATTCTACTAATGTCGGAGCGGTTTTAGGTGTTGCAATGTCGATTTGAAGCTGTTCTTCACAGCTGTTTTTAACTACCTTACCTACACCGAGGAGCTTACATTTTTCCACAGTTACATTTTTGCAGGCTAAAATCTCCAGTGCGTGACCCTCATAATTGCACTCAACCGTTGCATTTTTGATAGTTATATTCTTACTGTGGGAAAACTGCATCATAGTCTTTTTAAAGCCCTCAGACGACGAGTTTTTCCATGTTCCTCCGTCAAGAGTAAAATTGCTGATAGAATTGTAATTTACAGCTGTTGGAATATTGCGTATTGCTCCGTTTTCAGTAATAACTGTAGCGCCTGTTGCAGTAATGGATTGATTGCTTTTTACATACAGTGTACCTTTAATATAGTAAACACCGCCGTTTTGCAAAACTACTGATCCATCATCTTCAAGAGCAGCTGTAATGTTATATAAGTCCTCTTTTCCCGATTTGTCACCGGTGGGTGCAACTGTAACAGTTGCTTCTGCGGTAATTACTGAAGCAGCAAATGTGCAAATGCAAACAAAAGCGGCCGCAATAAAAATCTTTAGAATGTTCTTTGTAATAGTGTCTTTTTTTGTTTCGGTCATTTTTTATGTCCTTTCAGTTATAAATTTATTATTAAAATTCAAGCTTTTGCCTGATTATAATAATCTGAATTTTTATAAAACAAGATTTTTATTATCTTATTTTATTTGTCTCCATGAGGAGCTTTCTGTCATTTTTATAAATTTGGTCGTAAATTGGGCGTAAATTTTGTCTTAAACACCCTCAAAACCCCAATTCTACGGGGTTTACTTCCCCAACGGCTTCATTGTGGGGAATAATAATACGTCTCTTATTGAACCTGAATCAGTAAGCAGCATAACAAGTCGGTCAAGACCGAAACCAAGTCCTCCTGTAGGCGGCATACCGTATTCAAGCGCTGTTATGAAGTCCTCGTCTACTTCGGCGTTTGCACCCTGAGCACGCTTTGCTTCAACCTGACGGACAAATCTTTCTTTTTGGTCAATTGGGTCGTTAAGCTCAGAGAACGCATTTCCCATTTCTCTGCAGTAGATGAAATATTCAAATCTTTCTGTAAATGCAGGGTCTTCAGGCTTTCTCTTTGCAAGAGGTGAGTTCTCAACAGGATAGTCGTAAATTATAGTCGGCTGTATCAGCTTGTCTTCAACAAAAGCGTCAAAGAACGCAATTAGTACATGACCTTTCGTAGCTTTGTCGCCCTCGTCAACTTCTATTCCCTTTTCTTTAGCACAGGCTCTTGCGTCTTCATCGGTTGCCCAGTCGTTGTAGTCAACACCTGCGTATTTCTTTACAGCCTCGACCATAGTTAAACGCTCCCAAGGAGCAGCCATGTTGATTTCCGTTCCCTGATAGGTTATAACATCACTTCCGCAGACTTTCTTTGTAATGGTTACGTACATATCCTCTATTAAATCCATCATACCGTGATAGTCTGTATAAGCCTGATACATCTCGATTGTGGTGAACTCAGGGTTGTGAGAGGTGTCCATACCTTCGTTTCTGAATATTCTGCCGACCTCGTAAACCTTGTCAAAACCGCCTACTATAAGCCTTTTTAGATAAAGCTCCGTCTCAATACGAAGATACATATCCAGGTTGAGAGCATTGTGATGAGTAACAAACGGACGTGCCGCAGCACCTATTTCAAGAGTGTGGAGAACAGGCGTGTCGACTTCAAGATAGCCGCGCTCGTCAAGATAGTTTCTTATTTCCTTTAAGATAAGACTTCTCTTTGTAAAGGTGTCCTTAACATCAGGGTTGCAGATAAGGTCAACATACCTTTGACGGTATCTCTGGTCTCTGTCTTTAAGGCCGTGCCATTTTTCAGGCAGAGGAAGCAAAGATTTTGACAAGAGCCTGATTTCTTTGGCGTGAATCGAAACTTCGCCGCGCCTTGTTCTGAAAACAAAGCCTTCAATTCCGATAATGTCTCCTATATCCCATTTCTTGAACTCGGCAAAGGTATCTTCGCCTATATCGTTCATTCTTATATAAACCTGAATTCTGTCGCTTCCGTCACGAACGTCTATAAAGTTTGCCTTGCCCATATCACGCCAGCTTACGATTCTTCCTGCTATGCGAACTGTCTTTTCCTTGAGCTTTTCAAGAGCGGCGTTTTTTGCTTCTTCATCGTCGCCTGCCTCAGCTATGATTTTTGCTTCTGCCTTTTCGTATTCAGCCTTAGCGTCGGCATTTTTTATGGTTACGTCGTAGCTCGTTATTTCATATGGGTTTTCGCCCTTTGACTTTAATTCGTTCAGCTTGTCAATCCTTATTTGCTTTAGTCCGTTAATTTCCTCCTGAGAAATTTCTTCTTCAAGAGAACCCTCATTTAAAATTTCGTCACTCATCTGTATTTATGCTCCTTTTTGTTATGTTGTCTTAAAAGATTACTTGCTTATCTCTAAAATTTTGAATTTCAAAATTCCTACTGGTGCTTCGACTTCAAAGATTTCTCCGACCTTTTTCTTTAAAGCAGCTTTTCCGATAGGTGAATCATCAGAAATTTTTCCGTTATCCGGGTCAGATTCGGTTGAACCCACGATTTGCAGAGTTTCTGTTGATTTAAGCTCCATATCCTCAATTTTGATCTTTGAACCGATTGAAACTTCTTCCAGTGATATATTGTCGTCATCAACAATAACTGCATTGGCGATCATCTGTTCAAGCTCTGTAATTCTAGCTTCTAAGATACCTTGCTCGTTCTTTGCTTCGTCATACTCAGCGTTTTCCGAAAGGTCTCCGAATGAGCGTGCCTCTTTGAGCTTAGCCGCAACCTCGCTTCTTCTGACTGTTACAAGGTATTCTAAATCCTCTTCTAATTTTTTATAGCCTTCTTTTGATACAGATAAATTTTTTACTGCCATAGTTATATCTCCTCACGTTTGAATTTCATAAAAATATTAAGCCTTTATAATACAGCTTATCAAAATATTATATAGTATATAACTCAAAAAGTCAAGATTGAGCTGACGCAATATACCGTTTGTCGAATTTTGTCGAAAAGTTTTTAATCAGATTGTCGAATTATGTTGTATAATGTAAAAAAGAAGTCTGATATTGTATTTTAACGATTTAATTACTCAGTTTTAGAGGCGAAATAAAGTAAAAGGAGCGTATGGGAATGGAAAAGGTATTAAAGACACAATATTCAAAGGATAATTCAACCCGGTACAGCCTTATTGAAAGTGAAGTTAAGCTTGACGGCGAGAAAGCACTGACTTACGGTATCAGAATTGAAGGCGTAATATCGGGAAATGAAGAAAAGTCGGAAATTTTGGACATTACTACAAGCTGTGAAAAGGCGGAAATTCTGTTCAGGCTTATTGTACGTTCAGAAATTACTCCTGTGACATTAAAGGATGTTACTGAGGATTTTTTAAATTCATAAGATCATGAATCTTATGTTGAATAAAAATTGCAAAGCAGAAGTTGATTTTAAAAATCGTTAAAAATACAGGTTCTTCTTGATTTTATATAAGAAAATGAATAAAATAAGAAAATGAATAAACTTCATAACAACATTTTGATATATTTGGTATTTTGACTTGAAATTAAACACTATATATGATATAATAACATAAATACAATGATAAGGAGAGCTAATTATGAGATGTCCATTTTGCAATTATGAGGACACAAAGGTAATCGACTCCCGTCCTAGCGATGAGAAAAAGAGACGCCGCCGTGAATGCACAAATTGCGGCAGGAGATTTACCACTTATGAAGTTGTTGAAAAACCTACTCTTATGGTTTATAAAAAAGACGGCAGCTTTGAGCCTTTCGAAAGGGAAAAAATCATTAAGGCTATCGGTAATGCCATAAAGAAGCGTCCTGTCAGCGTTGAAGATGTAAATGCTTTGGTCGATGAGATCGAGAATACTTACGCAAACGCTATGCAGACCGAAACAACTACAAGCGAAATAGGCGATAAGGTCTTGGCAGGACTTAAAAAGTTGGATCATGTAGCATATGTTAGATTTGCGTCTGTATATAAAGACTTTAACGACTTAGACAGCTTTATTAAGATAATTGCGGAAATCAGTTAGCTTGAATTATCAAAAAATGCTGTGAAGATATGGGAACTCATTATTGAAAATAAGAGTGATTCCATACTTTATCGTTTCACATTCAGAATACAGTTCTTCACTGTCCTTCAATAAAAGAGCTTTTAGTTTTGCGCAGGAGGCTGAAATATCCTCTAAGCAAGAGCTTTCTACAAGAAATGAAACACAAATATAATATTTTTTCCACGACCGGCTGAACTCTTCGATTTTTTCGAGAGCTTGGTCGGTTTTTTTGTCTTCAGCGAACTCTGTTACATAATCGAGAGTTTCAATAAGCTGTTGATTTTTATTGTATATTAAAAACAAAGAAATAACAGAACCCGAAATTATTATAACAAGTATAGTTATACAAAGGATAAGCCTTTTCAATTCAAATCCTCCTTTTTGACCAGTTTGTAATTTTTATCCTCATCGCACGACATAAGAAACACATCTGATACTTCGACTTTATTTTTTTTGAGAATTTCGTTTACAAACCTCATATCCAGCCCTAAGAATTCAATAGCTCCGTGCATAACAACTCCGTCGTCAATTAATATCTGAGGCGGATTTTTTGTTTCGCTGTAAAGCTCAATATCAGAAGGAGAAAGCGGACTGTAATCGTTTTTTTGCATAACGCTTATTTTTCCTGTTGTTTCAACGACCGCATACTGAACTTCGCTTATATCGAAAATATTATAATCGTGCAGACTTTCCATCAAGTCGTCAACAGAATATCTTAGCTTTTTCATTTGTTTTTGGTCAATTACTCCGTTTGAGATAATTACTTTAGGGCTTCCTGATACTATCTGTCTTAGTTTTCTTGAACGCAAGGTGAGTGCAGACATAATAACGTCTAAGCTGACCAGCGTGAGCATAGGAATAATTCCGGTTGTCATAGGTATGGTAGTATCTTCGATAGGAAGAGTGGCTATGTTTGATACAAGAATAGTTATAACTAGCTCTGACGGCTGAAGCTCGCCTATCTGACGTTTTCCCATAAGACGTATTGAAAATATTACAAGCGCATAAAGAATAATGGCTCTGAAAAATACTATAAGCAAATTAAAGCACGTCCTTTCACAGAATTAAAATGCCTATAAATAACTTTTCCAAAATAACAGATTATACACATAGGTATATCTATAATTTTGAAT
Source organism: uncultured Clostridia bacterium (assembly GCA_947628615.1). Lineage (GTDB taxonomy): Bacteria > Bacillota > Clostridia > Oscillospirales > Ruminococcaceae > UMGS1601. Next base: position 93,851 of record CANRAO010000001.1, read on the forward strand.
AAGAAAATTTCGTATAAATTTTGAAATTTCACTAATATTAACTAATGAATATAGAATACTATGCATATTAACCGTGATAAATAAAGGAGGAATGGCAATGGAGCAGAAAACAGTTGTAAAGGTCAATGAAAATAATTATGAAACAGCACTTATTTCAAAAAGTCTGAAGCAGGCACTTTTGGATCTAAAAATAATATCGGGAAAGACAATGGATCTTAACATTATGGAGGTTGAGATCTCAGAGCATAAGTGCGCTGTTGTTTCAATAGAGGGAATGGCGTCGACATCGGCAATGGCGGAGCTTATTTACAGACCGCTTATGGAGTTTAGGGTCAAGGGCTATGCGACAGAGGATGATGTTTTTAAATTTCTAACTAAGCAGAGTCTTTTGTCGGCGGAGAGAAAAATTTTGACAACTTACGGTGAGGTTTTTCTGACTTTGTTTTCAGGCTTTGCAGTGGTGTTTATTGACGGCTGCGACAAGTGTGTTGCATATGGGATTCAGGGTTTTGACAAGCGTTCTATAGAAGAGCCGACAAGCGACGGTAATTTAAACGGGGCACACGAAGGCTTTATTGAAACTATAAGAACAAACATATCTCTTATCAGAAGAAGGCTTAAAACTCCAAAGCTGAGATTTGATATGCAGCAGATAGGCAGCGACAGCAAAACTGACGTATGTGTTGCGTATATTACTGACAAGGCACCGCAGGGAGTAATAGACAAGGTCAAGGAGAATTTGAACAAGATAAATCTTGATACTATTATAACGACAGGGTATGTCGAGCCGTTTTTGCAGGGAAAGCACAAAAGTCTTTTTTCAAATGTTTTGTCAACCGACAGACCTGATGCCTTTTGCGCTAAACTGAACGAGGGCAGAGTAGGTATTTTGGTCGACGGAGTTCCTCTTGCACTTATATGCCCGTCATTGTTTATTGAAAACTTTCAGACGATTGACGATTATGTGAATAAGCCTTTTTACACGACTTATATAAGATGGATAAAATACATTGCATTTTTTCTTGCCATAGCGCTTCCGGGATTGTGTGTAGCAATTGCTACAAACCACCCTGAAATTCTCACTCACAAGTTTTTGATGAATCTTGCCGCCAGCGAGGAGGTCACGCCGTATTCGTTTTTCTTTGAAGCGGTCATCATAACAATAATGTATGAGCTGATGAGAGAAGCCGGCATAAGGCTTCCTAAAGCCATAGGCGGAGCGGTATCTATAGTAGGTGCATTAATTATCGGGGACGCAGCAGTTTCGAGCAGTTTAGTATCTGCTCCGCTGCTTATTGTAATTGGACTTACAGCAACTGCTTCATTTGTCATTCCGAATCTGAACCCGCAGACTTCAATTTTCAGAATGCTGTTTATCTTAGCAGGCGGATTTGCTGGTCTTTTCGGAATAACCCTCTGCTTTGCATTTATGCTTATTAACATCTCAGCTCTTGAAAACTATGGAGTTCCTTATAATGCTCCGATCTCTCCGTTCACATTCAGGGCAATGCGTGATGTTGTTACCAGACCAAGCTTTTTAAAGCTGGGCAGGTCAAAGACGATAGTTGAGGACCTGAACGGAGCGAAAAAGATTTAGTTAAAATCAAAAGATGATTAAGGAGGATTGTTTCTTTAAAGAAACAAGGTTATATATGAGAAAAATATCTTTTGGACAAATGGTTATAATTCTTTTCTTATCAAGAATTTTTTATACCATGACATTTATACCCTTTATGTATAGTGATGTTACCTGTCAGATAATAGGCTTTTCAATTTGTACAGCTATAGAGTGTCTGGCGGTTATACCTATGATCGTATTATATAAAAAGCATCCGGATAAAAATATATGTCAGGTGATATATGAAAAATCAAAGCTTCTGGGAATACTGACTTGTGTTGTTTTTGCACTTGCAGCCGTATTGGTTATTAATCGTCTGTTCAGATACTTCGGTTATTTTGTATATGCAACTTTTCCCGACTTTTTGCCGACGTGGCTTGTGATAGGAGCAGTTGCAGCAGTATCTTTTTATGCCGCTTTTCAGGGAATTGAGGCAATTGCAAGAAGTGCCGGAATAACCTTTGCTTTTTTCGGGCTTTCCTTTATAATTGTTATTTTGGCTCTTTTGGGTAAAATGTCGTTTAGCAATGTTATTTACGACTATCCCAAATTTGACGATATATTGCATGAGATCTATTATGAGCTGTCAAAGTTCAGCGAGCTTTTGCTGTTTCCGATTTTATACCCGTATGTAAAAGAAAAGGCGGGCAAGAGCGTCTATGGTGCGTTGGCGTTAAAGCTGATTTTTGTCTATGTAATAACCACAGTATGTGTGCTCACTTTAGGCAGCTTTTTGAACATCAGCAAATTCCCGTTCTTTGATTTGGGAACCTACGCCGAAACCTTTATAATCGAAAGACTGGACGCATTTTTACTTCCGGCGTGGATCTTGGTTGCCTTTATAAAGACTTCACTGCTTCTGTTAGTTGGAAAAATTGCGTTGTCAACGGGATTTAAAAGAGTTAAATCAAATGTATTTCTGCTAGTTTTAACAGTTGCCGCTTATGCTGTTTCTCTGCCTTCCGTTTTGCAGGAAAAGTGGAATATCGACGTTCTGGACAAGACTGTTATCACGATTTTTTTAATAGTACTGGGTGTATTGCTGCCTCTTGTTTTTTGCTTTGGAAAGGGTGATGAGAATGAAGCGGAATAGAGTATGTCTGAAAAAACTTTTGATAATTCCTGTTTGCGTATTATTCATTTTCAGTTTAAGCTCGTGCAATGCAACAGGAAAATATGAAAAAAGAGATATTGATGAAAAGATCATCGTTCATGCTCTGGGAATAGATATGACAAAAGAGGGCAAATTTGAAGTCACGCTGCAAATGCTTGTACAGCAGGGTTCGGGTTCTAATACGCCTATAGATCCGTCTAAATCAAACAGTGCAACTGTTTCACAAGTCGCAGAGACCATTCCTGCGGCTATCGAACAATGTGAGACCGACTTGGGTAAAAAAGCATTTTTAGGTCATTCCGAGCTGATTTTGCTAGGCAAAAGCGTAACCGACTTAAACCCTATTCTGGATTATTTCATAAATGCCGAAGGAATTTCTTTGGGAACGTTTATGGCTTATACAGATATTACGGCAAAAGAAATTCTGAATATAAAGGTAACAAGCGGAACATATTCTGCGGAGGTTTTAAAGGAGATATTTGAAGAATCCCAAAAGAACGGAACAAGCACCGAGTGCGAGCTTATAAGGCATATAGACAATATCGAGAACACAAACGGTACTACCGTTATGCCTATCATAAAGAAAATCAAGAATGATAAAAAGTCTTCAAATGAAAAAGAAGACGCAAGCTCTGATATAAAATTCGGAGAAACTGAAAGTGACAAGAGTAAAAATAAATCAGGCAATGAAGAGGTCGGCGGCGGTAGTTCAGGATCGGAGAGCAGCTCTCAATCTGAAGGAGGCGGCTCAGGCGGCGAAGAATCAGGTTCAGGCGGAGGAAGTTCGGAGGAAGCCGAAGTAACAGCATTTTATATAGACGGAGCGGTAATTGTCAAGGATAAAAAGCCAAAGAGCGTTATGTCAAGAGATGAGGTCATAGGCTTGTCATTTTTGAATAACGGGGTCGCAGAGCAGACAATTGACGCAAAGATGGGGGATACTCTTACTTCGGTAAGTGCAGCAAGCGTTAAGAAGCAAACCGGCGTAAGCATGAAAAATGACAGAATTGTTATAGATGTAAATTTAACAATTGCGTATGAGTTTAATAAAACATTTTCAGATAAGGAACAAAAAGAGGTTGGACAAAAAGCTGCGGAGCGTATTCACTCACTGTGCCAAGAGGCGATTGACAAGGCTTTAAAGGAGGATAATGCTGATATTTTTGAAATTCACTCTCTGCTGAACCACAACGATTACTCTGTATATGAGGAGTATAAGAAAAACCCTGAGGAAATTTTAAAAAGAGTTGATATAAATGTAAGCATCAATCCTCAAATATAGTTTGCATTTTTATGGGGAATATGGTATACTTTTTTTATCTATTATGGTAAAGGGAGCTGTACTGAGTGATAAAATTTGAAAATCATATTGGCGAAATTCATATTTCAAATAAATATTTAGTTTCTCTTATTGGAAATACAGCGACGAATTGTTTCGGCGTTGTAGGAATGAACACATTCGGACCAAGACAGAGAATAAGCTCTCTTTTTAAAAAAGAACAATCCCTGGAAAACGGAGTTATTATTCACCAGACTAAAAATAACGAACTTATTATTGATTTGCACATAACTGTTTCATACGGGGTGAACGTTTCAACAGTCGTAGAAAGCATTATGGAAAAGGTGCAGTATACCGTAGAGACTGAGGCGGCGGTTAAGGTTGCAAAAATTAATGTTTTTGTCGATGAGATGCAGTCTTAACTAAGGGGGACAGTTTTGTGATTGATGGTAAAACACTTCGGGACGCTTTTATCAGCGCTGCAAACAGTATAACAAATCAGAAAACAGCCGTTGATGAGCTTAATGTATTTCCTGTTCCAGACGGAGATACGGGAACAAATATGTCTATGACAATGGGGAATGCTCTTATTGTGCTGGAAAGAATGCGTGACGACGTTACTGTAAGCGAGGTGGCAGAGCAGACTGCTTCTGCCTTGCTCAGAGGCGCAAGAGGAAATTCAGGAGTAATTTTGTCTTTGATTTTCAGAGGCTTTGCAAAGGGTTTCAGCGGCAAAAAGGAAGCCTCGATAAGTGATTTTGTTTCGGCAATTGACCAAGGAGTTTCGGGTGCGTATAAATCTATAATGAAGCCTACTGAAGGTACGATCTTAACAGTAGTAAGGCTTGCAAGCGAAAGAGCTGCTGCTGTTTCTGTTTTGGCAAAAGACGAGGTATCTCTTTGGGAAGAGGTCTGCTCATCGGCAGGAAAAGCACTTGAGAATACGCCGAATTTACTTCCTGCACTAAAAAAAGCCGGTGTTGTTGACGCAGGCGGTAAAGGTCTTCTTATTATATTTGAAGCTATGTTAAACGTCTTTAAGGGCGGTGAGACCGTAAAGCCTGACGTTCCCTCAGAAAAGAAAACGGTTACGATTGACACGTTTTCATCGACGGTAGGTGATTTTGACGAGGAGATAAACTTTACCTACTGTACCGAAATGCTTATCAATAAAGCAAGCGGCAGCGACGACTGTTCAAAGCTGAGAGCGTATTTAGAAACAATTGGTGACTGCGTTGTTGTAGTTGACGATGATGATATTATAAAGGTTCACGTTCATACAAACCACCCCGGCAAGGTTATTGAAAGGGCGCTTAAATTCGGAACTATAAATCTTCCTAAGATAGAGAATATGAAAATGCAGCACGAACAGCGTATAATCGACGCTAAGGTTCCCGAAACCAAGCCTGTTAAGCCGATAAAGGAATACGGATTTGTGGCTGTGGCGGCGGGTCACGGAGTTGAGGCTCTGTTTGAGGACGTCGGCGTGGACTGCATTGTAAGAGGCGGACAAACTATGAACCCGTCAACGGAAGATATTTTGGCGGCTATCAATAAATGTCCGGCAGAAATAGTTTTTGTACTTCCTAACAACAAGAACATCATTATGTCGGCTGAGCAGGCAGGAAAACTCGCAGACAGAAAAGTTTGCGTACTCCAGACGAGGACGATACCGCAGGGTATGAGTGCTATGCTTGCTTTTGACGATGTGGCTGACTTTGAAACTAACAGACTTGAAATGACACATGCACTCGAGAGGGTATCAACGGGTCAGATAACTTATGCAGCCCGCGACAGCGATTATGAGGGTCATAAGATAAAGAAAAACGAAATTCTGGCTCTTGAGAACGGCAAGCTCTCTTTTGTGGACAAAGATGTTTCAAAATCGGCGTTCAAGCTGATAAAGAAGCTGGTTAAGGGAGACACTTCGTATATTACTATAATTCAGGGAAGCGATGTTTCAGACGAGGACGCAAAAGCCTTGAAGGAGCAGGTCGAGAGCAAATATCAAAACACCGAAGTTCTATTGATAAACGGCGGACAGCCTGTTTATTATTACATTCTGTCTGCGGAATAATAAAGTATAACAGAAAGGAAAAATAATATGACAAATAGCTATGAAAGTCCGTTTTGCACAAGATATGCAAGTAAGGAAATGCAGTATATTTTTTCGGCTGATAAGAAATTCACAACATGGAGAAAGCTATGGGTTGCTCTTGCAAGAGCAGAGATGAAACTGGGATTACCCGTTACGCAGGAGCAGGTAGACGAGCTTGAGGCTAATATTGATAACATAGATTATGAGTGTGCCGCAGAGCGTGAAAAACTTGTTCGCCACGACGTTATGGCACACGTTTATACATACGGCAAGGCTTGCCCGAATGCAAAGGGAATAATTCATCTTGGAGCCACATCTTGTTATGTAGGCGATAACACCGATATTATTGTTATGCGTGACGCACTTAATGTTGTAAAAAGAAAGCTTGTGGGGGTTATCGGTCAGCTTGCTGAATTTGCGGAAAAGTATAAAGCTCTGCCCTGTCTTGCTTATACTCATCTTCAGCCTGCACAGCTTACTACAGTAGGTAAAAGAGCGACTCTTTGGTGCAACGAGCTTTTGATGGATCTTCAGGAAATTGATTTTAGACTGCAAAACCTAAAGCTTTTAGGCTCAAAGGGAACAACAGGCACACAGGCGTCTTTTATGGAGCTTTTTGAGGGCGATACCGAAAAGATCAGGGAGCTTGAGAGAATGATAGCTGAGGAAATGGGATTTGACGGAGTTGTACCTGTTTCGGGGCAGACATACTCAAGAAAGGTCGATTCGGCAATCGTTTCAACGCTGTCTGGAATTGCCCAGAGCTGTATGAAGTTTTCAAACGATATACGAATTCTCCAGAGTTTTAAAGAGATCGAGGAGCCGTTTGAAAAGAATCAGATAGGCTCGTCGGCAATGGCTTATAAAAGAAACCCTATGCGATGTGAGAGAATAACTTCTCTTTCGAGATATATAATTTCTGATATGCTGAACCCTGCATTTACGGCGGGCACACAGTGGTTTGAAAGAACTCTTGACGATTCGGCTAACAAGAGAATCTCTGTTGCGGAGGCGTTTTTGGGTGTTGACGCAGTGCTTAACATTATGCTCAATGTAACAGACGGACTTGTAGTTCACGAGAAGATTATCGAAAAACGTGTTATGGCGGAGCTTCCGTTTATGGCAACGGAAAACATAATGATGGACGCTGTTAAAAAGGGCGGAGACCGCCAGGTACTGCATGAGAGAATTCGAGAATATTCAATGAAAGCAGGTTCAAGGGTAAAAGACGAGGGTCTTGACAATAATTTGTGCGAGCTTATTTTAAACGACCCGATGTTTATGATCTCAAAAGAGGAAATGGACGGCATAATGAAGCCTGAAAACTTTATTGGAAGAAGCGTCTCTCAGGTTAACGAGTTTATAGAAAACTGCGTAAAGCCTGTTCTGGATAAAAACAATTTCAAGCACGAGAGCGTAGAAATAAATGTTTAGTTACTAGAAACAAGAGGCTAGGAACAAGAAAGAAGCTGAGTGAATATGTCAAAGCAAAAGATAATATATATAATTGCCGGAGCGGCTTGCTCGGCATTGACTATTCTGATGATAGTGCTTGTTGCAACAGGCTGGGGAAGCGTTGCGCTTGTTATCGGACCGTTTGCTTTTGCGGTAGCGTTTTTTGCGAGTGCGGCATCTATTAAGACACCTGCACAGAAAAAGAAAATAGAAGAAATGAACAAACAGAAAAAAAGACTTGCTAAGAAAAAGCAAGAAGAAGAGGAGTATGTATCACCGTTTTTCAGAGATTAAACATTGAAAAACAATTTAAAGATAAGAAAGGAAATAAAATAATATGAAAATTGAAACACAATGTCTTCACGAAGGTTACACCCCTAAAAACGGAGAGCCGAGAGTTGTACCGATAGTGCAAAGCACTACATATGTATATGATTCCACAAAGGCAGTAGGCGATGTATTTGACGATCCTACGCTCAGTCTTATATACTCAAGGTTTGAGAACCCTACCACAGACGCAATTGAAAAGAAAATTGCCGCACTTGAGGGCGGTGTTGCCGCAATGTGTACATCCAGCGGTCAGGCGGCGTCTCTTATTTCTATTTTAAATCTTTGCTCGGCAGGAGACAGCTTTATTGCGGCTTCAACTATTTACGGCGGAACAATAAATCTTTTTGCGGTAACTCTTAAAAAGCTGGGGATAGAGTGCATTTTTGTAAATCCTGACGCTTCAGACGATGAGCTCCGCAAGGCGTTTAAGCCGAACACCAAGTGCGTTTTCGGCGAAACAATTGCCAACCCTGCACTTACGGTTCTGGATATTGAAAAATTTGCAAAAATTGCTCATGAAAAGGGTGTTCCACTGATAGTAGACAACACCTTTGCAACACCTGTTTTGTGCCGTCCGATCGAGTGGGGAGCAGATATTGTTATCCATTCGACGAGCAAGTATATGGATGGTCATGCAGTTCAAGTCGGTGGAGTTATTGTGGACAGCGGTAAGTTCGATTTCACAAACGGGAACTTCCCTGATTTCACTGAGCCTGACGAGAGCTATCATGGGGTCGTTTATACGAGAGACTATGCTTTTGCACCGTTTATTGTAAAGGCGAGAATGCAGCTTATGAGAGACTTCGGTTGTTATCCTGCGGCTAATTCGTCTTTCCTTTTAAATCTCGGGCTTGAAACCTTAGCTGTGAGAATGAAACAGTATTGCGAAAACGCATTAAAGATCGCGAAGTTCTTTAAGGAGCAGGATAAAATAGAAGAAGTTATCTATCCGTCGTTAGAGGGCGATAAATATTATGAGCTTGCGAAAAAATATGTTCCGATGGGTTCAAGCGGAGTAATTTCAATCGTTGTAAAGGGCGGAAGAGATAACGCTATAAAGTTTATGGACGCACTTGAACTTGCTTCTAACGAGGTTCACGTTGCCGATATAAGAACCTGCGTTTTGCACCCTGCGTCTGCTACTCACAGACAGCTGACAGACGAACAGCTTGTTGCAGCAGGTATTAATGGAGGAATGATAAGATTTTCCTGCGGTCTTGAGAATGTTGATGATATTATCGCCGACATTCAAAAGGGCTTGGACGCTATAGATTAATATAAAAAAACAAAACTCAGGGTCTTCCTGAGTTTTTTTATGTCATTTTCTCACGCATGGACAAGAGCAGTTTTTTCTCTCGCCTTGAAACCTGGACCTGCGTCATATTGAGTATTTTTGCTGTTTCTGTTTGTGTTTTGTTCTGAAAATATCTGAGGTATAAGAGTTTTGCGTCTTTTCTGTCAAGTGACGACATAATTTGCCTGAGTGTTAAATTGTTTGTGATCTCCTCGTCAGGCGCGGAAACAGGAATATCTATCTCACATGAAGAGTCATCCTCATAGCCTCCTGACGCAAGACTAAGCGGCGGAAGAGAAACATTAAGTGCCTCGACAACATCTTCTTCGGGAATATCTGCGAGTTTTGCGAGTTCTTCAATTGTCGGCTCTCTGCCCTTTGTGCGGATAAAGCGTTCTCTTATCTGAGTTATCTTGAGCGACAATTCTTTTAGACCCCTTGAAACCTTGATCGTTCCGCCGTCTCTGAAAAGTCTTTTTATTTCTCCCAGAATTACCGGAACAGCATAGGTTGAAAATTTCACGCCTCTTGTATCGTCAAAGCCCTTAGCCGCCTTTAAAAGACCTATACAGCCTGCACTGTAAAGGTCATCGTAATCTATGCCCTTAGAACGAAATTTGTTCGCACACAGATGAACAAGACCTAAATTATCCTCTATAAACTTTTTGTTGCTTTCAAGTCCAATCATCTTTATATACATTCCTGAATAAAAATTTTATGTATGCGGCTGATTTTTACTTATCCAGCTTTGTTCTCAGCTTTTTTGTTAGAATAACCGAAGTTCCTTTTCCTTCTTTACTTATCACCCTTAGCTTGTCCATAAAGCTCTCCATAACTGCAAATCCCAGACCTGCACGCTCCTCCTCAGGGGAGGTAGTAAAGAGAGGTTCCATTGCCTTTTTGACGTCGGGTATTCCGCAGCCGTGATCTTTTATTTTTATGTAAATTTTGTTATCATCATAAATTCTGGCGACGAGCTCTATCTTTCCTATTTCGTTTTTGTAAGCGTGTACTATTGAATTTGTCACCGCCTCTGAAACGGCGGTTTTTATATCTGAAATTTCATCGACTTGCGGATCAAGCTGAGACGCAAAGCCTGATACCGCAAGACGTGAAAACCTTTCGTTTTCCGAAAGACTGGGGAAACTGACTTTTATTTCATTAATAACCTTTGCTTTCTTTTTTGTCATTATTTTATGTCTCCTTTTTTATGTTTTCGTCAGAATTATTATCTTTATCACTGCTGCCGCTCTGAACGCTGATTTCTGCCGATTCTGCCTGAACAGAGAGTTTGTCAGAATTCTGGGCAGACTCCTTTGCCTTTTGCATTTCCGAAAGCGGAACATCTATGCTGACTATCTTAGCAAGCTTATTTATTCCCGCAACAAGCATTACCTTTTTTATAAGCGGAGGAGGATTTTGTATAAACACCTTTCCGCCCCTTTCACTTTGCAGTTTGTATCTTCCCATAACCAGACCTATCCCTGAGCTGTCCATAAAATCAACCTTTGAAAAATCAAGATAAAGGTTGGTCGGGTTAAGTTTCTGAACATTTATGTCAATTTCTTTTCTTATCTCTTTTGCACTGTGGTGGTCTATCTCTCCGCTTAAAAAAGCTGTGAGCTTTGACTTTTCTTCAACCTCATCATATATTTTAAGTCCCAAGGTTTATTTCATCTTCCTTTCTTTTTGTTTAAGCTGTAAATCCTGTCCGAGTTACGTTCTGATAAAATAATAACAGCCTTTGACTAAAAAATATGTCAAAAGCTGTTTTTATAAATATAATATTTTGCTAGCAAAGGTAAACAAAAAAACCCACACATCAAGCGTGGGTTTATCTCCCGTTACTGGGAATATTAATTAATGCTTTACAGTTTTTACTTTTGAATAATATCCATAGCGTCTTATACCCTTTATATTTTTATATGCACGAATTCTGTATTTAGCTGAGTTATTTTTAGCAAGTATGAATTTATATTTAACGTGTTTCTTTCCCTTTTTATTTTTAACAACATACCACTTTTTAGTTGATTTGTTGTATTTTTGGACCTCATAACCTCCGGCTCCGTCACACGCTTTCCACTTCAAGGTGCATTTATTGCCGCTGAATGAATATTTCAGCGAAGTAACCTTAGCAGGAATAGTGAGGATACTGTATGCAGAACTTCTTTCTCCTGCCCATTTTATATCTCCTGCCAGTTTATAAGCCTGCACTTTGAATTTATATTTAGTACCCTTTTTAAGACCTTTAATAGTTGCGTAGTTGTGACCTTTTCCTAAAACGCTTTTGCAGACAACATATTGCTTTTTGGCAGTGTCATAGCGAAGAACCTGATAGCCTGAACCCTTATCAACTTTTTTCCAGGTCAGTTTAAGAGCTTCAGGAGTTATTTTTAAATATTTGGGCTTGCCTGCCTTTTTAGGCGTAGTAGCCGCTGATAAAGTTGATGAATTTACAAGAGGTTCAACTGCTCCATTTTCATTAACAGCGTAGCCCTGAACTCTGAATTTATAAACGGTTGAATAGTCAAGACCTGTTATCTTCGCTGTGACGTTGTTGTTGCCGGAAATCGCCTTGACTTGTGACCATTCTTGTTTATTTGAATTATACATATTTACATAATAACCGCTGGCAGTTAATAGTTTATTCCATTTTAACGAAACAGATTTTTTGTTTGCCGCAGTCTGAATCAGACCGGTTACTTTTTTTAGATTAACACCAAATGTAACAACCGAAGAATAAGCACCGTAAATTTTTTCAGTACCGATAAGCTTGAATGCTCTCACTTTATATTGACGTTCGGCTGTTGAATAAGGTTCTACAACAGTGAATGTATTAGATTTAGTTGTTCCCAGTGAGACCCAGGTGCTTGTTGCCTCGTCATATGTTTTTACCTGATATTTGTAAGCTCCTGCCGCACGAGTCCAGGAAAGAATAAATTCAGAAGGATTTGTTGTGCTCGGGGCGGCTGTAAGGTTTGTTACTTGATGAGGCTTTGTAAGGTAGTTTTTATTGACGTCAACGCTGCCTTTGATTCCGCTGATGGTTGCTTTTGAAGAATATTGCCACATACTGAACTCGTTTGCATAATCAGTATTGGTGGTGTAGTGGGCAAGCCATATTGCAAATTTTTTTGCAAGAGCAGCGCCGTCGATATAGTTTTCAAGCCATGTTTTATTTGCGTAAACTCCGCCTGTGTAATTTGCACTTTGAACTCTGTTTGCAAACGCTTTACAGATATTCGTTTTTTCTGCCTTTGTAAGACCGCTGGTATCAAGTCTGCCTTTTGGATCGGCATTTTCAATATCTATGTATATAGGAAGTGTAATGTCATATCCTTTTACTGCATTTTTACAAAAGTCTGCTTCTTCTTTAGCCTCTGTCTCCGTAATTGCCTGTGTGTAGAAATAAACACCTACCTGTAGTCCTGCCGCTAAAGCGCCTTCTATATTTTGTTTAAAGTATGAATCCGCAACGATTTCTCCTGTTCCCCAGCCTCGGTATCCGCATCTGATGATCGCATAAGATATTCCCGCAGCTTTGACCTTGTTCCAGTCAATAGGAGTGGAATATGCTTGATACATCGAAACGTCGATACCGTCAACAGAATTAACACCGACTAATGCAGGGGGAGTTGTTGGCTGTGTAACTCCGAATTTATTTGCTCTTGAATTGGCAATCGGAGAGACGCTCATATACTTTTTATATAACGGGTCGTTATTCTTTGCAAATTCGTCTGAAACCTCAGCACTTTCTAAGATTTTTAAGCCGTCAGTGTAGTCTTTAGTGTCATCATTGATTATGTTGTTTTCAGAATTTTCATCATCTAAAACGTTATCATTATCTGAATTATATGATGCAATTGTGTCGTCAGGTGCATTTGAGATTTCTTTTGTTTCCGATGAATAACCGATAACAGCTGATTGCAGTAAAATACTGCACGTCAAAATGCTCAAAAGCCCAGTTTTGAATAGTTTGTTCATTTTGTTTACCTCCGATATTTTTCTATAATATAACCTTAACATAAATTATTGTTTCTTGTCAAATTATAAGGAATATATTTTTCTTTTTAATAATACTAAGCTTCTTGAATTACACTCATAAAAACCAAGTTCTTGTTAAGTTTCTCAAAAAATTTGTAATATTACATCTTTGCATTAGCAAGCATAAGCTTGATCCTGTTTTCCTGATTAACTTTTGTTGCACCCGGATCGTAGTCGATAGCTACAATGTTAGCGTCGGGGTAAGCGTTTTTAATAACTCTTGACATTCCCTTTGCTACAATGTGATTAGGCAGACATCCGAACGGCTGAGTGCAGATTATATTCTTTGTTCCAGACTCCGCTAAAGCTGCCATTTCAGCGGTTATAAGCCAGCCCTCGCCCATTTTTACACCTTGATTTATGTACTTGTCAGCGTAGTGTCTGAGGTGTTCAAAATCGTGAGGAGGTTCAAACTCGCCGTGTTCTTTCATTATCTTTATCTGCTGCTTCTGAAACTTATATAAAACATCGTAACCGATCTTGAAAAGAGCGGTGGTTTTTGTTTTAGTGTCATACAGCTTTTCATCGGTGACAGTGTTTGACGCACAATAAAGAACAAAGTCAAGAAGTCCCGGAACATTAGGCTCGCAGTCCTCCTGAATAAGAAAATCGCAGAGATGATTGTTAGCCAGAGGCGAATATTTCACATAGATTTCACCTACTATGCCTACTTTGGTTTTTTTCTTTTTTGTTCTTTTGATAGCTGAAAAGTCGTCTAAAATACTTCTGTAAATTTTCTTTGTATTAAAATATCTGTTTTTGCGAAGTAAAACAGACAGCTTTCTCTGCCAATTGCTAAGAACTCTGTCGGTGCTTCCCTTGTGAATTTCATAAGGCTTGCATTGATAATAAAGCGACATAAGCATATCGCCGTACATAACCGCATAAACGAGCTTGAGAGCGATAACCGGCGTTATTTTAAAAGCAGGATTTTTTTCAAGACCTGAAAAATTCAGAGAAATAACCGGTACCTGCGGAAACTCTGCCGAAAGAGACTTGCGAAGCAGGTGGAGATAGTTAGACGCTCTGCAGCCACCGCCTGTCTGCGAAATCAAAAGGGCAGTTTTATTAACATCGTATTTTCCGTTTTTCAAAGCGTCCATAAACTGACCGATAACAAGCAGTGCAGGATAGCAGGTATCGTTGTGAACATTTTTAAGTCCCTCGTCGATAACTGAACGAGTCGAGGTTTGTAAAAGTTCCATATTGTATCCGTACTCTCGAAATATTTCGATTATAAGTTTAAAGTGGATAGGAAGCATATCAGGTACAAGAATAGTATAGTCCTTCTTCATATCCTCTGTAAATACAGTCTGGTTTACTCTGTTTGATGCCATTTTATCACTGCTCCGTATGGAGCATTCCTCCTTTATATCCTATTTACTTGAACTTGTTTCTTTTTCTTCAAGCGACGCTACAAGACTTCTAAGTCTTATCTTTGCAGCACCGAGATTGTTGATCTCATCAATTTTGAGCTGAGTATACAGCTTGCCGTTTTCCTCTAAAACAGCCCTTACTTCATCGGTCGTTATAGCGTCTATTCCGCAGCCGAACGATACAAGCTGAACAAGCTGCATATCGGGCTGGGTCGTTACATATTCAGCGGCACGGTAAAGCCTTGAATGATAAGTCCACTGGTTTAAAACGTCAAGAGGCGGAACGTCGATCAGATTTGAAACGCTGTCCTCAGTTACAACGGCAAGACCGAGAGACGTTATAAGTTTATGTATTCCGTGATTGATTTCAGGGTCTATATGATAAGGACGTCCTGCCAGAACTATGATTTTTTGTCCCTTTGAGCGTGCGTTTGCAATGATTTCCCTTGCTTTTGTTTCTATACTTCTTCTGAAACGCACTTCGGCGGAATAAGCCTTGTCAAGAACATCATATACCATAGATTTGGTTACAGAATACTTTTTAAGCGCTCTTGAAACAGCTTTTGCCGTGTGGTTCTTTTTATTTATATCTATATATGGTGATACGAAGTTGTCATCATTCAGAACAGGCATATTTGCCTTTAAAAGCTCCGGATAATAAGCGACAACAGGGCAATTGTAATGATTATCGCTTCCGCCCTCGTCGATGTTATAGCTCATACAGGGGTAGAATATAAAATCTACGCCCTTTTCCAAAAGACTTTCAATATGTCCGTGAGCCAGCTTTGCAGGATAGCAGACAGTGTCAGACGGAATAGTCTGCTGACCTTTATAGTAGGTCTCCCTTGTAGATTCTTCCGACAATACTACCTCGAATCCAAGCGAGGTAAACATAGTATGGAAAAACGGAAGCATATCGTAATAGCTGAGCGTCATAGGTATTCCGACCTTAGCTATCGGATTTTCGGGTTTGATTCCCTCATACTCTCTTATAAGACTGTATTTGAATTCAAACATATTCTCAGGGAGGTTTTCAGTTTTTATTCCGGCACCCTTTTCACATCTGTTACCTGAGATAAATCTGTGGCCGTCGTTGAATCTTATTATAGTAAGATTGCAGTTGGCACCGCAGCCGCCGCACTGTGCAGAGGTAGATTTGTACGAGAAATTCTCTAATTCACTGCTTGAGATCAGTTTGGATCTTTCCAGTCCATCTGCTTTAGCTTTTTCCTTTGCGTATAATGCACAGCCGAAGGCTCCCATAAGACCGGCTATTGCAGGACGTGTCACGTTTCTGCCCATTTCCATTTCAAATGAGCGCAGAACTGCGTCGTTTAAGAATGTTCCGCCCTGAACTACAATATTCTTTCCCAGTTCTTCAGGCGATTTTGCACGGATTACCTTATAAATTGCATTTTTGATTATTGACGAAGAAAGTCCGGCTGAAATATCCTCGACGCTTGCACCGTCCTTCTGAGCCTGTTTGACCGAGCTGTTCATAAATACGGTACACCTTGAACCGAGTTCAACAGGTGCTTTGGCAAAAAGACCAAGATTTGCAAAGTCTGCTATGTCATAGCCCATTGCCTGAGCAAATGTCTGTATAAACGAACCGCAGCCCGAAGAGCAGGCTTCGTTGAGCATAATGCTGTCGATAGCGTTGTTTTTTATCTTGAAGCATTTTATGTCCTGACCGCCGATATCTATGATAAAATCAACGTCGGGACAGAAATGCGCCGCTGCTTTAAAATGTGCAACAGTTTCAACTATACCGTAATCAATGCCGATACTCGCTTTGATAAGGTCTTCGCCGTAGCCTGTTACAGCAGAGGCTTTGATGTTTATTCTGCCGTCTGAAAGACGGTATATTTCCTTGATTTTGTCAGTGATAATGTCAAGCGGCTGACCTTTATTAGAACAGTAGTGATTATAAAGAAGTTTTCCGTCGGGAGTGATAAGAACCAGCTTTGTAGTAGTAGAACCCGCGTCAACGCCCAGATAGGCGTCGCCTTCATATGTATTTATATCCTCGTATTTAAGGTCTGACTTTTTGTGCCTTTCAACAAATTCGTGATAATCTTCCTTTGATTTGAATAACGGCTCTCCGACAACAATGCTGTCTGTTGCTTTTGCGTTGAGAATTTTTTCAAGAGCCTCGTCTATTGTCATAGGCTCTGCTATCTGCTCAGCCTGAAGTGCACTGCCGTAAGCCATAAAGCACGGTGCGAGTTCAGGAAAAATTGCGTGTTCATCATCGAGTTTTAAAGTTGTGACAAAAGCCTTTCTTAAACCGCTGAGAAAAGACAGCGGTCCTCCCAAAAACAGAACCTTTCCTGCGATCTTTCTGCCCTGTGCAAGCCCCGAAACGGTCTGGTCGACAACAGCCTGATAAATTGACGCCGCAATGTCTTCTTTTTTTGCTCCCTGATTTAAAAGCGGCTGAATGTCTGATTTTGCAAAAACTCCGCACCGTGAGGCGATAGGGTAAATTTTCTCAGCCTTTAACGAAAGTTCGTTAAGCTCGTCCGGCGTAACGCCGAGAAGAGTTGCCATCTGATCTATAAAAGCGCCGGTTCCGCCTGCACACGAGCCGTTCATTCGCTGTTCAACTCCGCCTGTAAGAAAGATTATTTTTGCATCTTCTCCGCCAAGCTCAACAACAACATCAGCGTCAGGATAGCTCTTGTTTACGGCAACAAATGCGGAATAAACTTCCTGAACAAATTCAATTCCGCTTGTGTTTGCAATTCCCAAGCCTGCCGAGCCTGTAATAGCGATCTTAAATCTCTCGCCCTTGAATTTTTCTCTTATTATTTTAAGCTGCTCGGCAACAGTTTCCTTAACCTTAGAATAATGCCTCTCATATTTATTGTATATAATTTCATCGCCGTCTAAAATGACAGTTTTTACGGTTGTCGATCCGACATCAATACCAAGATCATAAATTTTATTCATAAAACTCTCCGTTCTTTATTTATATTTATCTCATCTTAGTACTAAGCTGTAGTTCGTTTCGAAATTTATTAGAGTTTAAAATTTTACTGTATTATTTTTCGTACCTTTTGATTATACAATAAATTTTAAAAAAAATAAAGGCTTTTAATAAAAGATTTATTGGTAATAGTAATGATAATATGCCAGCTATTCAAGTGCTTGCTAATGAAAAAGGTAAAGTTTAATGAAAATGATAAAATAATATAATTAAGTCAAGAATAACTATACACATAAAGTTTATAAAAATTTAATAAGAATTATTTACTTTATATGACAATTTATGTATAATGTTCATTGTAAAATATTTTACAATTATTATTATTTTTATCAAATGAAAGGAAATTTTTATGAAATTTAGACGAATACTTGCTGGAATTTCAGCAGTTGTAATGTCAATAAGCGCTATGTCATTTTCAGCTGTTGCAAATGTTACGGCTTATACCGCAGATAATGTTTTTGATAATCTTAATCAAACACAAATTACCGAGGCTATGGGTCCGGGCTGGAATTTAGGAAATCAGCTTGAAGCGTCAGTGAACGGAGTACCTAGCGAAACTGCATGGGGAAATCCCCAAATTACGCAGCAAACATTTCAAATGGTTAAAAACGCAGGCTTTAAAACTGTAAGGATCCCAATATCTTATTTATCAAAAATAGGCTCGGCTCCAAGCTATACTATTGATTCTTCGTGGCTAAGCAGAATTAAAACTGTTGTTAATATGGCGTTATCAGAGGGACTATATGTAATAATAAATATGCACGGCGACGGCTACACTACTGTATCAGGCTCATGGCTTTTGTGCAATGCGTCTAGCGACCAGCAAACTGCAATAAAAGCAAAATATGAGAATGTCTGGAGACAGATCGCAGAGACCTTCAGCTACTGTGATGAGCATCTTATTTTCGAGTCAATGAATGAGGAGTTCGACGGTACATATACAACGCCTAACCGAACATACTATTCCAATATAAATGACTACAATCAGATTTTTGTTAATACTGTTCGTAACACAGGCGGAAACAATGCAAAAAGATGGCTTCTTATCCCCGGCTGGAACACAGACATTGAGTATACAACGGGAGATTACGGATTTAAAATCCCGGCAGATTCTTACAGAGACAGTTCAATTCCCACAAATGAGCAGAGGATAATGATTTCTGTTCACTATTATACTCCATGGGATTTCTGCGGAGACGGCTCATGGAACAAAACAACGTGGGGAACAGATTCTGAAATACAAACATTGAAAGACCTGTTTACAAAATGCTACAAATCATTTGTAATAAAGGGATATCCTGTAGTTGTCGGAGAATACGGAGCAATCAATAAGAATAACGAGAGCAGCAGGATCAAATTTGCAAGCGAGGTATGTAAGGCTGCAAGAAGTATGGGAATGATACCTGTTATCTGGGATAACAACGGAAACGGTACAGGTGCAGATTCATTCGGATTATTTAACAGATGGACATATCAAGTTACTCAGCAGGGAATAATAAATGCAATTATGAGTGCATTCAGCGGAAATCCCGAGCCTGCTCCCGATATTATGACAAAGGATCAAGCTCTTGCAGTAATTTATAGTACAAAAAATGCTACAACATTAGCAAGCGGAACGGCTGACGTATCAATGGCAGGCGCTGTAAAGGTAAGATGCGTTTTTGACTGTGCATCAGATGTTTCGTTTAATCCGTACACATATCTTAATCTGTCGTCAACAATTGCCGGAATAAATTCACAGGCTAGTGTAAAAGGAAAAAGCTACGAGACAGGACTTACAAAATTAACAGCAACATTAAATCTAACTAATGCGATAAAACAAGGAGATAGCTACAGTATTTCCGCATATACAGTTTCTTGGGCAAATGCAAGCGACTATGTGTTCTTGATAAGAAGTCTTGAGTTTCTTGACTCAAACGGAAATGTTATCAAAACGATTGATAAGTCAAATAAGTAATTAAAATTTTACTTTTAGAGAAAATCAGGAGTAAGACATAAAACTTGCTTCTGATTTTTTATAGAAAAAATTTATAAAATTATTGACTTGATATACAAAATTATTGTATAATAATTATAAGCGTATACCGTATGCTTACTTTGGTATTTATAATTTTTATAAAGAAAGAGGTATTGTTATGAAATTTAGAAGAATAATTGCAGGAATTTCGGCAGTTGTAATGTGTGTAAGTGCTATGTCATTTTCAACAGTTGCGGCAGATCCTGCAGACGAAACTTTTGATAATCTCAATCAATCAGAGATTACTGCTGCAATGGAACCGGGCTGGAACGTAGGTAATCAGCTTGAGGCTACTACGACAGGAATACCAAGTGAAACAGCATGGACCGGATTGAAAATTACTAAGGAGCTTATTCAGGCAGTAAAGGCACAGGGCTTTAAGTCGGTAAGAATTCCTGTTTCTTATCTGGATTCCATAGGTGATGGTCCGGACTACACTATAGACGCAGCTTGGCTTGCTAGAATCAAAGAGGTTGTTAATTACTGTGTTGATGAAGGCCTTTATGCAATAATCAATATGCACGGCGATGGATATACAACTGTATATGGCGGTTGGATGATAAGCAAACCGAGATATACAGACAAGGATATAAATGATGACAGTAAGCGTATATATTACACCGCTGAAGAACAGGAAGAGATCAATAAAAAGTACGGTTTGGTATGGCAGCAGATTGCAAATACTTTCAAAGATTACGACGAGCATCTCATATTTGAGTCAATGAACGAGGTATTTGACGGTACATATAACACCCCTGATGCTACTATTTATAACAGAATTAATAACTACAATCAGATCTTCGTTGATACGGTTCGTCAGACAGGAGGAAACAATGCTAAAAGATGGCTTCTTCTTCCTGGTTGGAATACTGACATCAACTATACTGTAGGTGACTATGGTTTTGTTATCCCGACTGATACATACAGAGATGATTCAATTCCTGCAGATGAGCAGAGAATAATGATTTCCGTTCACTATTATGCTCCTTGGGATTTCTGCGGACAAGAGGATGGAAATGTTACTACTTGGGGAACAGATGATCAGATAAGTGCATTGAAAGATCAATTTGCCAGATGTTATGCAAAATTTGTTATGAATGGCTATCCTGTAGTTATCGGCGAATGGGGTTCTATTGATAAGACGTCTTATAACGAGGCTAATGCACAAAGCCGTACATTTTTTGCTTATACACTTTGCAAGGCAGCTAGAAGTATGGGATTGATTCCTGTATACTGGGATAACGGCTGGAATGGAGTACACGGATTTGCTTTATTCAACAGAGCAACAAGTGAAGTTACTCAGCAGGGAATTATAGATTCTATTATGAATGCTTATAAGGGCGAGGCTGATCCGGCACCTGAGATAATTACCCCTATGACCAAAGAAGAAGCTCTTGGAGTTGTTAATTATAATAAGCTCACCGAGTTGGTAAGCGGAAAAGCTGATAAATCAATGGCAGGTGCTACTCAAATCCGATATGTATTCGACTGCGCTTCTGACGTTGCATTTAATCAGTATACGGGAATTGATTTGATGGCAACAATTGCCGGAAAAGATTCAGAAGCTAATGTTATGGGCAGCAGTGATATTGAAGGTGCAACTAATTTAACAGCCGTTTTAGATTTAGCTAATCCAATAAAAGATGGAGACAGTTACACAATATCAGCATACACAGGCTCTTGGAGAGAAGCAAGCGACTTTGTATTTTTGATAAGATGTATTGAGTTCCTTGACTCACAGGGTAATGTTATCAAAACGATTGATAAATCGAATAAGCCGAATGTTCCTGACAATAGCAGTAGCAGTAACAGCAGTAATAGCAGCAACAGCAGTAATAATAGTAATAACAATAATAACAATGGCGGAAACGCAGTTAATAAACCTGTTGCAACAACTGCACGTCCAGTAACAACAACTGTTGCTCCAAAGACAACAAGCAAAAAACAGGCTAAACAGGAAATGAGCAAGGCTAAGATCAAGAAGGTTACACTTAAGAGCAAATCTAAGAAGATCACAGTTAAGTGGAAGAAGGTCAGCAAGGCTAACGGTTACCAAGTACAGGTATCTTCAAGCAAAAAGTTCAATAAAAAGAATATACTTATAAACAAGAAGTCAGTTAAGAAGACTAATGTTACAATAAAGAGTAAGAAGCTCAAGAAGGGCAAGACTTACTGGGTAAGAGTAAGAGCATATGCTAATTACGGTAAGTCAGGAAAAGTAAACAGTGCTTGGAAGAAGCTTGGTAAAGTTAAATTTAAATAAGCAATAATAAGCAAAATGCATTAACAATTAAGGAGTAATATTATGAGAGTAAAGAAAATTATTGCTTGTATATTAGCGTCTTGTACGATGTTGGGTTCTTTGTCGTTTCAAGGTGTTGTGACAGGGTCGGCAGACGGCGCTGATAACGGCGCTATGCGTGACAATATGACTGCACAGCAGTATGCTGATGATATGGGACTGGGAATCAATCTCGGTAATACTATGGAGGGTTACTGGCTTGACTTGAATAGAACCACATCAGGTGCGTCAACAGCACCGGGAACAACCCCTCAGGATTTTGAAAAATGCTGGGGAGCGGTTGTTACTACACAAAACATTATTACAGGTATGAAAAATGCAGGTTTTAAAACGGTCAGAATCCCTGTATATTGGGGTAATATGATGGCTGAGGACGGAACTTATACTATAAATCCTCAGTACATAGGCAGAGTAAAGGAAATAGTTGATTATTGCCGTAATGCGGGGTTGTATGCTGTTATAAATATGCACCATTATGATGAATTTGTAATAAGACATTTCGCAACCTTTGGAACTCTTCAGGAATGTGCTGATACAGTAAAACACCTCTGGACTCAGATCGCTGAATATTTTAAGGGTTATTCAGATTACCTGCTTTTTGAAGGATTTAATGAATATCTGGGCGGAGCTCCTTATGAGCTTGATGAAAACGGAAATATTGCAAAGGATTCAGACGGAAATGCAAAGACTGCGGAAGCTCTTCCGGCTGATGAGGCATATAAGTGGACTAATACATTAAATCAGGCTTTTGTGGACGCAGTAAGAGCTACTGGCGGAAATAATGAAAAGAGAATGTTAATTGCATCAGGATATTTTACGAATATTGACAATACCACAAGCGATAAATTCATTATGCCCACAGATAAAACTAAGGACAGATTAATGGTTTCTGTACACTATGTGGATAACAGTATATACTGGCAGAATACAATAGGTAATGATAACTGGAGAAAATACAGTGTTATTGAGCTGGAACGTTTAAAGAGTGCGTTCACATCAAAGGGAATACCAGTATTTATCGGCGAGACAACAGGAAGCTATGACGGTCATTTTGCCAGCGACGCAGATGTTACCGATTCATCGGAGGCACTGGATTATATGCTTAGACTTATTAAAAGTTATAATTTTATACCTGTTTTATGGGATGTTCGCAATATTGACCCAATAACAAAAAAAGATATAAGTTTTTATTCAAGAACTAACTGCAAAATACAAATGGAATCTAACGCAAAGGTTATAGAGCAGTTATCTAAAGAACTTACAGACGGAACTTTTGTTCCTTTAGATACAGAAAATATTTATGTTCCGCCTATGTCAAAGGAAGACGCTCTCGGTTTGATTTACAGCGGTACAGGTCCGGTAGTTTTAGCCAGCGGAACAGCAGACACGTCTATGGCAGGGGCAACTTCAATCAGATATATATTTGACAGTGCACCTGATACTTCGCTGAATCCTTGGGCATTTATTAATTTGTCAGCAACAGTTGGCGGAAAAACATCTACAGGTTCTAAATCCGGTGAAGATCAAATGTTGGGACAAACTGCATTGAATGCAGTGTTAGAGCTCACTGATCCCATAAAAGAGGGAGACAGCTACAGCGTCTCCGCGTCAACAGATGCATGGAAGGACAATGCTTCGGACTATGTATTCTTGATTAGACGCATTGAGTTCCTTGACGCAGACGGAAAAGTAATCAAAAAAATTGATAAGTCTAATAATCCGTCTGATAATAACGATGATAATAACAACAATAACGATAACAATAACGATAACAATAACGATAACAATAACGATAACAATAACGATAACAATAACGATAACAATAACAATAACAATAACAATAACAATAACAATAACAATAACAACAATAATAATAACAGCAGTAATAACAACGGAAACCAAACTGCTAAACCGGGAACAACAACACCTGGAAACAAGGTAACACCTGCAGTTCCTAAGACAATAAGCAAGAAGCAGGCTAAACAGGCAATGACTAAGGCTAAAATTAAGAAGGTTACACTTAAGAGCAAATCTAAGAAGATCACAGTTAAGTGGAAGAAGGTCAGCAAGGCTAACGGTTACCAAGTACAGGTATCTACAAGCAATAAGTTCAAGAATAAGAATATAGTTGTAAATAAGAAGTCAGTTAAAAAGATTAAGATTACAATTAAGAGCAAGAAGCTCAAGAAGGGCAAGACTTACTATTTAAGAGTAAGAGCGTTTGCAAATTACGGTAAGTCAGGTAAAGCAAAATACAGTGCTTGGAAGAATCTTGGTAAGGTTAAATTCAAATAAGCAACACTAATGCTGTACATTTAATCCGCCTCTGGTAAAGTATATCAGAGGCGGATTTTTTTATACAAAAAAGGTGCCAATTAAAATTGACACCTAAATATATTAACCGTTTATGTTTATTTTTTCAAAAGAACAAGAGCAGATATAGCGTCAAGCTGAACCTGACCTGATATGGTTCTGCCTGATTTTGACTCGTCATCTCCGTCGGAGTTCAGTATGATTGTATACTCCCCTTCGGGAAGATGAGCAATTCTGTTATTAGTGTACGGGTTAAGCAGTATTGCAATAACAGATTTGTTTTTTGGGTCGTTGTTTTCAAGTGTATAGCCAATTATGCTGCTGTCTCCCGTGTCGAAAAATCTCATTTGCGATTCAACGCATTCTCTTTTTCTGAGCCTTAACTGCGGATACTTTTTCCTCAGTGCAATCAATGCCTTGTAATATCTGAATACGCTGATATTTTCCGCTTTCTGATCCCACTTTATAGAGTTTGTTTCATCAGGAGCATTATAGCTGTTGCCGTTAAACGGAATGTATTTATTATCTAATGTTTCTCGGTCGTTCGGGATTTTGGGCTTTGAACGAAGAAAATCCTGACCAAGCTCTAAAAACGGAACTCCCTGAGAGAGCAAAATGATTGCTGCTGATAGCTTATCCATTTTTATTCGCTCATCAGCAGTGAAGTTCTCCGCACTGACTGTGAGCTTATCCCAAAGCGTATGATTGTCGTGAGCCTCGCAGTAATTAACAGTCTGAGAGGGGTTATAGGCAAAGCAAGCCTCATCATTGCCGATCAGCTGGCTGTGAGGAACGCTTCCCGCAAGACCTCGTTTTATTGTGTTTACAGTGTGGATATTTCCGCTTACAAAACCCTTGTCGTAAATATTAAAAACCGAACCCTTTACAGCGTCTCTTAAATTATCATTGAACAGACCTACTCTTGCAAATTGATAAGAATTCCACTTATAAGCGAGTTTTGCAGAGGAAATCGGTGATTCACCGCCTGTCCAGCCTTCACCGTACATCAGTATCTGAGGATTTATCTCATTCAGCTTATCTCTTATTAAGTTGACTGTCTCTATATCAATAAGCCCCATAAGGTCGAACCTGAAGCCGTCTATTTTGTATTCTCTTGCCCAAAATTCAACCGAATCGAGAATGTATTTTCTGACCATTGCACGTTCGGAGGCGAGCTCGTTTCCGCAGCCTGACCCGTTTGAAAACCAGCCTTGAGAAGTTCTGTGATAGTAGAACGGAAATGTTTTATGAAAGGAGGAATTTTCACTTTCATATGTATGATTATAAACAACGTCCATTATCACGCCGATATTATTTTCGTGAAGAGACTGAATGAGCGTCTTGAACTCTCTTATTCTGATTTTGGGATCATACGGGTTTGTTGAATATGAACCCTCTAAGCAGTTATAGTTTTTTGGATCGTAGCCCCAGTTATAATTTTGATTTTCAGTTATGGGAATTCTCTCGTCAATAGTTGCAAAATCAAATACAGGAAGCAGATGAACGTGTGTGATTCCCAAAGACTTCAAATGGTCAAGGCAGGTCGCCGTACCTTTATAAGACGTTCCGCTTTCGGAGAACGCCAAAAACTTGCCTCGGTTTTTTTCGCTTACTCCGCTTGTCTTGTCAATGGAAAAATCTCTGACGTTTGTTTCATATATAACAGTGTCGCAGGGGTTTTTGCATTCGGGATTTTTTACTTTCTCCCAGTTTTCGGGGTTAGTCGTATTAAAATCGACAACTGCTCCTCTGTCTCCGTTGACGCCGCAAGCCTTAGCATATATGTCAATAGTCTCCCGACGCTGACCGTTATACTCAAATGTATAGGTATAGAATGTTCCGTCTAAGTTCTTTGGAACAGTTACAAACCATACGCCCTTTTCAAGCTTGCGCATAGGAATACTCTCAATAAGATTATCCCCTTCGCCCTCGCTGTACAGATTTAAAATAACAACAGCAGATTCAGGCGCCCATACCTTGAAATGAGTCTCATTATCAATGATAACGGCACCCAGATCATTGCCGTAATATGCGTTTTCTCTGTCAAACTTTTCATAGTCCTGAATGTTCATTAAATTTATCCTATCCTTTAAAATTATAATAAATAATTTAAACTGTTTGCGGTAAATTATACTTTTAGCCTCTCAAAATTTAATGACTGCAAAACTATATTGCAGTCATTTGATACGGCTGGAATTTTCTATTTCAAACCGACAAAATTTACATTATTTTTAAAGCAAATTATATCTTAAGTGCAAACGCAATAACTACCAATGATATAATAATTTGCAGTATGCTGAATCTGAATACGACCTGAGTGTCGCTCCAGCCTTTTACCTTTCTCATATGGTCGTGAATGGGAGTTCTGATGTTTTTCATAAAGCCTTTTAACTTTAAATATCTGATGGCACTTACCTTTATCAATCCGAGACCGCCGTCAAGTATCAGCATAAATGCCGCAAATATAAACGTAAACGGCGAGCCTGTTTTTAAAAAGGCGATTGCAAGAACTACACCCAGTGCTCTTGAACCTGCGTCTCCCATAAGCAGTTTGCTTGGCGAAGCGTTAAACCAAAGGTAAGCCGTAATTGTAATTATCATTATAAGAAGCATAGGACTTAAGCTCTGTCCTCTTCCCAAGAATATAAGCATTATATATGCAGTCATAAGAGAAATCGTTGAAAGACTTCCGCAAAGTCCGTCAACTCCGTCAGAGCAATTTGTTACGTTAATTGCTGCCCATACAAGTATTACTCCGAGAATGATAAATATTACCGCAGGAATTTTTACGTTTCTGATTCCAAGCATGGCAAAATTGATAACGCTTCCGTTGAACGAGTAATATGTAACAGAAATTCCTACTGCAACAACAAGGTCAATAAGACCCTTTTTGTACTCTCCCCACGGAACCTTTGAACCGTCGTCAAGATAACCGCTCATCATTTCTATAAAAATCAGGGCAAGATAAATGATAAGCTCTGAATTAAGCGGCACAAACAAAACAGATGATAATATAAATGTGATGATTAATATAATACCCGCACCTCGGGGTTTCCCCTCGGAAAGCTGACCGTTTACAGCGTATTCTCTTCCCTGATCCTTAGGAAGAAATCCCCGAAACAGTTTTATACTGAAGAAGGTTATAAAAAAGCTGGCAAGAATTAAAAATCCATAATATATGTTTGTAAATTGTGAAGGTATAAAATTGCTGATCACATTACATCATCCTTTTTTACATATTTCAATTTATTATACTACCTTTGGTATAAAAAAGCAAGAAGAAAAACTGTATCGGCATTACCGAAACCGTCAGGTATTTTTGTAAAATTAAAAGTTGATATGTCGAAATAAATATGATATACTTAATTATATAAATATTATCTGAATTTTATATGCTGATAAACGGGAGGATAAAAATGGAGAAGAAAAAAGGCTTTATCGCCGAATTTAAAGAATTTATTTCAAGAGGCAATGTTCTTGACCTTGCAGTAGGTTTGATCATAGGTTCCGCTTTTACAGCAATTGTAACATCATTGGTTCAGGATGTTCTTACGCCTATTATAGGCGTAATACTCCGAAAAGCCGGTATCGAAAAATTTGCAGACTGGGCTCCGGGCGGATTCGGAATAGGCAGCTTTATAAATGCGATCATCAGCTTCTTGCTAATATCGTTTACAGTATTCCTGATTGTTAAGTTTGTAAATAAGGCACAGGAGCTGACAAAAAGAAAAGAGGAAGAGCCGGAGGAGGAAACAGCACCTCCTGTTACAGAAATATCCCTTCTTACTGAAATAAGAGATCTGCTTTTAGAGGCAAGAGACCAGAAGCAAGAGGCAAGAGACCAGAAGCAAGAAGCAAGGGAACAGAAAACAGAAAAAGAAACAGAAAAAGTATAATACATATATAGGCAAGAGGAAATAAATTAACACTATGTCCTAAAGTAACATCTGGCATCTGGCTTCTAGCATCTAGCATCTAAAAGTTGAGGCAAGAGACCAGAAGCAAGAGGCAGGAGAACAGAAAACAGAAAAAGAAACAGAAAAAGTATAATACATATATTAAAGGCTCGGAAACAAGACCGAGCCTTTTAATTTAGCAATTTATTTAATAAAATTTAACATATAATTGAGACACAAAAAAATCGTATAAATTTTAGTTTTGTGTAAACAATATTACTACCTTGACTTTTTAAAACAATTGGAGGAAATAAAAATGAAAGCTACCGGAATAGTAAGAAGAATTGATGATCTCGGAAGAGTTGTTATTCCAAAGGAAATAAGAAGAACATTAAGAATAAGAGAAGGAAGTCCGCTTGAAATTTATACAGACAACGACGGCAATGTAATATTCAGAAAATACTCGCCTGTTCACGAGCTGGGTGAAACGGCAACTCAGGCGGCTGACGTTATTCACAAGCTGGACGGAGGAACAGTAGTTGTTTTTGACCGTGACCATGTAGTTGCAGTTTCCGGACAGGGCAAAAAAGAATATTCCGAACGCAGGGTGTCTCAGGCACTTGAGGATTTTTTCCAGAGCGGAAAGTCGTTCACTTATGAAGACGGGGAAAATCCTGTTATGCCTATTGAGGGAGTTTCTAAAAAAGCGCTGGCTATATCTCCTATTATTTCAGAAGGTACGGTTACAGGCGCTGTTGCTTTGCTTGCAGGCGATGATAACGCTAAGGGCGATCAGAATAAATTGATTTTAACAAAAGCGGCGGCAATGTTCTTGGGAAAACAAATGGAAGAATAACATAAATCTATATTTCATCAATTAATTCTTTACGTATCCAAATAATTTTTAATAAAATTATCCATTCGAGCCCTATGCCAGATACTGGAATAGGGCTTTTTTGGAAAGATAATAATAATATTTGTTTCCACCGCTTGACAAGTTGAGTTTTATTAGTTATAATTGGTTAGTGAATATCTTTGCGATTTCGACCGCAATTTTACAATTTAACATACTAGGAGGACGAACAGTGCGAAAAGTAAAAAAGCCCGTGTTCTTCATCGTCGTGGCTGTTATTGCCATAATAGGGTATCTCACATTCTTTGGTATACACTCACAATACGGCGACACAAGAACATCTTATATTAAGGGCGTAGATGAAATCAGATGGGGAATCGATATCCGAGGCGGAGTAAATGCTACTTTTGAGCCGGTAAACGGATATGATGCTACCGAAACAAACATGGACGCAGCAAAATCAGTTATTGAGCAAAGACTTGTCAGCCTGAACATCACTGACAGTGAGGTTTATGTTGACTATAACAATTCAAGAGTTGTAGTCAGCTTCCCATGGCAGGCAGGAGATACCAGCTTTGATCCTGAGGCTGCTGTAGAAGAATTGGGTGAAACTGCTATACTTAGCTTTAGAAAAGGTCAGCAGGATATAAACGGCGAAGTTATTCTGACAGGTGACCAGGTTACTAAGGCAGAGGCTACTATTCAGCAGACCGATAACAACACAACAGAAAATGTTGTAAGTCTTGAGTTTGACAGCGCAGGTTCAAATGCGTTTGCTCAGGCTACTTCTGAGCTTGCAGGAAACGGATATATCTCAATCTATATGGATGATGATTGTATATCTGCTCCGGCGGTAAATTCGGCTATAACAGACGGAAAGTGCATTATCGAGGGTGACTTTACATACGATAGTGCAAAGGCACTTGCTGACAAAATCAATGCAGGATCACTTCCGTTTAAATTAGAAGCAACAAGTACGGACATTATTTCTCCGACGCTCGGAACAGGAGCATTGAACGCAATGCTTATTGCAGGTGTAATTGCATTTGTGCTTATCTGCCTGTATATGATATTTATTTATAGACTGGCAGGAGCAGTTGCTTCAATAGCTCTTGTTGGACAAGTTGTATGCACGATTGCTGCTATATCGGGATTTATACCGAGCATTGAGAGCTTCACGCTTACAATTCCGGGTATTGCGGGTATAATCCTTGCAGTCGGAATGGGCGTTGACGCCAACGTAGTTTCGTTTGAAAGAATTAAAGAAGAGCTTAATAACGGAAAGACGCTTAACGGCGCTATTGAAGTAGGTTACAAGAGAGCGTGGTCGGCTGTATTCGACAGTAACATAACTGTTGTTTTCGTAGCTGTTATATTAATGGGAGCTTTCGGACCTACCGACAGCTTATTCGCTAAGATGCTGAACTTTATCTTCTTCTCATTCGGAGCTTCAACAGCAGGAACAATTTATTCACTTGGTTATACGCTGCTTGTCGGAATTATTCTGAACTTCGTATTCGGAATATTTGCGTCAAGACTGATGCTTTCGTCACTTTCAAAGTTCAAGTGCTTCAAAAATCCAAGACTTTACGGAGGTGCTAAGCATGAGTAAGAAGAAAAAAGCTATAAATCCTGAAGTAGAAGTTGTAAATGCTGAAAATGCACAGGAAGTAATAAAAGAAAAGAAGCCGCTTAACGTTTGCGGACACAGAAAGATATTTTATATTGTTTCAATAGCACTTATTGTTATCTCTATAGTTGTAGCGTTTTGCGGAAGATTAAATCTTGCAATTCAGTTCAAGGGCGGAACAGAGATCACCTATTCATATGAAGGCGAGATAGACACTTCAAAGGTAGCAAGTATAGTTAATGACTCTATTGGTCAGAAAGCAACCGTAACAACAGGTGAAAGCATGGCTGACTCTTCAAAAACGGTTACACTTTCATTTGCATCTGAAAAGGGATTGACAAACTCAGTACAGACCAAGCTGACGAATGCACTTCAAAGTGAATTAAAGGACAACAAACTTGAAGTATATGGTTCTAACGACGTTTCACCTTCAAACGGTAAAGAGTTCTTTATCAAGTGTTTGGTTGCCGTAATATTCTCGGTAATTGTTATGATTATCTATATCGGCTTCAGATTCAGAAAAATCGGCGGTATTTCAGCCGGCTGTATGGCTGTTGTAGCACTTGTACACGATATGTTAATGGTATTTGGATGTTTTGTTATCTGCGGATTTGACATTGACGCTAACTTTATGGCGGTTTTACTGACAATTCTGGGATACTCGATAAACGCTACTATCATTATCTACGACCGTATCCGTGAAAACAAGAGAATCTACGGCAGAAAAGCAGATGTTGACGAGCTTGTTAATATGTCGATTACGCAGACTATCGGACGTTCTATCCATACAAATGTGACAACTATTATGGCAATGGCTATTGTATGTATAGTATGTGTTGTTGCCGGAGTTTCATCAATTATGAGCTTTGCATTCCCGCTTATTATCGGAATGCTCGCCGGAGTTTATTCTTCAAACTGCATTGCACCTACTCTTTGGGTATGCTGGCAGGAACACAGACAGAAAAAGCTGTTGGCTCAGGCAGGAACTAAAAAGAAAAAGTAAAATATTGCTTTTAGTAATTATCAAAGACCTTTGCTATGCAGAGGTCTTTGAGTGTAACTAAAGTCTTTTTAGGGGCAGCCCTCTCTTGCAGGGCATGCCCCTTTTAAAAAACAGTCTACCAGACTGTTTTTTAATTCACCCTATGCGGAGCGCACTCCGTAAAAGGATTTCGCCGACGGCTCGTCGGCGACAGGACTCCGCCCTTGACCCGCAAGCCTTTTGAAAAAGGCTTGACCGAAAACTTTTGTTGATTACGCAGAAGCTTTTTTCAACAGGCTAAGACCTTTGCTATGCAGAGGTCTTTTTTATCTGAGAATAAAAAAATCCGATGAACTAAAAAAGCTCATCGGATTTAATTTTAATCTTTTTCTTCTATTAATACTTTGTAGCCGTCGATATAATCCTTTATCATTTCAGGGTGAAGTCTTGCCTGAGAAAAAATCAAGTCTGACAATTCCCCGGCGGCACACATTATTTCATCTAATGGTTTTGCCGACACGACAGGACATACAGGCGAAAGTGCAATGACTGTTTTGCCGTTCTTTTTCATTACTCTTAAAGGCCATATTTTGCAGTCGAACGGCTTGTTTTCGGAACCCAGCTTACAGCCTTTTGTTCTATCCAGCATAGAGCAAGGGTAAATATCATTTTCTTTTTTCAGTTTTAATACTCTGTACTTGCTGCCGTTGTTTTCGGCTTGAGTAAATTCCTGAAGCGGATTTATTTTCAGAACACATTCAGCACAGTCGTCATATATTATGGGATTTTCCCATAGATCGTTGTCGTCAAATTCACAGCAAATTTTACAATTAGAACAGTCTTGCTTAGTCAATATCTTAGACAGCATTTATTTCACCTCATAAACATTGTATCACAACAAGGCGAATAATTCAATTACAGACGGTAATTTCAGTTTGTCTTTAAAACAGTCTTGTGCAGATATAATATATAAGCCCGTATACCATCGACGCTAATGTGCCGTAAAGAATAACCGGTCCTGAAATAATAAATATCTTTGCTCCCAGACCTAATATCATACCTTCGGTTTTAAATTCAATTGCAGGAGCAACGACCGAGTTTGCAAAGCCGGTGATGGGAACGAGAGTTCCTGCACCTCCGTGCTTTGCGAGCTTCTGATAAAGACCCAGCCCTGTAAACAGTGCTGACAGAAAGATCAAAGTTATTGAGGTGAGCATTGCAGTGTTATCTTTACTCAGTCCGAAATGCTCGTATAGATTAAGAAACACTTGTCCTAATGTGCAGATCAAGCCTCCTATTACAAATGCCTTCGGAATAGTTATCCACGACTTTGTTCCCGTTGACGCTTCTTTGTATAATTCACTGTATTGTGACTGACTTATTTTCATTTTATACCATACCTTTCCGGCGTTAGATTATTAAGTGTAAACCTTTTGTGTTGTTTCAATAATATTTTCCCCATAAAAGTTAAATGTATTCAGGATACTTATTGACTTATTGCACAAAGAATTTTGCATAAAATTGTATAAAAAAATCAGTGAAAAGTATAATAAAGTATGTTATACTTAGTTTACAACAATTATCATTGTAAATTTTGAAAGGAGGTTTTTGTTGTGAGATCAATTATTACTATAAGCAGGGAATTCGGAAGCGGCGGACGTGAAATCGGAAAAAAGTTATCAGAAAGGCTTAATATTCCGTTTTATGATAAAGAGCTGCTGGAGATGGCGTCGAAACAAAGCGGTATTTGTGAGGAGCTGTTTTACAGAAATGATGAATCACATTCAAACAGCCTTCTTTACTCATTAGTTATGGGAACATATCCGTTGAGTTCAGACGGCAAGATCCACCCGAATATGCCGCTTAACCACAAGCTTTTTTTGGCACAGTTTGATACTATAAAGAAAATAGCCGAGCAGGGTCCATGCGTTATTGTGGGAAGATGTGCGGACTATGTTCTGAAGGATCACAAAAATGTTATAAATTTCTTTATAAATTCGGATATGCAAAACAAGAAAAAAAGAATTCTTGAGCGTTATGATATTGAAAAGGATAAGGTTCGCGATTTTATAAAAAAGACTGATAAAAACAGAGCGAACTACTATAACTACTATTCTGATATGAAGTGGGGAGAGGCTAAGAATTACGACCTCTGTATCAATTCATCACGAATAGGTATCGACGGTGCGGTTGACCTTATGGTAACTTATATAGACGTAAGGGAAAAGCATTTAGACAAAGAATAGCAAAATAACAGGCTGACGTTAATTTCGTCAGCCTTTTTTGTATAGCTTATAGATTCTTTATATAGGAAACCAAGTAAAGCGTTCCGCAGATAACGGTATTTTTGTACTCGCCGTTCATTGCCTTTTTAAATTCTGATTTTGTATCTTCTCCGCAAAAGGCAATTGTTTTTTTGTCTTTATCAATATTAACTTTTGAAAACTCCTCATTTAAAATACCGCACAGTTCCCGTTTTGGAATCGTATCTGATGTGAAGCCGTCAACGCAGACTATTTTGTCTACACTGCCAAACAGCTTAGGCAGAGAGTCTCTGACATTCTTTCGTTTAAGCGAGCCGACAATAGCTGTAACAGGCTTTGGTATCTCTTTAAGAACCTTTGACAGAGCTTCCACACCGCCGTCGTTATGACTTCCGTCTAAAATCACATAGTAACCTTTGCCTTCAAAGGGCGAAGCTAAAATCTCGGTTCTGCCGATAACAAAAGCCTTTTTAAGACCGTTCTGAATATTCTGTTCTGTTATTTTAAATCTGCTTTGAAGCAGATAAGCCGTTTCGACAGCAGTCAGTGCATTTGTAATCTGGTGTTCCCCGCTCATTGAAAGAGAGTAGGAAATTTTTTTATATTCAAAGGAAGTGTCTCCAAGCCGAGTGCTTTTGATTTCAAGACTTGATTTGTCGGGGATAATAAGTTTTGAACCTTTTTTCTTTGCAGTTTCGGATACTGTTTCTACGGCTTCATCAGGATTGTTAATTGATAAAACTACAGGGCAGCCGTTTTTTATTATGCCTGCCTTTTGCTTTGCAATTTCACGAATGGTATTGCCGAGAATTGCAGTATGGTCGTGAGCAATGGAGGTAATAACTGAAACAAGCGGTCTTTTTATAACATTTGTGCAGTCTAAAAGACCTCCTAATCCTGTTTCCAAGACAACTATATCACAGCTTGCTTTTTTGAAATATAAAAGAGCAATAGCCATAGTTATTTCAAAGCCAGAGAAATCATTTTTATCATCTAAATTATCAAGTTTTGATTTAATGTAACAGCATATTTCTGAAAGTTCGTCTTTTGGTATAACTTTTCCCATAAGACGTATCCTGTCACGAAATTCTACAATATAAGGAGATGTAAAAGTACCTGTTTTTATGCCGGCGTCATATAAAATTTCGCTGAGCATTTCAGCAACAGAGCCTTTTCCGTTTGTTCCTGCTATGTGTATAAACTTTAAGGAGTCCTGCGGATTATCAATTAGATCAAGAAGTCTTTTTACGCGTGAGAGGTCGTTCACCTTTTTACCAAGACGTGAAAAGCTCATTATAAAATTCATAGCTTCATCAAAGCTGAAGTTTTTTTGATTTGTCATATTAATTTCTCCTATTGTGAGTATTCTAATATTATAGCACGGCTTATCGCTTTTTTCATCTAAAATAGAAAATAGTGAGCGAATACGCTCAAAATTAATCACCAGTTCATAATTAGGCGGTATACTACTTTTAATATGTTTAGCTTTTCTTTGGAAAGGTGATGAAAAATGGGCAAAAATAATGTTGATAAGAACAACGATAGGGCAAAAAAAATGAATACAATTCGAGACAGGAGCCTAATTCCTGAGGACGATTATGATTACGAGCGCAAGCGTTTTGAGGACGAGGAAAAGGCGTATGAGCGCTATCAAAAGGAGCTTATTGAATATAACGAGCGCAAAGAACAGGAGCGAAAAGACTATGAAAAGCAGCTTGACAGCGAAAAGATCGAGCTTGTTAAGCTAAAAAGCGGAGTAATTGATGAGAGCGAAATTATAAAAGAAGAAGCACCTGAAGTAATTAAACTAAGCAAAATGGAGTGGCTGAAAAACTTCTGGTGGCACAATAAGATAATTATAATTCTGATTATTTTTGCAATTGCGGTTGTATCTTATATAACCTACGACAGTCTTACAAGGGTAAAGCCTGACATTAAGGTTATGATGACTGTAAACAACGGTCTTGTAAACAGAACCGAAGAGGTTTCAGATTATTTTGAGAGGTTCTGCCCTGACATAAACGGAGACGGTGAGGTTAATGTGCAGATACTTTCAGCACCGCTAACTGACAACACTGACGATTACGTACAGATCCAGCAGTATCAGGAGGTTTATCTTGCAAATATGCAGACGGGCGAGGTGATTTTTATACTGACTGATGATAAAACCGACGGTGATATTTACAGCGAAAACGAGAGTGACAATCTGCTGTCTGATGTGTCAACTGACTTTGAAGGAAATGAGTTTGTTACCAACAAGGGGCTTACTCTAAAAGGCGATTATATCGAGGACGTATTCAAGTATCACACAAATTATCCTCAGGATATTTATCTGGGTATGAGAGCACCTCTTAAAACTCTTAAAGACAGCAAGAAAGATATGCAGGAGAATTACGACAAGGCATATGAGATATTTAAGGCTATGGCTGAGGATATAAAGAAAAATACAAAGCAAGTTGACGCTTCTGCACCTGATTCAAAAACGGCGTTAACTTCAGCGAGAACATCTGATTAATAAACGGAGGAAACCTTATGAAAAACAATGAGAAGAAAAGCTTGCTTATGCGAATCATAGTGCTTGCTGTGGTGGCTGTTATGGTCATAGGAATAGTTGCCGCAGCAGTATATCAGGGCGCAGTAGGCTCAATGTAAAGGAGAATACAATGGTAAATATAGGAAACGAATGGGACGAAATCCTCAAGGAAGAATTTAAAAAGGAATATTATTTGAGACTTAGGGAGTTTTTAAAGCGTGAGTATGCAACAAAAACCATCTATCCTGATATGTACGATATTTTCAACGCACTTAAATACACTTCCTACAGTGACGTTAAGGCAGTTATCTTAGGGCAGGACCCTTATCATGGTGCAGGACAGGCTCACGGACTTTGTTTTTCGGTCAAGGAGGGAGTACCTTTTCCGCCGTCGCTTAAAAACATATTTAAAGAGCTTAATGATGATTTGGGCTGTACTTTGCCTAAGAACGGAACGCTTACCTCTTGGGCAAAGCAAGGAGTATTGCTTATGAACACGGTGCTTACTGTTCGGGAAGGGCAGGCAAACAGCCATAAGGGTATGGGCTGGGAAATTCTTACCGACGAAGTTGTAAGAAAGCTCAATCAGAGGCAGAAGCCTATTGCGTTTATTCTCTGGGGCGGAAATGCCCGAGCTAAGAAATCACTTATTACAAACCCTGTACATAAAATTTTTGAAGCCGCACACCCGAGTCCGCTTTCTGCATTTAACGGCTTTTTCGGCTGCAGGCACTTTTCAAAGGTCAATCAGTTTTTAATATCTACAGGTCAAGAGCCTATTAACTGGCAGAGCTGAGCCCTGCACGCTTTCTGCCTTTGGAAAGTTAGCACAATGTGTTTACTTTGTACAACGGCAGGCTAGTACCTAGAGGCAAGAATTTTAGAAGCAAGAAGCAAGACCAGCGTGACGCCGAATGCATTTGTGCCTCTGTTTTCAGAGCATAGAAGATTAATATAGTCGGTCGGCACGCTAGCAATTAGAAATATAAAACTAATTTTTCTTACTATGCTAATTCGCCTTTTCCGCAGAGCACTAGCCTGCCGTTTGAAACGTCAGCCAATAAATAGGCATAACAAAATGACCTCTCACCAAAACGGTGGAGGTCCTTATTTTACTTGTTTTAGTTAATGTCAATAATTTCGTTTTTTGCTTCGGCTTCTCTAATGAAGTTGATTTTCTTCTGAACATAGAGGTAGTTCCAAACGCTTGTAATTCCATACCAAATAAATGAGATACCCACACAAATAATTATAGCGGTCTGGGCTGAAAGCGGATTGATAAGTACAAAGATACCGAGTGCAAGCGTAAGAATAGATTCTATCATACTGATATGCCAGAAATATACGTTGTTATTTTTGAGGAAAACAGACTTCTGAATGGAGGTAATGCCGTCGATTATAAGGAGTATTCCTAAAACAATAGGAATAAATGTTGAAAGGTAAGACGGTCTAATGAAAATTATTATTCCTATTACCGACGCAACCACGCCCCTTAACAGAGTAAGGCTGAAATTTCCTTCGTAAGACTTTGAGGTAAAATAGCTTATTATGTCAATAACTCCGTAAAGGAGAATAGCTCCTGCTATAACATAGCAGATAACGCTCATAGTCTTTTGCGGAAAAATAACCATTATAATACCGAGTACAAGGCTGATAACCGCCATAAGTAGCTCCATACGTCTTATTCTTTCTAAAATTTTCATTTTAATGTCCCCGTTTCGTTATTGAATTAACTTACCTTATAAGTATAACACAACAGCTGTTTAATTGCAATTATAACACATTTACAATGTCAACATTTTTCCGGCTGATTTCTATTTCTAAATCGGGAAACCTGCCGAGAAGAAATGCTTTTAGATTATCGTAAAAGATATTTTCCGTGTAAAAATGACCTGCGTCGATTAAAGAAATACCTGCGTTATGAGCGTCAATAAAGTCGTGATGTTTTATGTCTCCGGTAATTAAAAGCTGACAGCCCTTTTGAAGTGCGTCAGTGAAGTATTCCGCTCCCGCTCCCGAGCAAATTCCTATTCTTGAGATTTTTTTGCCTGTGTCATTATATCTCACTACCCTGCAGCCGAGAGCGTCTTTGACCCATTTTGCAACGGTCGGAATATCAGCAGGCTTTGAAAGGTTACATATTCTGCCTATATTATCCTTTTCGCTCAGAACCTCTCCCTCGTTCGGAACAAGCCCCAGTCTTTCACATAAAATATCATTCATACCGCCGTTAGCAATATCGAAATTTGTGTGCATACAAATAGCGTTTATGTTGTGTTTAGACAAAATTACAGCAGGGTTTGATTCGTCAAGGAACTTTAGAGGCGAGAATATAACAGGGTGATGCGAAATAACAAGGTCAGCGCCGATTTTATTAGCTTCAAAAGCTGTTTCGTATGTAATGTCTAAAGTGAGCATAATTTTCTTGACGGCGTTTGATTTATTTCCAACTAAAATTCCGCTGTTATCCCAAGATACTTGAGAAGAAAACGGAGCAAGCTCATTTAATGCATTAAAAATATCGTTTACCTGTGTCATTAAGTTCAGTCCTTTCTTACGCTGTTAAGTTTGTCTGAAATAATATTTCCGAGACGTATTTTTTCTTTGCCGTTTAAAATGACGTCTTTGTTTTTATTTTCGGCTTTTAACATACCCTGCCCTGCAATTATAAGTCTGTTTGCCTGAATTTGCAAATATTCTCTGTCGAGTTCATTCCCAAAATCAAG
The DNA here is from genome assembly GCA_947628615.1 of uncultured Clostridia bacterium. Taxonomy (GTDB): domain Bacteria; phylum Bacillota; class Clostridia; order Oscillospirales; family Ruminococcaceae; genus UMGS1601. Next base: position 132,967 of record CANRAO010000001.1, read on the forward strand.
ACCGCCCGTATAAATTTCATAATCCTCGTAAGTATTAGAGGTTTCAGAGTATTCAGCATTTATAACCGAATATATAAACGATTCGCTTCTGACAGCCTTTTCGCATTTTATATTAAAGCCGTTTTCAAAAAGAAATTTTCTTAAGTCATTGGCTTTTGTCATTGGCTGAAGAATAAGATTTATTTTGTTTTTTCTGATCCATTCTGCTCTTGAGATTATTTTTGCAATAAGCTCTCCGCCCATACCTGCAATTATAATGTCGCTCACGCCGTCGGGAGGAATATTGTCAAGACCGTCTGAAAGTGCAGTTTTGATTTTATCCTGCAAGCCCTCGCCTAAGATATGCTCTTTTGCACTTTGTAAAGGTCCCTCTCTTAAATCACAGGCGATGACTTTTTTGCAAATGCCGCTTGAAATAAGGTGAACAGCAAGATATGCGTGGTCAGTACCAACGTCGACTGCACAGCCTTTTCCCGATACAAATTCGGCGCATTGCTTTAATCTGTTGTCTAAGTTTATCATAGTTAATCCTTATTAATTTACGGTTAAAATTTAAGGGCGGCAGTTTTGCCGCCCCTGAGGTTTTGTTTTAGTTCCCGAAATGTGCGTTCAGCTTTTCAACAAGCTCGTCTGCGTCAACACCGTGAACAGCACATGCCTGTTCGATAGTTTCCCCTCTTGATGACGGACAGCCGAGACAGTGCATACCCATTTCCAAAAAGAAGGGAGCGGTATCTCTGTCAGCGTCAAGAACATCGCCGATAATTGTATCTTTTTTAACTTCAAATGCCATAATTTATACATCCTTTCAAAAATTTATATCGTTAAATAAATGAGATTTTTCTCATTTATATTATAACCAAATAAGATATAAAATGCAAGTCATATATTTACTTGTGTCTGGTTACAAGCTTGATTTTTCTCTGAAGCTCGTGAAGACCTCTGTATATTTTCTCAAAGAAGTTTACAATCTTTTTCTTAAACGGTGAGAACGTGTAATAAAATTCACCGGCATAGGTAACGACTTCGCCGTTAAAGCCTTTTTTGAATTTATATACGCCGTAGTTCGGGTGGGTTTCATCAGTATAAAAGGGTATGCCCTGAAAATCATAAATGAAATTGTTGTTTTCAAGTGCCCACTGGATCATAGTCCACTGCATAAGGTGATTAGGCATAACGTTTCTGTGCTTGTTTGAAGATGCTCCGTAAACATAGCAGGTCTTACCTGCATACTGTGTGGTTATTGCCCCCGAAACAGGAATTTCTGTTCCGTCCTCGTTTTGGAGGTAACACATATAAAGTCTGCAATGATCTTCGCCGAGAGAGTTCAGCATTTTGACAAAGTATTCTTTTGGTCTTATTGCAAAGCCGTCTCGTGTTCCTGTTTCTGCCATCATAGGGTAAAAATCGTCTATAGCCTCAGGTCCGCACGCCTTGCATACAACTCCCTTTCTTGACGCTAAGCGTATATTGTATCTCCACTTAGAATGGAAGCTAGCCATCACCTCATCAGGAGTTTTGCCCTCTATATTCAAGAGCATATAGTTGTTTCTCGCCTGAATGGTAGAAAGCTCAGGAGCATTTTCAATATGTGAAAATCCAATTTCCCTAAGAATGTTTTTTGCAGTTTCATCTTTTTCAGAAAAGCACGGATCCCACATAAATTCATAGCAGTTATGCTTTTTTGCAAGCACCTTTACGCCCTCGAACAGATCCTCAATAACAGCTTTGTTGTGATAGTCGCATACAGGACCGTGTGAAGCATATAAAAATGAACAGCCGAATATAGGTATTTTTTTCACAAGCACTAGACAAGTACCCTGTATTTTACCGTCAGCATCTCTTGATATTACAGCGTCCCAGCCCCAGTTGTCCTTTACCTTAGTCCAGTTTAAAGACTGCAAAAAAACTCCGTTTTTATCTGTGCTGGCAAATTCCTCATATTCGTCGCACAGCTTTTTGTTATTCTTATCAAGTATTTCCAAGCTTTAAATTCCCACCTTTATTATTCTTTGCTTTTGATTTTACCATATTATACAATTATACACTATCTTAAGCAAAAAATCAACCGCCGAGCCGGCGGTGGCTTTGCTGCCTATTAAAAGTTTAATTTAATGTTTGACGTTTCAAAACGGCAGACTAGTACTCTGTGGAAAAGGTAAGTTCTAGCCTCTTGCCTCTAGTTTCTAGCTTCTAATCGGTGCCGTTGCATCCATTCTGCCTTTGGAAAGTTAGCATAATGTGTTTACTTTATACAACGGCAGACTTGTAACTAGAGGCAAGAATTTTAGAAGCAAGAGGCAAGACCAGCGAGCCGCTGGGGGCTTTTGTGCCTCCGTTTTCAGAGCAAAAAAGATTAATATAGTTTGTCGGCACGCTAGTAGTTATCATTATAAACTAAACTTTCCTGCTGTTTTAGCAAAGTAAAGTCCGCCGTTACACAAACTGTAACATTTTACAAGCTATCCAAAGGCGGCAATGCCACTGCTGGCTCGGCGGGCAACGTCACCGTTGCCTGAGGTTATATTTCGATGTAACACCAAGATACTCTTCAAGACATATGCCTTGTTTTTTTATTTCCTTTGCTGCTTTTTTGCCTACATATCTTATATGCCATGGTTCATAGCTGTATCCGGTAATGCTTTCTTTTCCCTTGGGGAAGCGAATAATAAAGCCGTATTCAGCGCAGTGTTTTTCGAGCCATTTCATATCCTTTTGACCTACCATACTAAAATCTGCACCGTTTACGTCCATTGCCATACCTGATTGGTGTTCAGAATACCCCGGACGTGCCGAAAAGGTATCTGCCTTTTTCTGACCATTCTCGGCTTTATACTCATTATACAGAGCCTTCTGTTCCTCATAGCTTCTGAAGCCCGACGCTATTTCAAGAGAAATATTATCTTTTGCCGCCGCATTTTTCATCTTATTGAATGCTTTCAGCGTTTCATCGGTAAGACCGTAATTATAGCTTTTAGGCAGGGAATATGTTTTATTGACGATCAAAATACCGTCAATATAGGTCACACCGTCGATAACCTCTGTTGAATGAGCCTTAGCGAATGCTTCTACAGCAGGCTGTTCAACTGATGACGATGAACTAGCAGATGATTCAGTAGGTGACAAAGACGATTCTGTATCGCTTTTTTTACTGCACCCTGAAACTAAAAGCATTAATAAAACTGATATAACAGCTATTATTTTAATTTTCTTATTTTTCATTTTTATATATCCTTTTATGTAATTTGTAATACATTGTACCATAAAATTTTGGTTAAGTCCATAACTAATTTTGGATAATATATTGATTTGAAGTTTTCAATATGATACAATATTAATAATATTTAGATGTAAGTTTTATCAGGGATATAACCCAAGTAAAAACAGATGGTCACAAAGGAACGGTGAATATGGGAAAGTACACTATAGGCATAGATTTTGGTTCTCTCTCCGGCAGAGCGCTGTTGCTTGATATTTCAAGCGGTAAAGAAATGGCTTCATCTGTATATGAATACCCTCACGGAGTTATGGACAAGGGATTGCCGAGCGGTGAAAAACTGGGAAGCGATTATGCGCTTCAGCACCCTCAGGATTATTTAGATGTTTTGTATCATACAATACCAGAAGTAATAAAGTCAAGCGGTGTAAACCCAAAGGATATAGTTGCGATAGGAACTGATTTTACTGCCTGCACAATGATTCCCTGCAAAGCAGACGGAACGCCTCTTTGCTTTTTTGATGAATATAAGCACAATCCTCATTCTTGGGTGAAGCTATGGAAACACCATGCTGCACAGTATGAGGCTAACAGGCTGAATGATATTGCCGAACAAAGAGGAGAAGAATGGCTTAAGAATTACGGAGGTAAAATTTCAAGCGAGTGGGCGATACCAAAGCTTATGCAGATATGCGACGAAGCTCCTGAGATATACAGAGCAGCAGACAGGTGGATAGAAGCCGCCGACTGGATAGTCTGGATGATGACGGGAGTAGAAACGAGAAACTCATGTACAGCGGGATATAAGGCTGTATGGAATAAGCGCAAGGGCTACCCGTCAAAAGAGTTTTTTAAGGCTCTTGATCCTATGCTTGAAAACTGCGTCGAGGAAAAGCTGGGAACTAAAATAACTCCGCTTGGAGAAAGGGCAGGAACAATTACCTCTGAATTTGCACAGAAAACAGGTCTTTCAGAAGGTACTGTCGTTTGTATAGGAAATGTTGACGCTCATGTTTGCGTACCATCTGTTTCAATTGACGGACCTCGCAAAATGCTTGCAATTATCGGAACTTCAACCTGTCACATTCTAATGGGCGAGGAGGAAAAGCAAGTTCCCGGAATGTGCGGAGTTGTAGAGGACGGCGTTATGCCGGGACTTTTCGGATATGAGGCAGGTCAGTCCTGCGTGGGAGACCACTTTGCGTGGCTGGTTGACAATTGTGTACCCGAAAGCTATTATAAAGCTGCAAAGGCTAACGGTATGAATATTCATCAGTATCTGACTTCGCTGGCTGAAAAGCTAAAGGCAGGCGAAAGCGGTCTGTTGGCGCTTGATTGGTGGAACGGAAACCGTTCGGTGCTTGTGGACGCCGATCTAACAGGCTGTATGCTGGGTATGACTCTTTCGACAAAGCCTGAGGAAATGTACCGTGCTTTGATAGAAGCCACCGCATACGGCACTAGAATGATAGTTGAGAACTTTAGAAACAACGGAGTTCCTGTTGAGGAGTTTTATGCAAGCGGAGGCATAGCTGTTAAAAACGAAATGGCTATGCAGATTTACAGCGACGTTTTGAATATGCCTGTTAAGATTGCAGGTTCGGCGCAGGGTCCTGCGCTGGGAAGCGCTATATTTGCAAGCGTAGCGGCAGGAACTGAAAACGGCGGTTACGACAGCGTTTTCGACGCCGCAAGAAAGCTGGGCAAGGTAAGAGAAAAATACTATTCTCCTATAAAGGAAAATGCAAAGATTTATGACAGGCTTTATGCCGAATATAAAAAGCTGCACGATTATTTCGGCAGAGGGGAAAACGATGTTATGAAAACGCTTAAAAAAATTAAATCCGAAAGGAACAGATGATATGTTAGAAGAATTAAAGGAAAGAGTTTACCGTGCAAATATGATGCTGCCAGAGAACAAGCTTGTTATTTCAACTTGGGGAAACGTATCGGAAATCGACCGTGAAAAAGGACTTTTTGCAATCAAGCCGAGCGGAGTTGCATATAAGGATCTTACTCCTGATAAAATAGTTGTATGCGATTTAAAGGGGAATGTGGTTGAAGGCAATTTAAAGCCAAGTTCTGATATGCCAACGCATCTTGAGATCTACAAGAATTTCACCAATGCAAACGCTGTGGTGCACACTCATTCCAGATGGGCGACTATCTGGGCACAGGCAGGGAAGAGCATAAGCGCTTACGGCACAACTCACGCCGATTATTTTTACGGTGCAATTCCGATTACAAGAAAAATGACGGACGAGGAAATATCATCTGAATATGAAAGAAATACAGGACGTGTTATTGTAGAGACATTTGTTTCCCACAGAACAAGCCCGTCCAAGATGACTGCTTGTCTTGTGCAATCGCATGGGCCGTTTCTCTGGGGCGAAGACGCAATATCGACTGTTGAAAAAGCAGTTATTCTTGAAGAAATAGCCTTTATGGCATGGCATACGGAAATGCTTGCGTACAAAAAGGAAACAACCACCCTTAAAATGCAGCAGCAGCTTTTGGACAAGCACTTTTTAAGAAAACACGGCGATAACGCATACTACGGGCAGCAGGGCTGAGCCCTGCACGCTCTCTGCCTATTAAAAGTTTAATTTAATGTTTGACTTTTCAAAACGGCAGGATAGAACTCTGTGGAAAAGGTAAGTTCTAGCTTCTTGCCTCTAATCTCTAGCTTCTAATCGGTGCCGTTGCCCGCCGAGCCGCTGGTGGCTTTTGTGCCTCCGTTTTCAAAGCAAAAAAGATAAATATAGTCTGTCGGCACGCTAGTAGTTAGTAATATAAAACTAAACTCTTGCTTACCGTTTTAGCAAAGTAAAGCCTGCCGTTGCACAAACTGTAACATTTTACAAACTACCCAAAGGCAGCAGAGCCACCGGAGGTTCTCCGGTCTTGACAAGATATTAAAAATTGTTTAATATGTAGGTATATAATAAATCTCGAAAGGATATGATTACTTAAATGGACGACTCAGCGGGGCAAACAGGAGGATTATTTTCAAAGATATTCGGTAAGAGGAAGAACGGCTCTTTTACCGAGGATGAAATTATGGAGATATTAAACGGTGAAGACTCCGACGATATTGATGCAAGTCAGAAGGAAATGATAAGCAATATCTTTGAGTTTGATGATCTTGAAGTCAGAGATGTTATGACGCACAGAACAGATATATCGGCGGTTGAGGTCAAGAGTGATCTGAAGGACGCTGTATCTCTTATAATTGAAAAAGGATTTTCCCGTATTCCGGTTTTTGAGGAAACTATAGACAACATTTGCGGAGTTATTTACGCAAAGGATTTACTTACGCTGATATTTGATGAAAATGCGAGAAATCACAATATTTCTGAATTTGTCAGGGAGATAAAGTTCATTCCTGAAACTAATCATTGCTTTGAGCTGTTTGGTATATTTACATCTCAAAAGCTTCAGATAGCTGTTGCAGTTGATGAATACGGCGGAACAGCAGGTCTTGTAACAATGGAAGATCTGCTTGAGGCTATTGTCGGAAATATTCAGGATGAGTATGACAATGAGATTGAAGAAATCCAAGAGATTTCACAAGATGTTTACGAGGTTCTGGGCACAGCCGATACAGAGGACGTTGCCGATAAGCTGGGAATAGAGTTTTCAGAGGATAATGATTGCGATACCATAGGAGGATTTGTAATTAGTCTTTTAGGGCATATCCCAAATGAAAGCGAAAAACCGACAGTAGAGTTCGGAGGATTTAAGTTTACTGTAATTTCAGTTGATGACAAACGTATAGAGAAATTAAAAGCTGAAAAGTTATAATCAAAAAATAAATAATTTAAGAATAGGTGTGAATATAATGCCAAATCCTATACGTTCGAATAAAAAGACATATGTTGAATTTGTCGTTTCAGTATGCGTGATCACTTTTTTGGTGATTGCGCTTTGCTTGTTTCCGAAGAGTGATTACCCAAAAGTCTTGCCAACGCAAACCGGCACAGCTTCTTCAAGAACGCTTTCACAGACAGATATTGATAAAACAAGCGTGACCAGCCGTGCCGATAAATCAAAATCTGTTAATTCAGAAACTGCCATGAGTAAAACAACAGCAAAAAGCTTTGAGACAGTTTCTAAAGAAAATGAAGTATATACTAAAACTGTTCCAAAAACAACGGAGAGAAAGACTGTAACAAGTTTTGGGGAAACCAATACCGAGCAGTCTGAAATTTCGGTGAACAAATCAGAGCCGATCGATAATTTCAAAAACCATATGATAAGCGGTTTAACAGCTGATCAGAAAATAGTATTAAATCAGATTTTAGACGGTATAGAAAATTTTGAAACCTATATAAAAATAAAGGATAATGTTCTGAAAAGAAAAGAGACAAAAAAACTAATCAGCTTATTTGTGTTAGTGAAAATTGCATGCATTGAGAACAGTTCGGTGTCATCAACCTATAAATACGTTGGAAATGATGAATATATATCTGCATTTAAGCTGACTTATACCAAATCAAGGGAAAAGGCTTTGAATGAAAAAATGCAGTTAGAGAAAAAGGCAGATTCCATATTAAAAGGAATAACCTCTGATATGAACGAGTTTGAAAAAGTTAAATACATTCACGATAAAATCACTAAAAAGTGCGTTTACGGCGAGTTAAAATCAGGAAGTCACGATTCGGCATACGGCTGTTTAGTTAAGGGAAAGGCGAATTGTGAGGGGTATTCAAAAGCCTTTTTACTGCTCTGCAACAAAGCGGGTATAGATTGTATGATAGTTACGGGAACTGCTGTAGATAATGAAGGCGAGAGCGCTTCGCATATGTGGAATATGGTTATGGTTGACGGCAAATGGTATAATATTGATTTGACCTGGGACGATCCTACGCTTATATCTTTTGATAAGAACTATGTAAGATATGATTTTTTCAACCTCACAGACAGCGAAATATCACAAACCCACACAAGTGAAAAAAATAAGTTTTATACATATCCGAAAGCTAATTCGGTCAAGTACAATTATTTTGTCTACAATGATTATTGCGGATATGATTTTAATTCCGCTTGCGAGGCAATGGAAAGATCGGTGACAGACGCTGTGGAAAGCGGTAATAAATACGCTTCAATAAAACTAAATAACAATAAGACTTACGATTCTGTGAAGAAAAAGCTGTTTAGATCTTCAAATGGGGAAAAGCCGATTTTTAATATATTAAAGAGGGTTAAGAAAAAGACAAGGGTGAAATTTTCAGCGAAGAAAATAAGTAAAATATTTGTGGAACAAACCAATGTCATAACGATTGGTTTAAAATAGCATACAAAAAACGCTCGGCTTAAATAAGTCAAGCGTTTTTATTATTATTTGAATTATATTTCTGTTATCGGCATAGTTGCGACAGCGTTCAGGCTTTCGTCAGCACGCTTTCCTGCCAGAAAATCAAAGTATCCCTGACTTGCTATCATTGCACCGTTGTCGCCGCAGTATTTAAGTTCGGGGCAGAAGAATTCAAACCCGTGCCTTTCACATTCACTTGATAACAGACGCCTTACGCCTGAGTTTGCTGAAACTCCTCCCGATACGGCAATGGTCTTATACCCTAAATCTGACGCAGCCTTTATCGTTTTGGAAACTAAGATTTCCGAAATGGTTTTTTGAAAAGACGCACAGAGGTCGTCGCAGTTTATCTGTTCTCCTTTTTGCGATGCGTTGTGAACAAGATTGATCACAGCGGTTTTCAGCCCCGAAAATGAAAAGTCATACTCGCTTCCTGCAACGTGTGGGTGAGGGAGCGTATATGCTTTCGGGTCGCCTTTTTTTGACGCTTCATCTACGCTTTTTCCTCCGGGGTATGGGTAACCTATTGTTCTTGCAACCTTGTCGAAACATTCGCCTGCCGCGTCGTCTCTGGTCCGCCCTACTATACGGTATTTTGTGTAGTCTAAAACTTCTATAATATGGCTGTGTCCGCCGCTTACGACTAAAGCCAGATAGGGTGGTTTGAGACTGGGATTTGATATATAGTTAGCGGCTATGTGCCCAGCAATATGATGAACAGGAACAAGCGGCAGACCTGTATCCATAGCAACTCCCTTTGCAAATGAGACCCCCACCAGCAAAGCCCCTATCAGACCGGGTGCGTAGGTTACTGCTAAAGCTTCAATGTCATCGAGAGTGCAGTCAGCTTTACTCAATGCACTTTCCACAACTATGTGAATATTTTCGCAGTGACGGCGTGATGCTATTTCAGGAACAACCCCGCCGTACAGCTTATGCTCGTCAATTTGTGATGCGACAATATTTGAAAGTACTTTTTTCCCGTCTTCAACAACAGAAGCAGCTGTTTCATCACAAGAGCTTTCAATTCCTAGAATTTTCATATCGTTCTCCATATGCCTTTGCTCTGACAAGGCTTTTTGTATAAATTTATAAATTAGTATTTTTAACACTATGTCTCTAAATAAGATTCTTAGTCATCAAAACAGCATTTTCAACGGGATCTCTGTAGAATTTTTTTCGCTTTCCGACTGTTAAGTAACCCAAAGAAGTGTAAAGAGAAATAGCAGGGGAATTTGACTCTCTTACCTCAAGAGTAATGAACGACGCTTTTTTTCTACGGACGATTTCCTCAAGGGTCAATAAAAGTCCATTACCTATACCTTTGCGTCTGAACTCATTTGATACGGCAATATTGTTTATGTAAACCTCATCGCTTACTATTCTAACGTTTACAAAGCCTGCTACGGTCTGCTCTTTTCCGCTGTCAGTATATATTGCAACAACGGTAATCGACAAAGGGTTTTCAAGTTCGTCATAAAAAGCGGCTTCGCTCCACGGGCGGCTGAAACACTCCTTTTCAATTTGCGAGACAGCCTTTAAATGCTCTTTTTGCATTTGTTTATATATTAATGACATATAACCGTCCTATGAATTATTTTACTTTGACTTTTTTAACTGCCGAATATGCTCCGTAAGCAGTTTTGCTTACTCCGTTGACGGTGTATTTTTTATAAGCCCTGATACGGAAGAAGTATTTCTTATTAGACTTCAGCTTTTTGATCGTACACTTTTTAGCGTTTTTCTTTATCTTTTTTGTTTTAGCTCCCTTAAAGGTTTTCTTTAAAGAATATTCTAAATAATATCCGTCAATTTTGTTTAGCTTTTTAAAGGTTACGGTTGCTGTCTTTTTCTTTTTTGATTTTACTTTGAGTATTTTTGCTTTTTTTACCGTTGGCTTTTTTACCTTTTTGTTATTTGATTTTGCTTTCTTTGTGGTATTTGATACAGCGTCGTTTTGTGCAACTTGAGAATCCTTTGACACTTTGCAGTTGACTGTGTTGGCTGAGAACGTATTTGCTAAAATTTTGTTGACACTTGACTTGGTGCTGATTGAAATTCCGTTACCCTTAGAGTTACTTATATAATTACTTGCTATTTCTGAAGCACTTGAATTAGTACTTACAGCAATACCGTGTGATGTTGAATAGCTTATCTTGTTATTTTTAATAAGCACTGATGAAGAGCCGTTGTAAATAAAAATTCCGTTTTTTCCCGAATTTGAAATAGTATTGCCCTCAATGTTACCTGTAGTCTTACAGTTGGTTGAAAGAACGATTCCGTTCTGCTTTGAACCTGATACTGTATTCTGAGAAATGGACGCAGCAGACGCATTACTCCACAGACCTATACCGTCTTCGGAATCGGCAACGTTGTTTTGTTCTATAGTATTTGCAGTACTGCCGTCAGCGACACGAATTCCCTGAATAGTAGAATTTTTCACTATGTTTTTGGAAATTTTACCTGCTACAGTCGAGTTTTTGTTTATAATTATACCGTTGTTTTTAGCACCGCTTATGCTGTTATCAGTTATGGAATTTACTTTTGTGTGATCATAAATATTAATGCCGTTCAGTGTAGAGTTGTTTATAGTGTTTTTTTGAAGACTTGCGGTTATTTTTGAGTTCCCAATTGCCGAAATGCCGTGACCCTGCACATCTGTAATAGTGTTGCCGTCTATGTTAGCTACAGATGATTCATTCTGAATAGCAATTCCGTGATAGCCGGCTCTGGTAATAGTGTTGTTGTTTATAGAATCCAGTTGTGTAATATTTCTGTTTGGATCGGTTGCAGGCAATGTGCTTTCTCCAAACAATAATATTCCCATATCTCCTATATCAGTGAGAATGTTATCAGCAACCGTACCGCCGAGACATCTTTTAACTATAATACCTTTATCTCCGCAGTTGGTTATTGAGTTTCCCTTTATTGTTACATTTTTATGACCTCTTGATGCAATAGCTACATATGAACAGTCATTTATTGTATTATAAGAAATAGTGATATTTTCATGATAAACAGGAGCACCTGGATTATCAACAGGTCCTGCACCGTCTGTTAAGGTTTTGTTACTGCCGCAGGCTGAATCAAAGTTACCGAATTCAGTTTTTTTATTATTAAATGAATTTGAAAGTATTCTTATATTTTTGCAAGCAGTATCATCGGCATAATAACCTACAGGGATAGAATCATGGGTAGGACATTCTTTATGCTCTCCGTCACTTCTTTTACAAGTGTCATATGAATGAGCTATGTCGATTTGCAGGGCTACATATGAATCAGAGTTATTTGATTTTTTCAAACCGTTAAACGAGCAGTTCTGGATAAGGCAGTTATTAACGGCATTTATTTCAACCAGATGTCCGTTGTAGTTATTTTGAAAATCAGCGTTTAAAAGATATATATTTTCTGCGTGACAAAATATAATGTTCGTCGATGAAATAACATTATCAGGCAAAGAACCGCCGCTCCATGTGCCGCCGTTTAAATACACATTTTTCGTTACATCATATTTGCCGAGCTTACTGTCTTTGCCGGCTGTACCGTCTTTTGATACGTTTCTGATCAGCCCGGGACCGAGATCTGCCGGGTTGTTGTATGTTCTTTCAATTGTTGCACCTTCGGCTTGTATGATAGTATTTGAATAAACCCTAAGCGGCAAGTCGATTTGATATGTTCCGCTGCTTAATACAACTTCCGTATATTCACTGTCAGAATTATCACTGGCGTTGTTCAGAGCTTCCTGAATGGAATCGCCGGGTGAAACGGTAATTGTTTCGGTAGCCTCAGGAAAAACAACGCTTACCGTTTCGCCTTCAGCCATAACAGAAGGGAATGACGCTGACGTTATCATTAAAGATAACGCAGATACTAATGAAAAGGTTTTTTTGGTTAATTTTGATAAACTCATTTTTTACTTTTGCTCTTATTAAAAGAGCTGCTCCTTTCAAATAATAATATAATTTAAAGTATAAAAATACTTTAATGACTACAGTTGCTTTTTAATATACTCTGAATACAATTCACTCTTTGAAAAGCTTGTTATCTTTGCAATTTGCTTGCAGGCGTCAGCCGCCCTGATGCCCTTGCTGATAAGCTCGTCTACCTGAGCGATTGCATCGCATATATTGTCAATAGCTTCACTTTCCTTTGGCTTTCCCTCAATAACCAGCACAAACTCGCCCTTGGGTGAAACCGCTTCATATTTTTCAATTGCACCTGAAAGGGTAGTTCTTATTACTTCCTCGTGGATTTTTGTAAGCTCTCTGCAAAGAGATATTTTTCGGTCTCCGAAAAATTCATACATATCTTTGAGTGTATAGATAAGTTTGTGAGGAGCCTCATAAAAGATCATTGTTCTTGTTTCGTTGACAAGATCAGATAAATGTTCGAGACGCTGCTTTTTAGTTGTCGATAAAAAACCCTCGAAAGTAAATCTCGAGGCGGAAAGCCCGCTTATTGCCAGCGCTGATACTGCCGCCGATGCAAGAGGCACAACTGCGGTTTTTATTCCGTTTTCGGTGCAAAGTTTGACCAGATCCTCGCCCGGGTCTGAAATACACGGCATTCCCGCGTCGGTTACAACAGCACAGCTCTCGCCCGACTGCAATCTTTCGACAATATTTTTTCCGCTTTGGAAAGCGTTGTGTTCGTGATAGCTGATAAGCGGTTTTTTTATTTCAAAATGATTTAATAATTTAGCCGTAACCCGTGTATCCTCAGCACAGATGAAATCAACACCTTTTAAGGTTTCAACCGCCCTTGTTGACATATCTGAAAGATTGCCGATTGGAGTTCCGACAACATAAAGCGTACCCGCCATTTTAGTTCACCTGAAATTATTATAATTGCATTAAGCATATTAAAAATGTGATTTGAAGTAAGTATAACACATTTTTTAAAAAAAGTCTATTATTTTTCTTGAAAATATGTTAAAATGAAATAAATGTGAAGTTTTATAATTCCAACAGTGAGGAGGAAGTCTCCCGACGGAGAGAAAGCAATGATTAGTAAGCTGGAAAGCGACATAAAATATCTCAAGGGAGTAGGTCCTAAAAGAGCGGAGTATTACAAAAAGCTCTGCATATCGACCGTTGCCGACTTATTAAGCCATTACCCACGCTCTTATTTGGATTTTTCAAGTCCTGTTTCAATTAATGACGCTGTGCTTGATGAAAACAACATAATAAAGGGACGTATCGCAAAAAGGCTTGCTCCAGCCAGAATAAGAAAGGGAATGACCATCTACAAAGCGGTTATGACTGATGGCGAGAGCGATATTACCATTGTAATTTACAACAGCGAGTTTGCATTCAACAAGCTTATCGAGGGAAAAGAATTTCTCCTTTACGGAAAAGTTACAGGCAACCTTGTAAGAAAGGAAATTTCGTCTCCCATTATTCTGGACGCCAATATTGATGATAAAATACAGCCTATTTATCCGCTTACTGAGGGGCTAACCCAATCGCTTGTAAGAACGACTGTACAGAACGCTTTGAAGTATCTCGACGGCGAGATATATGAAACTATACCCAAAGAGATAGCCGCAAGACGTGGACTGTGTTCTTTGAACTTTGCGCTTGAGAATATACATTTCCCCAAAGATTTTCTAAGTCTTTCAATTGCGAAAAACAGGCTTGTATTTGATGAATTTCTCACTCTGGGTCTTGGTATGCTCAAGCTTAGAGGCAGAAGCCGGGAAAAGACAAGCTGTGAAATGAAAGATACCTCAATCGACGAGTTTTATAAAGGTCTGCCATTTCAGCTGACAAATGCGCAGATCAACGCAATAAACGACTGCATTTGCGATATGAAAAAGGGTTATCCGATGAACAGACTTGTTCAGGGAGACGTAGGCTCGGGAAAGACTGCCGTTGCGGCAGCTTGTGCATTTTTCGCTTATAAAAACGGTTACCAGACGGCTCTTATGGCGCCTACCGAGATACTTGCAAATCAGCATTACAAGACACTTTCCGACTTTCTTGTTCCGTTTGGTGTAAAAATATGTCTGCTGACAGGTTCTCTTACCGCTAAAAACAAGCGTGAGATAAAGGAAAGCATAAAGTCGGGCGAGGTTTCGGTAATTGTCGGCACGCACGCTCTTGTGCAGAGATCTACCGAGTTTGACAATCTCGGTCTTGTCATCACAGACGAGCAGCACAGGTTCGGCGTTGAACAGCGTGCTGATCTTTCGGGCAAGGGGAACAAACCCCATTGTATGGTTATGTCGGCAACACCTATCCCACGAACGCTTGCACTGATGATTTACGGCGATTTGGATATATCTATAATCAACGAGTTCCCGAAAGGCAGAAAGCCTATTGAAACATTCGCCATAACAGGCAAGGGCAGAGAAAGGGCGTTTGGTTTTGTTTCGCAAAGGCTGAAAGAAGGACGTCAGGCATATATAGTCTGCCCAATGATTGAAGAAAACGATTTGGAGCTTCAGTCGGTAAAGGAATACGCTGATAAGATATCAAAGTCGTATTTTAAAGAATACAGAGTAGGTCTTTTGCACGGCAGGCTGAAGTCAAAGCAAAAGGACGCTGTTATGAAAGAGTTCAAAGACGGCAATATTGACATTTTGGTCTCGACAACAGTAGTCGAGGTAGGGGTCGATGTTCCTAACGCCGCCGTTATGGTAATAGAAAATTCCGAGCGGTTCGGGCTTTCACAGCTTCACCAGTTAAGAGGTCGTGTCGGGCGGGGCAGTGAGAAATCATATTGTATTCTGATAACCGACAACCCGACTGAGGAATGTGTAAAAAGGCTCAAAATAATGTCGAAAATATCAGACGGCTTTAAGATTTCGGAGGAGGACTTAAAACTTAGAGGTCCGGGCGACTTTTTCGGAAGCCGTCAGCACGGACTTCCTGCTTTGAAAATTGCCGATATGGCAGAGGATACGGAAATTCTCAAGCAGGCACAGGAGGAGGCAAGGGCGATCATAAAGGAAGACCCAACCCTTTCAAAGCCTGAAAACAAGCGATTGGCTGAGCTTGTCGATAAGCTGTTTAAATCGGCAATTAACAATTGACCGGCGAGCCGCCAGTGGCTTTACCGCCTTTGGAAAGTCGGATAATTGATAATTGACCAGCGAGCCGCTGGAGGCTTTACCGCCTCTGGAAAGTCGGATAATTGTTATAGTTTGTACAACGGCGGGCTTATTAATTGATAATTGATAATGGATAATTAAGTGTTGATTTTCTCAAGAAGTAATTTGCAGCAGTCTTGATGATCGTATGCCTCATTCATAAGACATTCAAGTGCTTTTTGGAGAAATTTATTCTCATTGGTAAAGCTTAAATACATTGCACAAACATGGGAAAGTCCAGACAATATTTCAGCCTGCTGGTTTATTTTATCCATTTCAATAACTCTGATTGGTTTGTCCATTTATTTCACTTCCTTATCGTTGAGTTTGTTTATATTATATATAGTCGATTACATATTTTCAATTGGCAAAATACACAAAATTATGTTGATGTTTTATTCAACTTAACTAAAATCATAAAATAGGGGAGGTATAAATATGCCAGCTAGTAAGGCTCAAAAAAGAGCAACACAGAAGTATATTAAAAATCATTATGACAGACTGGAAATGAGAATTGCTAAAGGAGAAAAAGAAAACATATTAGCCCATGCAATCAAGCATGATGGCTCTTTGAATAAATTTCTTAAACGAGCAGTTGATGAGACAATAGAGAGGGATAATGAAAAGGATAGCTGATTATAATTAATCGGTTGGCTATCCGCTCTTGCATCTAACATCTAATATCTAACATCTAAAAGGGGGATTACATATGGAAAAAGCATTAAAAGCAAAGCTGGAAAGCGTAGCGGAAAATTTGAGGAAAAACAGTATGGAGGCTTACATTGCCGAAGATAAGGCGGAGGCGAAGGCAATAGTTCAGTCTCTTTTGAAGGAGGGAACGAGCGTTGCTACAGGTGGTTCGGTAACTTTAAGCGAGTGCGGAATCAATGAACTTTTAACAAGCGGAAAATATAATTTTATCGACCGTTCAAAGGGCAGAACTCCTGAGGAAGTCAGCAGGCTATATGGGGAGCAATACTTATGCGATACATATTTATGCTCAAGCAATGCTATAACAGAGGACGGCGTTTTGTATAACGTCGACGGAAATTCAAACAGAGTTTCTATGATAGCTCACGGACCGTCGAGCGTTATAATGGTTGCAGGGTGCAACAAGATAGTAAAAAATCTGGAAGAAGCAGTTTTGAGGGTCAAGACTATTGCTGCACCAAAGAATACTGTCAGACTGGGAATAGATACATATTGCAGTAAATGCGGAGAATGCGTATCTGTTTCTCAGGGCAAAGGAAATGAAATGACGGCAGGCTGTGAAAGTGATGTCAGGATTTGCTGCAGTTATCTTATATCTGCAAAGCAGCGCCACAAGGGAAGAATAAAAGTCATTTTAGTTGGCGAGGAGCTTGGCTATTAAGCTGAAATCATAAAAAATACGGGAGAATACTTTTGATAGAAGATTTAAAGTTAGGTAATGTCAGAATAAAAAAGACCGCCGCCTTAGCGCCAATGGCGTCGGTTGCCGACAGAGCGTACAGGCTTATGTGCAAAGAGTACGGAGCGTCGTATTTGGTAAGCGAAATGATCTCTTCAAAGGGGCTGTGCTTTTCAGATAAGAAGACAAATGCTCTTTGTGAAATTGATAACAGAGAGCGTCCGTTTGCGCTTCAGCTTTTCGGCGAAGACCCCATTTATATGGCAAGGGCAGCCGAAATTCTGAACTCTTTCAAGCCGGATATAATTGATATAAATATGGGGTGTCCGGTTCCTAAAATTGCAGGCAACGGCAGCGGTTCGGCTTTGATGAAATCGCCTAAAACAGCAGAGATGATAGCAGGTGCTGTTGTAAAAGCGGCGAACTGTCCCGTTACGGTTAAAATACGCTCCGGCTGGGATAATGAAAGCATAAACGCTCCCGAACTTGCAAAGAGACTTGAGGGAGCCGGCGTGTCTGCTGTGGCTGTTCACGCAAGAACAAAAATGCAGATGTATTCGGGCAAAGCCGACTGGGAAATTATCAGAAAGGTAAAAGAGGCGGTAGCTATTCCTGTTTTGGGCAACGGCGATGTAAAATGCGGTGCTGACGCTGAGGCTATGTATAACGAAACAGGCTGCGACCTTGTAATGGTCGGCAGGGGTTCATACGGCAGAGCTTGGGTGTTTAAGGAGATAGAGCATTATCTTGAGACGGGCGAAAGTCTGCCCGAACCGACGCTAAGAGAACGCATAGAGGTTATGAAGCGGCACATTTCAATGATAGTAGACTTCAAGGGCGAGCGTCAGGGAATGAAAGAGGCAAGAAAGAATGTTGCCTGGTATATAAAGGGGATAAAGAATGCGGCGAGCTTTAGAAACGTCTGCGGAGGGCTTTCGTCCTATGACGAGTTTCTGAGCTTTTGCGATACGGTTTTGAAAACCGCAGAGGAATAGTGCTTTAGATGGTGATAAATATGCAATATAATGACTTATCCTATGAAAAATTATCTGAAAAGATTTATGTTTGTATATCTACAGAGCACAGGTTCGGGACAGACGCATTTTTGCTTGCTGATTTTGCAAAGGCAAGGCATAAGGATAAAGCCGCAGATTTTTGTTCGGGAAACGGAATAGCCGCACTTTTGCTTGAGCGTGACTATTCCCCGAAAAGGATATATGCTCTTGAAATTCAAAAGAAGGCTTACGACCAGTTATGCCTGTCGGTTGAGAAATCTGAAACGGCAGGAGAGATAATACCCGTGCTTGGCGACTTAAAGGATTTCAAATCAAAAGAGGAGCTTGATTTGATTATCTGCAATCCGCCGTATAAGGCTGACGGAGCAGGTATAAAAAATGATACCGAGTCAAGCTCGATAGCACGGCACGAAATGCTTTGTAATATTGACGACGTTTGCTTATCAGCGTCACGGAATTTAAAGTTTGGCGGAAGACTGTGCGTTTGCAACCGACCTGAAAGACTTTGCGATATAATGGTCGCTATGAGGAAGAATAATCTTGAGCCTAAAAGAGCGAGGTTCGTTTCTAAAAATAAAGACACTTCGCCTTGGCTGGTTCTGGTTGAGGGGAAGAAAGGTTCAAAGCCGTTTATGAGGGTAGAACCGCAGTTTTATACACAGTCTGAGGACGGAGCAGGCTTTTCGGACGAGCTTAAGGCACTGTATAGTTTATACGAAAACACGGAGGATAAAAATGAAAATATTGGCAATTGACGGAAACAGCATAATGAACAGGGCGTTTTACGGAATACGTTTGCTTTCCAACAATAAAGGTTTTTTTACAAATGCCATAACAGGCTTTATGAACATTTATCTGAAAGAGCTTGAAACGGTAAGACCCGACTGTGCGGCTGTTGCATTTGACCTTAAAGCGCCGACATTCAGGCACAAAGCGGTATCGAGCTACAAGGCAAACAGAAAGGGAATGCCTGACGAGCTTGCAATGCAGATGCCGAAAATCAAGGAGATATTAAAAGAGCTTGGGGTTAAGATAATTGAAGTCGAGGGCTATGAGGCAGACGATATTTTAGGCACTGTATCAGACATATTTTCAAAGAGCGGAAACGAATGTTTTATTTTGACAGGCGACAGAGACAGCTTTCAGCTTGTGAGGGACAATGTTACTGTCAGGCTGGCAGGAACAAAGGAGACAAAGGTATACACTCCCGAAAGGATAAGGGAGGAATACGGCGTTGAACCCGAGCAGATGATTGATGTTAAGGCTCTTATGGGAGACGCAAGCGATAATATTTCAGGAGTTAAGGGAATTGGCGAGAAGACGGCATACAGTCTTATACAGAGGTTTGGGAATATCAACAGACTTTATGAGGAGTTCAGAGAATCTGACCTGCCTAACGGAGTTAAGGCTAAGCTGGAGGTCGGAAAGGATATGGCATATGAAAGCAGATTTTTAGGCAAAATCGTCTTAAATGTGCCGATAGATACCGATGTAAATTCGTATAAGACGGGTACTGTTGACAAAACAGCGCTGGCAGAAACTCTTTCTGAGCTTGAGATGTATAAACTGCTCGAAAGACTTGATTTGAAGAATGTTTCGTCAGAAGACGGAAGTCAGTCGTCAATATTTGATATGAAAAAAAGCGATCTGCCTGAAATAGAGGTAAGCGTTCTGACTGATGATACAGTAAACAGTGTAATTCAGAGCAAAAAAGAGGTATATTTTATTTTTAGAAGTAAAAATGATAATGCTTATCTTGAAATTCTGTTTGATGATAAGGCATACCATACCGATGATAAAGAAATTATCAAAAAGATATTTGAATCTGACATGGATAAGCTGTGCTTTGAATGTAAAGAGGCGTATAAGTTTGCTTTTGCAAACGGTTTTGACTTGAAAAATATAAGGTTTATCTGCGACTTGGCAGGTTACTTGCTGAAATCTCAGGCAAGCGATTACTCGGTTGAGAATTTATGTGCAACATATAAGGTGACCTACCGGCGTGATATGGAGGAGTACGCAGATATTTCATCGCTAAAAAGCCTGTGTATAAGGCTTAAAGCTGAAATCGAAGCAACAGAAATGCAATCGCTTTTGTACGATGTTGAACAGCCTCTCTGCGAGGTTTTGGCGTCTATGGAGTGCGAAGGAGTTAAGGTAGACATAAAGGGCGTAGAGGAGTTCGGAAAAGGGCTTAAAGAACAGATAGACGAGCTTCAAAACAGCATTTATGAGCTGGCTGGAAAAGAGTTCAACATATCGTCACCTAAGCAGTTAGGAGCGGTTCTGTTTGAGGACCTTTCACTGCCCTGCAAAAAGAAAACAAAAAGCGGTTATTCTACCAATGCAGAGGTGCTTGAATCGCTTAAAGACATTCACCCGATTATTCCGATGATTTTGGATTACAGAACGCTGACAAAGCTCAACTCAACTTATGTAGACGGTCTGTTAAAGCTTATCGGCGATGACGGCAGAGTTCACTCTGTGTTCAAGCAGACGGAGACGAGAACGGGCAGAATATCGTCAACCGAGCCTAATATGCAGAACATTCCCGTTAGAAAAGAAATAGGCAGAAATATGAGAAAGTTCTTCGTTGCAGACAGCGGCAATATGCTGCTTGACGCCGATTACAGTCAAATCGAGCTGAGGGTTTTAGCTTCAGTATGCGGAGACGAAAATATGCAGAACGCTTTTATCAGCGGCGAGGATATACACGCTTCAACTGCGGCAAAGGTTTTCGATATGCCTGAGGATTTTGTTACGCCCGAGATGAGAAGAACAGCAAAAGCCGTAAATTTTGGAATAATCTACGGAATAGGTGCGTATTCGCTTTCGCAGGATATAGGCGTATCTGTTGCAGAGGCTAAAAAGTATATCAACGACTATTTGAATCACTATCCTAAGGTAAAGGAATTTATGGATAAAACCGTCGATGACGGAATAAAGAACGGCTATGTGGAAACAATTTTCGGCAGAAGAAGATATATCCCTGAGCTTTCAGCGTCAAACAGAATGCTTCAGGCTTTCGGGAAAAGAGCCGCTATGAACGCTCCTATTCAGGGGGCGGCGGCAGATATAATAAAGATCGCTATGGTTAAGGTCTATAAGCGGCTCAAAGCCGAAGGGCTTAATGCGAAGCTTATCTTGCAGGTTCACGACGAGCTTATTATCGAGTCGTCAATTGAGGATAAGGAAAAGGCAAAAGCTATTCTCGGAGAGGAAATGGTAAACGCAGTTAAGCTTAAAGTGCCTATGAAAGCGGATGTAAACGAGGGCAAAAGCTGGTATGATGCAAAGGGTTAACTGTATGATTGGAAAAAATAAAACTGTCTTTAATAAAGGAAGTGCTTAAATGGCTCTTGACGGAGTGTTTTTAAATTTAATAAAAAAAGAGCTTGAAAGCGTTTTGATAGGCGGCAGGGCAGAAAAGATACATCAGCCGTCAAAGGAGGAAATACTTTTCACCATTCGCACCCGTGAGGGCGCATATAAGCTGATTTTTAACACCAGTGCAGGAACGGCAAGAGTTCACATAACAAACGCACAGATCGAAAACCCAAAAGTTCCGCCTATGTTCTGTATGCTTATGAGAAAGCATTTGTCGGGCGGAAAGCTCATGAAGATCAGACAGGACGGTTACGAAAGAATACTATATTTCGACTTTGATTCTGCAAACGAAATGGGAGATATATGCCGCTTCACGCTTGCTGTTGAGATAATGGGCAGACGCTCAAATCTCATTTTGATCGATTCAGAGGGAAAGATAATAGACAGCATAAAGCGTGTCGGTCAGGATATGTCAAGCGTTAGAATGGTTCTTCCTGGAATGGCATATCAGGTTCCGCCTAAGGAAAAAAGGCTGTCGATATTTGATTTTACCATTGATGAGTTTAAGAAAAGTCTTTCTGAATATTCAAAGCAGATTTTTTCAAAGGCGCTCACAAGGATTTTCGAGGGAATATCCCCTGTGTTTGCCCGTGAGATCGAGTTTTTCGCCTTGAGGGGCGGTGAGAAGATATGCTCTGAACTAAATGGTGATGAAATCGACAGAGCGCTGTTTTTCATAAATAAAACGGCAGAAGAGATAACTTCCCACAAAAACAGGTTTACGGTCTTGAGAACAAAGGACGGTCAGCTGAAGGATTTTTGCTTTTGCAGTATCAATCAGTACGGAAGTCTGATGGTAACGAAGGATTTTGATTCAGCCTGCGGGCTTTTAGACTTTTTCTATTCTGCAAGAGACAGAATGGCAAGAACAAAGCAAAGAGCATCTGATTTGTTTAAGTTTTTGGTGAGCACGTCTGACAGGATAGCAAGGCGTATAGCCAATCAGCGGGAGGAGCTTAAAGAATGTGCGGAGCGTGACGCACTGAAGCTAAAGGGCGATCTGATAATGTCAAACATCTACAGGCTTGAAAAGGGAATGGGTCATGCCGAAGTTGAGGATTACACAAAAGAGGGTATGCCGACAGTTAAGATAAAGCTTGATAAGAGGCTTACGCCATCACAGAATGCGCAGAAGTATTATGCCGAATACCGAAAGGCAGACACTGCCGAGAAAATGCTTACCTCGCTTATTAAGAACGGCGAGGAGGAATTAAGATATATAGACAGCGTTTTTGACGCGCTTACCCGTGCAGAAACAGAAAGCGACGTTATCGAGCTTAGAGCAGAGCTTGCAGAGCAGGGGTATATAAGAAGCTCACGCATAAAGGGCAAGCCGCCTAAGGCTTTGCCGCCTATAAAATTTCTGTCATCTGACGGCTATGAAATTCTTGTAGGGAGAAACAACAGGCAAAACGATAGGCTGACTTTAAAGGACAGCGACAAAACAGATATATGGCTGCACACGCAGAAGATCACAGGCTCGCATACTGTTATAAAATGCAGAGGGGAGGTTCCTCCCGACAGAACGATAGAGGAGGCTTGCGTAATTGCTGCATATCACTCAAGAGCAAAGAAGTCGTCAAACGTGCCTGTTGATTATACAGAGATAAGGTATGTAAAAAAGCCTAACGGAGCTAAGCCGGGAATGGTTATTTTCACAAATTATCACACAGTTTATGTAACGCCCGATGAAGAGCTTGTAGAAAGGCTGAAGTCAAATAAAGTTTAATGAAAGGCAGAACAATGAAACTTGGATATGATTTTTTTAACAGAGACGTATTAAAGGTTGCACCTGAACTTTTGGGCAAGACACTTGTTCATATTGTTGACGGTGAGGAAAGACGTTTGATGATTACCGAAACGGAAGCGTATAAAGGAACAGACGACACTGCCTGTCACGCTCACAGAGGCAAGACCGAAAGAACGAAAATTCTCTGGGGGAGTGCAGGAACGGTATATGTATATCTGTGCTACGGAATACATTGTCTAATAAATATTGTAACAGGAGATGAGGGTGATCCTCAGGCGGTATTGATCCGTGCCTGCGAGGGGAATTACAACGGTCCGGGCAAGCTGACAAAGCATTTAGGCATTGATATGAGTGCAAATTGGCAGTCGATATATGATAACGATACGCTGTGGATAGAGGATACGGGCATAAAGGCGAGAATAAGACGTGATAAGCGAGTGGGAATAGGCTATGCAAGACCCAGAGACTTAGAACGTCCGTGGCGGTATATAATGAAGATAAAGCCTGAAAAGCCAAGCGGAAAGAAAAAGCCTAAGAGAAAAGCCAAAAAATATTAGGAGAAAGTAATGGGATTATACAACTTTTTAACACTGCAGTTTGGAAAGCTGATAGTAAAGGTATTACAGCTTTTACATAAGGGTGCGGGAAATCTTCCGGGACTTATTTTGCTTGGGATAAACAAGAATATACTTGGTTATTTCAAGGTAGACTGCCCTATTATTGCTGTAACAGGCACAAACGGAAAGACTTCTGTTACCAATTTTGTAAATCATCTTTTCGAGCAGAGCGGAAAGAATGTAATTACAAATAAGCTGGGCAATAACCTCGATACGGGAATAGTTTCGCTGTTTTTGAAGCTGTGTTCTCCTACTGGTAAGATACACGCAGACTATCTTGTTCTTGAAATTGACGAATCGCACGTACCTGTTATATTCAAAAAGCTGAAGCTGGAGACTCTTATTGTTCTTAACTTTTTCAGAGACCAGCTTGACAGAAACGGCGAAGTTGAAACTCTAATTCTGAAGGTAAAGAGCTTTTTGGAGACCTTTCAGGGAAATGTCATTTTAAACGCCGACGACCCGAACGTTGCACGTTTGGGACAAGCCAACCCGGAGAATAAAAACGTAAAGTATTTTAGTGTTGAGAAGTATAAATACGCAACGGATAAAATCCACGAGGTCGGCGAGGGAAAGTTCTGCCCTGTTTGCGGAGAAGCGCTTGAATATGAGTATTATCAGTATTCGCATATAGGACGGTTTAAATGTCCTAAGTGTGGATTTGGAGATAATGAAATTTACTTAAAGGTGGAAAATGTAGACCTTGAAAACCGTCATTTTACCGTTGACGGAAGGGAGTACAATATAAACAATCAGAGTATATACTATGTATACAATATGGCGGCTGTATGTGCGGCTGCGAAGCTGTATAACATAGACGGCGATATTCTAAGAGATACCCTTGACACATTTGAAGTGAACAACGGCAGAATGGAGAAATTCAGCATCGGTAAAAGCAATGCGGTTATAAACCTTGCAAAGAATCCTGTCGGAGCGAATATGACTATTCGTGTTATGAACGAGACCGGCTGCGAAAAGGAGCTTATGTTTGTGCTAAACGATAACCTTGCCGACGGCTATGATGTTTCGTGGATATGGGATATAAACTTTGAAGTTTTCAAGGACGTTACGAGAGTAATTACAAGCGGAAGGCGGGCTTATGACATTGCAATAAGAATAAAAACAAGCGGATATGACCCTTCAAAAATAGAGGTATATCCGGATTTGGACGAGGCGGTTGAAAATCTATTTTCAACCGATGGAGAGAAGTTTATAATTGCTAATTACACTTCGGTTCAGCCGACGAGGATGGCTGTAATCAACTATATAGAAAAAAACCAAAGGGAAAAATGATTATGAAAGAGATAAGAATATTGCATATGTATTCTGATATGCTTGACCTTTACGGCGATAACGGAAACATTGAGGTTTTGAGTTACCGAGCAAAGGCGAGGGGCATTGAAACGGTTGTTGAGCATCACAGCGTAGGAACAAAAGACACTGACTTTTCAAGCTATGATTTGATATATCTTGGCGGAGGGGCAGATTTTGAGCAGCAGCTTTTAGCTGAGGATCTTCAAAGCTGCCGTGATGAAATAATGAAAGCGTATGATAACGGTACTTTTTTTCTGCTCATCTGCGGAGGGTATCAGCTTATGGGGGAATACTACAAGGATTCCAACGGTGAAGTCATAAACGGTCTTGGAATGTTCCCATACCATACTGCGGCGTCGCTGAATAAGAACAAGCGGTGCATTGGGAATATTATTATTGAGGCGGAGCTTAACGGAGAGAAGTATAAGGTAATAGGCTTTGAAAATCACGGCGGTCAGACTTCGCAAACTGAAAAGCCGTTCGGCAGGGTGCTTTACGGAAACGGCAATCGTTTTGAAAGTAAAGACGAGGGTTATTTTGATAAAAACGTTATAGCGACTTACCTGCACGGACCGTTGCTTTCTAAGAACCCGAAGCTTGCCGATCATATAATTAAATACTGTGCAGAGCGCAGTGGCAATTCGGCTGAGATAACGCCTCTTGACGATACGCTTGAAGAAAAGGCGAGGGAAATTTTATTCGGACGGCTAATAAATTTGAAGTAATATAAATAATGGTTAAGAAAAGCAAGGTCTCATACACAAATTGTGTATGAGACCTTGTAACACTAATTATTGAGGAAGATTATTAGCCGTTTTTGTGGCAGGAGCCTGCCTGCGGACAGCCTGAACAGCCGCAGGAGCAGGATTTTCCTGCCTTTTTACTTTTTCGCATTCTCACAATGATGAACACGACAACTAAAAGTAATATCAGACTGATTATTATTGTTGATATATTTGCTTTAAAAAAATCTATCATAGAAATCACCGTTTCGTTCAAACTGATAAGTATCAAGCCTTAGCTTTGGTTTTTAAAGTGAGTTTATCAGCAGCCTTATAAGGCTTAACAAGCATATAAATTATAAATGCTGCAACGATTATTGCCGCAATAAGTCCGATAATGTTCAGACCGCCTGTGAATATGCTTCCGATTTGATAGATCATAAGAGAAACAGCATAAGCGAATACACATTGATAAGCTATAGCAAACGCTGTCCACTTAGGATTGTTCATTTCTCTTCTTATAGCTCCGATCGCTGCAAAGCAAGGCGCACAGAGAAGGTTGAAAGCTAAGAACGCATAACCTGCAAGAGATGTCATACCCTCAAAGTCGAGAACTCCGAATACTCCGACAACTTCTTCTTTAGCAACAAGACCCATAATGGTAGCGATCGTAGCTTTTATGTTACCGAAGCCGAGCGGTGAGAATATCCAGCATATTGCGTTTCCGACGATTCCGAGAATACTGTCTTCAAGCTCCATATCAGCGCTGAATGTAAATATTCCGTCTACTATTCCGAAGCATGAGCCTGCCCAGATGATAATTGAAGAAAGAAGTATGATAGTTCCTGCTCTTTTGATGAACGATGAAGCACGCTCCCACATTGAACGGAGAATGTTGCCTACTGTAGGCATGTGATATGCAGGAAGCTCCATTACGAACGGTGCAGGATCACCTGCGAACATCTTTGTTTTCTTGAGCATAATTCCCGAAACGATTATTGCCGCAATACCTAAGAAGTATGCGCTCGGTGCGACCCACCATGTCCCGTTAAAGAGAGCGGCTGAGATAAGTGCAATGATAGGCAGCTTAGCTCCGCAGGGAATAAATGTTGTGGTCATAATAGTCATACGGCGGTCACGCTCGTTTTCAATCGTACGGGAAGCCATAACTCCCGGAACTCCGCAGCCTGAACCTATAAGCATTGGGATAAATGACTTTCCTGACAAGCCGAACTTGCGGAAAATTCTGTCCATAATAAATGCAATTCTCGCCATATATCCGCATGCTTCCAAAAACGCAAGGAAGATAAACAGTACAATCATCTGAGGTACAAATCCGAGTACCGCTCCGACACCGCCTACAATACCGTCAAGAATCAATCCCTGAAGCCAGTCTGCACAGTTTACAGCAACAAGTCCGTTTTCAACTAACACAGGGATTCCGGGAACCCATACTCCATAATCGGCAGGGTCAGGAGTGTCAGAAAACTCGCCCTCTTCGTCAATAGGAAGCATAGGAGTTATGTCATACTTTCCGTTCTCTTTAACTGCAAGCTCCTCGCCGTATGAGCCGTAAGCCTCTTCAAAAGCACCGAAGTCTTTATCCTCAGCAGCGGCTAAAAGCTCGTCTGCACCTGTAATACCGGCTTCGTTTGCACCTTCAAGAGCTGTCTTGACCTCAGGCAGGAATACTTCATTTTCGGCATACTCGCTGACAGCGTCGTCGTATTGGCTTGAACCTATGCCGAATAAGTGCCAGCCGTCGCCGAATAAACCATCGTTAGCCCAATCTGTAGCCCATGTTCCTACAGTAGATACCGAAACATAGTAAACAATGATCATTACTATCGCAAAGATAGGAAGTGCAAGCCAGCGGTTTGTTACTACTTTATCTATTTTGTCTGTTACAGTTAGCTTTCCTTTATTTCTCTTTGTGTAACAGCTTCCGATAATCGAAGCTATGTATGCGTATCTTTCGCTAGTTATGATGCTCTCTGAGTCATCGTCCAATTCGTCTTCGCAGTTTTTGATGTCAGCTTCTATATGTGAAATAATTCGACTGTCTAAATTCAGTCTTTCGATAACCTTATCGTCTCGCTCGAACAGCTTGATAGCAAGAAATCTTTGTTCACTTTCAGGCATATCGTGCAAAACTGCTTCTTCAATGTGTGCAAGAGCGTGTTCAACGCTCCCCTCAAAGCTGTGCTGAGCAACCATTTTTTTACCGCTCTTTGCAACACGGATTGCTTTTTCTATAAGATCGTTTATGCCCTCGCTTTTAAGAGCCGAGATCTCCGTAACCTCACAGCCAAGCTCTTTAGAAAGCTTTTGCGTGTCCAGCTTGTCGCCGTTTTTCCTTACTATATCCATCATATTGACCGCTACGATAACAGGTATTCCAAGCTCTACAAGCTGAGTTGTAAGATACAGGTTTCTCTCTAAGTTTGAGCCGTCAATGATGTTGATGATAGCGTTCGGCTTTTCATCTAAAAGAAAATTTCTCGAAACGACCTCCTCAAGCGTATAAGGCGAGAGAGAATAGATTCCGGGAAGGTCAACGAGAATGACTTCGTCGTCTTTAGAACTGTGCCCTTTGATTTTTCCTTCCTTTTTCTCGACAGTTACTCCCGGCCAGTTGCCGACAAACTGATTAGATCCCGTCAAAGCATTGAACAGGGTCGTTTTACCGCTGTTAGGGTTTCCCGCAAGCGCTATTTTGATACTCATAATTAATGACCATTCCTTTCTTGCGTGAAAATCTATTCCACGCTATACATTCACGTTAGGTACAGCTAACTAATATGCAAAAAAATACAAGTTTATTCAATCTCTATCATTTCTGCGTCAGCTTTTCTTATAGAGAGCTCATATCCTCTTACCGTAACCTCTATAGGATCTCCGAGAGGCGCAACCTTTCTAATATGTACGTCCACGCCCTTTGTAATTCCCATATCCATAATTCTGCGCTTGACCGCACCTTCGCCGTGAAGCCGTTTTACCTTGACAGTCTGACCTATAACGGCGTCCTTTAATGTTTGCATAAAATCTCTCCTTTAACATTATTTAATTAAATATATGTAAAAATTTATTCGACTATAATTTTATTAGCCATTTCTCGGCTGATTGCTACTCTCGTGTTTTTTACGTTTACTATAAGATTTCCGCCGTTGTCAGATACAATTATTATTTCTCCGCCCTCGACAAAACCTAAATTACCCAAAAATCGTCTTACTTCATCTTTGCCTTTGATTTTCTTTATAGTTATTTTTTCTCCCGCATTTGCAAAGGTCAATGGTATCATTATTTCATCTCTTTCTGTAACAATAGGTAAGAGTTAGGAGTGGCTAACTTGATTTCATCAAAAAAGTTAGCAAAAACTAACCTTATACAGAATACCACTTAACGTAATTTTTGTCAACTTATTTTTCAAAGTTTGTAGCTTTTCACAAAAACAAGTTAGCGAATGGTAACTGAAATTGTTAAAACCGCCGGAGAACCTCCGGTGGCTCTGCTGCCTTTGGAAAGTTAGCATAATGTGTTTGCTTTGTACAACGGCAGACTAGTACTTTGTTTAAACGGTGGACAAGTTTAGTTTTATATTGCTAACTAGTGTGCCGACAGACTATATTAATCTTTTTTGCTCTGAAAACGGAGGCACAATAGCCACCAGCGGCTCGCTGGTCTTGCCTCTAATCTCTAGCTTCTAATAGGTGCCGTTACATCCAGTCTGCCTTTGGGAAATTAGCATAATGTGTTTATTTTGTAAAACGGCAGGCTAGTACTCTGTGGTAAAGGTAAGTTTTTTCCTCTTGCTTCTAAGTACTAGTCCGCCGTTTCTCAAAGTTAAACATTAATCAAACTACCCAAAGGCGGCAGAGCAACCGGCGTCACGCCGGCGGCGGGCTTATTAATTGATAATTGAAAATGGATAATTAAAAAAGTCAAAATATTAGAATCAATAATTCTTAAAATTCTTTATTATTTGACAAAATATTTATTTTAATTTATAATATTCATTAGAGAGTGCTGTACATGAACGGTAAGGCGGTTTCTCCCATTAGATGGGAGGTGATGACCATGATAAGTTATTCGGAATTATTTTTATTTGCGAATTTCGTTATTGGTGTTGTCACACTTTGTTTCTACATTTTTAAACATAAAAAGTAAAAAACTTTTTTACTTAAAAACAAGAAACACCGCCTACTCTCTCAAAGTAACGGTGTTTCTTAAATACCTAAACTGGGAGAGACCGCCTAGGCATTAATTTGCCGTGTGCAGTACTCTCTTTTATATTTATATTATAACACACATATTTCAAATGTCAAGCATTTAGAAGCATTTTTATTTTGTTCCTATTCTTTGTAACCATGTTTCTTATTTGTCAATCCTGAAATATAATCTAATGACACATTATAAAATTTCGCTAATGTTTTAAAATGATGCATAGGAAGTTCTTGTTCTCCTCTTTCCCATCTGGAATACTGATATTGAGTAGTCCCTAAGATTTCAGCTATATCTTTCTGATGTAAATCATTATCTACTCTTAAATCTTTTAATCTTTTATATAATTTTATTATAATCACTCTCTTTTTATATTTTCATAAAAATTATATCATAAAATTATTTTTACTGTTGACTATAATACAAATTTGTATTATAATATTATCAAATATTCAAATTAGGAGAGTGTTAAAATCTTATGTGGACAATAAAAAAAGGTTACAATTCGGTAAGCAAATCTTTTCGTTTGCCCGAAGAACTTGTGAAAAAAATTGATAATATTGCGTATAAGAATAACTTATCTTCCAACCAAATAGTTATACAATGTTTGAATTATGCTATAAAAAATTTAGATGATACTATAAATGGTGAAAAATAATATTGGATATTCTTCTTAAAGTAAAGCTTCCGCCGGCTCGCCGGGTTGATAAATTTTGATTTTTATGGTAGAATTAGTGCGAAAGAAAAAATCTGAAATCAACTGTTCAGAAGAACTGTAAAAAAGGAGAAAGCTGTATGGATAATAATGTTTTTCTGAATGATGACTTTTCAAAAAAAGATATTCAGAGCAACGCAGAAGTTACCGAGCAAGAGAGCAGTGTAAACAAACTCAAAAAAATCATAGAGAATGCTTACGATGCGGCTTTTGAAATAGATGTAAATAATAATCAAGCATATGAAATTTTCATTAAAGACGGAACACCTTTGCATAATGAATTTATAAATAATAAGATATCGTATTCAAGATTATGCAGGCTTATTTTAAAAGAAATGGCAGACAGCGCAGATATTGAAAAACTTACAGAGTTTTTAAGTCCTGCGAGGATAAAAAAGGTAAGGCTGAATGAAAACGGCAAAAACGAAGAAAGATTGCAATTCAGGGTCAAAGATACAAGTTCTGTGGAATGGAAAGAGTGCAGGATCGTGTACTTCTGGGATAAGCCGTCGGAAACGGATCTATTTACGCTTAGGAATATTACGAATGAAAAAAATTACGAGATAAAATACAATGCGCAGTCTGAACTGATTTATGCAACTCAGAATTCTGAACGTGAAATTGTAAAAGATTTTACGCAATCGGTAAAGAGCATAT
Source organism: uncultured Clostridia bacterium (assembly GCA_947628615.1). Taxonomy (GTDB): domain Bacteria; phylum Bacillota; class Clostridia; order Oscillospirales; family Ruminococcaceae; genus UMGS1601. The sequence continues at coordinate 164,383 of CANRAO010000001.1, forward strand.
ATAACGCAGTTATCGGGTTAAACTATACAACTCTTGAGTGCTTTGAATACGAATTTGCCGATGACGAGATAAGAAAGAAAAAAATAAGCGGAGATTTAAAGGAGTATATAAAGCATTTGGCACAAAATTCTGTTCATTCCGACGACGCACATAATTTTTTATCTTTTTTCAGTATCGGAAATATAGCCGATTATTTTCAAAAAGGAATAAGCAATACTGACGTGGTTTTAAGAATGCGGAACAGAGGAAACTTAAAATCCGGCTATGAGTGGTATGATTTAACGGTAAGATTTGCAAAAAATAAAGATCGTGAATTGATTCTTACTGTATTTTTTAAGAATATAAATAAGACTGAAACTGAAAGAATAAAAATCCGAAAAAGTCTTGAAAGTTCTTTGGTTATGACCACAAATATGCTGAAAATAAAAGAGCAGTACAAAAACGCATTGATAGAAGGATCTTATTTTTGTATTAATGCAAATGTCGATAAGGATTTGATCGAGGTCGATTGTGAGGACGCTAACGGAAACAGTCTTATGAAAGCAGTTGGACTGTCTGCTCCGTGCAGATTATCGGACTTTGCAAGAAGATGGATCGAAAGGTATGTTATAAAGACTGAAAATTCGCCGATTGATACAAGCGGATTTGATTTAAAGGTATTGAAAGACAATTATGAAAATGGTAATCGGTTTTATAAGGGAGAGTATAAGATAATCGCTGCTACGGGAAAAATCCGCTGGCTTGAATGCTATACTCTGCTTGTGAAAACAGATTACGAAAATGAACTTATGATGCTTCATTATGCATTGGATATAACCGACGAGAAAAGAAAAAAGACGATTATTTAATAATTAAAAGGCAGATTTCTGATTTTAAGGAAGGTTTAAGTATGATTATACAAACAGATAAGAAGGTAATATTAGCGTCCGCCTCGCCTAGGAGGAAAACGCTGATAAAATATTTGTTCAGTAATTATGAGGTTGTGCCGTCAAGCATTAATGAGGACGACTATAAAATGCTGTCACCTTACGAGATGCCTGAATTTCTTGCAACACAGAAAGCAAAGGATATTGTCAAGACGCATCCTGATGCAATCGTTATAGGCTGTGATACGTCAGTTGTTCTGGGAGAAAGGGTTTTGGGAAAACCTAAAGACGAGGTTCAGGCAAGGAATATGCTGTCGCTGTTATCAGACAAAACACATAAGGTAATAACTGGCGTGTGCATTATCTGCGGAGATAAAGCGATGTCGTTTTCTGTTTCTACAGACGTAACCTTTTATGAGCTCGACGATGATGAGATAGACGAGTACGTTAAGTCGGGGGAGCCTTATGATAAAGCCGGCGGATACGGTATACAGGGTCTCGGCTCGGTGTTTGTAAAGGAGATCTCAGGCGATTTTTACAATGTAGTTGGACTTCCTGTTTCAAGACTTTACAGGGAGATGATCGAATTTCTGAACCTTATTGACGGATAATATATAAAGCTTAGTCAAAGATATTTTTAAGATTTTTCTCGTTCTGGAAATCGTAAATATGCAGCGTGTTGTTTTGGTCTAACGTGGCAAGGAAAATATCCTTGACCTTTTTGCCTCTTGCAGAAAGCTCTCTGTTGAGCCATGTTTCGTCCACTCCGCAGTATTTGAGGTTCTGGCTCATAATTTTGCCGTCTATTATTATGTTCAGGTTGAGGTATTCGGGCTTTGGCATAGGGTCGAGCTTTAAATCGCTTGCGGTAACAGGACGATACTCAGAACATGGGAAAAAGCTGATTTCTCCGTTGTTTTCCATAATTGCGTAGTTGATTTGCGAAATGTCGAAATATCCGTTTGTTCTTGCCTTTGTTAGAAGGTCGTTGATGTCGAGCTTTGATTTTTTAAGATTCTCGCTGTATATTTTACCGTTTTCTATCAACAACAATGTTCTTCCTGAGAATAAGCGCCGGCATTTTATAGATTTTATAGTCAGCACTGAAAACAAAAATACCACAAGACCGTATACTGCCATTGCAATAACTGCTGTTATGATCTCGTCTGCCTGACGGGAAATTGACAGCTCTGCTGCAATAGAGCCTATAGTTATACCGTTTATATAGTCGAACATATTAAGCTCGGAGATTTGCTTATTACCTAGCAGCTTTGAGATCAAAAACATTATTACAATAGACAGCAGCGACGCACCTATTACTTTTATAACTAACATATTTTATCACCCTTTAATAAAATTGTGGAAAATTCTGATTTATCAATCATAATTCAGGTATATATGTTAGTATTTTCAGCACGCTGAAAAATATACAAGTCAAAAAAAATCAGTCAATTACAAGCCGGTGAATATTATGAAATTATTAAAAAAAAGCAAACAGGGTACGCCGATAAAGGAACTTTTGTCATTTAACGGCAAGGGCATTTCTTATGCAGTCGAACGCATAAACGGAGAGGAAGTAACTCTTGGGAAATCGGGTGCAATAACAGTTACCGAGAAAGAGATCATAATAGTATGCGACGGCAAAGAAGTTTTCAGGTGTTTTACTAAAGGTGCAACGATAGCTGTTCTTTTGAGCGGAAACGGCTGTGATATAAAGGGCAGTGACAAAAGCGGTCAAAAACGGCATATTGTGGCGAATTATGTAATGTTTAGATAAATTTGACTATAGTATAATAATGCAGAAAGAAAATAAAGGCGGACAGAAATGTGAAGTTCATAGGAAAAATTGATATAAGTAAATATAAATGTATAACATCGGATATACAAACTGATGAAGTTATTATAACTGAAAATCAAATTTCACATATAAAGACACGTCACCCTAATGATTTTGAACAATATTTTGAATATGCTAAAGAAATGCTAAAAGAGCCGGATTATATACTTGAGGCTAACAAACCAAACACAGCATTTATTTTAAAGCATATAAAAGACAGCGGAAAGAATTACCAGCTTATTATGCGTTTAAAAACATCATTAGATCCACAGGACTATAAAAACTCTGTAATTACTTTTTTAAAGGTTGAGGAAAAAAGATACAAACGATATTTAAGAACCAAGAAAATACTTTACAAATCCGAATATATATGATATAATATGAATAAGCTAATAAAGGTTGTTTGAGGTGGACAATTTCGTGGCATCCACACGCCGAAGGTAATGACAGGGAGAAATCCCGAGAGATGCAGGAGAAAGCCACGCCTGCCAAATAACCATATGCTTTAATACCACTCTGAGAAATCAGAGTGGTATTTTTTCTAACATAACCGCCGGAGAACCTCCGGTGGCTCTTGTGCCTCCGTTTTCAAAGCAAAAAAGATTAATATAGTCTGTCGGCACGCTAGTAGTTAGTAATATAAAACTAATTTTTCTTACTATACTCTAACTCGACTTTTAAACAAAGTATAAGCCTGCCGTTGTACAAAATAAACACATTATGCTAACTTTCCAAAGGCAGAATGGATGCAACGACACCGATTAGAAGTTAGAAATTTAGAGGCAAGAGGCAAGACCGGCGTGACGCCGGATGCATTTGTGCCCGATTAGAAGTTAGAAATTTAGTGGCAAGAGGCAAGACCGGCGTGACGCCGGTTGCATTTGTGCCCGATTAGAAATTAGAAATTTAGAGGCAAGAGGCTAGAACTTACCTTTTCCGCAGTGTACTAGTCTGCCGTTTTGAAACGTCAAACATTAAATTAAACTTTTAATAGGCAGCAGAGCCACCGCCGGCTCGGCGGTTGCATTGAAACGTGCAACTTTTTTGCTTTTTAGAGGTATAAGTGAAAAGCTATCTCTAGGAGGAATATATTATGGCACGTCCGATAAAAAGCGGGCTTGATTACTTTCCTCTTGATTGTCAGCTAGATGATAAGTTTGAATTGATTGAGGCAGAATTTGGACTGACAGGATTTGCGGTAGTCGTTAAGCTCTTGCAGAAAATATACGCAGGGCAAGGTTACTACTGTGAATGGACAAATGAGGTTGCATTGCTGTTCAGCAAAAAGATAGGTCTGGGTCGCAATGCCGTTTCTGAAATAGTGGAGGCTTCAATCAAAAGAGGTATGTTTGATAAGAGACTTTATGAAAAGTACAAGATTTTAACGTCTGAAAATATTCAGGAAGTGTACTTTGAGGCAGTCAGCCGCCGTAAAAAAGTCGAAGTCAAAAAAGAGTACCTCTTAATAGAGTGTACCGAAAATATCGATAATGCTGACATTTCAGGAGTAAATGTATACATAAACCCGATTAATGATGACATTAATCAACAAAGTAAAGTAAAGGAAAGTAAAGAAAAGTATAGTAAAGGAGAGTATGATACTTCTGTTACATCTCCCTCGCGCAAATCAAAAAACTCTGATTTTAATTCTTTAAAAAACTACGGTAATTACAAAAAGGTGCAATTAACTGAAAACCAATATTCAAGTCTTGTAAAAGAATTCGGTCAGAATAAGACTGATAAGTATATCAAAAAGGTTGATGAATATTGTCAGCAGAATGGAAAGCACTACAATGATTATGACTTGACTATCAGAAAGTGGATCGCTGAAGATAAAAACAAGCAACCCGAACACTCTTACGATTTAGAAGAGTTTGATGAGTTTACAAAGAACTATGTTCCAAAAATCAAAAGCGAGCGAAAGTAAGGAAACTATATATAATACCAAATTGCTCGAAAACCTTCCCTGTTTACTATTTGCAATATTATAAAATTTCTGATATAATTAAAAAGTTATGCAATAGCATATTAAATCTGTTTTATATGATATATGAAATAAATTCGGAGGGATAAAGGAATGTTAAGAGAGGATTTAAGAAATATCGCAATTATCGCTCACGTCGACCACGGAAAAACTACGCTTGTTGACGAAATGCTCAAGCAAAGCGGAACTTTCAGAGAAAATCAGGTTGTCAACGAAAGGGTTATGGACAACAACGACATAGAGCGAGAGCGTGGAATTACAATACTTGCAAAGAATACGTCTGTTGTTTATAAGAATGTTAAGATAAATATTATCGACACACCGGGCCATGCTGATTTCGGCGGAGAGGTCGAGCGTGTTCTTAAAATGGTAGACGGCGTTATTCTTCTTGTAGACGCGGCAGAGGGTACGATGCCTCAGACCAGATTTGTTTTGCAGAAGTCTCTTGAGTTGGGACACAAGGTCATTGTGGTAGTCAACAAGATAGACAGACCCGATTCAAGGCTGGGCGAGGTTGAAGACGAGGTTTTAGAACTTCTGATGGACCTTGACGCAACCGACGAACAGCTTGAAAGCCCGTTTTTATACTGCTCAGGCAGAGACGGAACTGCTTCATATACGGCGGATAAAGCAGGTACCGATCTGATACCGCTTTTTGATACTATTCTCAATTACATTCCTGCTCCCGAGGGCGACGAAAACGGAAGTCTGCAAATGCTGGTTTCTTCAATCGACTATAACGATTATGTGGGCAGAATTGCTATCGGTCGTATTGAACGTGGAAAGATAAAGGTCAATCAGGACGTTTCTGTAGGCGATTATCACGAGACAAAAAAAGAGTACAGAGGCAAAATAGCTTCTTTGTATCAGATAGAGGGTCTTAACCGCGTTCCCTGTGAAAGCGCAAAGGCAGGAGATATTGTCTGCATAAGCGGTATCGAGAACATCTATATTGGCGATACCATCTGCGAGTTCGGAAATTTTGAGCCTATACCTTTTGTAAAGATCTCCGAGCCTACCGTTGAGATGACCTTCTCGGTAAACAACAGCCCGTTTGCAGGCAGAGAGGGTAAGTATGTTACTTCACGACAGCTAAGAGACAGGCTCTTTAAAGAACTTCTGAAGGACGTTTCTCTGAGGGTCTCTGACGGCGAGACAACAGACAGTTTCAGGGTCGCAGGACGGGGTGAGATGCATCTTTCAATTCTTATTGAGAATATGCGAAGAGAGGGGTATGAGCTTTCTGTTTCAACGCCTAGGGTTTTGTTCAAAGAGATAGGCGGTAAGCTTAACGAGCCTATTGAACGATTGGTTGTAGATGTTCCTGCCGACAATGTGGGAGCTGTTATGGAAAAGCTGGGTGCAAGAAAGGGCGAGCTTCAGGAGATGACCCCTGTCGGAAGCCGAATGAAGCTAGAATTTTTGATTCCTGCGAGGGGGTTATTCGGTTACAAGAGCGAGTTTTTGACCGATACTAAGGGCGAGGGCATAATGAGTTCGGTTTTTGCAGAATACCAGCCTTATAAGGGTGATATTTCGAGAAGAAACACAGGTTCTCTTGTTGCCTTTGAGGCAGGTACTGCCGTAGGCTACGGTCTTTTCAACGCTCAGGAAAGAGGAGAGCTTTTCATAACTCCGGGAACGGAAGTCTATGAGGGTATGGTTGTAGGTGCGTCGCCTAAGTCTGACGATCTAGTAGTAAACGTCTGCAAGAAAAAGCACTTAACTAATACCCGTGCAAGCGGAAGCGACGACGCTCTCAGACTTATTCCGCCGAGAATACTTTCTCTCGAGGACTGCCTTGAGTTCTTAGCTGACGACGAGCTTTTAGAGGTAACACCTGAAAGCCTTAGAATAAGAAAAAGAACCCTTAACAACAGTTTAAGGGCTAAAGAAAGAGCAAAACAGGGCTGAGCCCTGCACGCTCTGCTGCCTATTAAAAGTTTAATCTAATGTTTTACGTTTCAAAACGGCAGGCTAGTACTCTGCGGAAAAGGTAAGTTCTAGCCTCTTGCTTCTAAGTACTAGTCCGCCGTTGCACAAACCGTCACATTTTGAAAACTACCCAAAGGCGGCAGAGCAATCGGCGTCACGCCGGCGGCAGGCTTTACTTTGTTTAAACGGTAGGCAAGTTTAATCTAATGTTTTACGTTTCAAAACGGCAGACTAGTACACTGCGGAAAAGGTAAGTTCTAGCCTCTTGCTTCTAAGTACTAGTCCGCCGTTGCACAAACCGTCACATTTTGAAAACTACTCAAAGGCGGCAGAGCAACCGGCGTCACGCCGGCGGCAGGCTTGTACTTTGTTTAAATGGTGGGAAAGTTTGGTTTTATATTTCTAATTACTGGCGTGCCGACAGACTATCTTAATCTTTTTTGCTTTGAAAACGGAGGCACAAGAGCCACCGGAGGCTCGCTGGTCTAGCCTCTTTTTTTGTCTCTATTTTTATATAACACATTATGCTCTTTTTATTTATGGACTTTTATACCTATTAAATAATCTGTTGATACTTTATAGTATTCCGCTAGCACTTTAAGCAAATGTACAGGTATTTCACGTTTTCCAGTTTCATATAAACTATACTGAGGTCTTGTTATGTTAAGAATATCAGCAACCTGTTGCTGTGTCAAATCATTATCTTCTCTTATATCCCTTATTCTTTGATAAAAATACATAAAAAATTCTCCTAAAATTTGTAGTATACGTAGATTATACAATGAATTTAAATGAATACACTTGAAATGTATTCGTTTGAATACTATAATATAAATTATGATAAAATGGGAAAGTTTAGTTTTATATTTCTAATTACTGGCGTGCCGACAGACTATCTTAATCTTTTTTGCTCTGAAAACGGAGGCACAAGAGCCACCGGAGGCTCTCCGGCGGCGGTTGATTTTTTGATGCGGTTGTGTTACAATAACTTTGTATATATCAATGAATGGATGAATTTTAATGAAAAAAGAACAGATAAGAAATTTCTGCATAATCGCACATATAGATCACGGTAAATCCACGCTTGCAGACAGGATTTTAGAGCTTACCTCCTCGGTCGAGCTGAGGGATATGGAGGAACAGCTTCTCGACAATATGGATATCGAGCGTGAGCGTGGCATAACCATAAAGGCAAGAGCAGTAAGGCTTAACTATAAGTCAAAAGACGGAGAAAATTATGTTTTTAATCTGATAGATACACCCGGTCACGTCGACTTTAATTACGAGGTTTCACGTTCTCTGGCGGCGTGTGAGGGAGCAATTCTGGTAGTTGACGCCTCTCAGGGAATAGAAGCTCAGACGCTCGCTAATACCTATTTAGCTATTGAACACGACCTTGAGGTCCTGCCTGTGGTGAACAAGATCGATCTTCCCAGTGCCGACCCGCAAAGTGCCTGCGAGGAAATAGAAAATGTGATCGGAATACCTGCTCTTGACGCGCCGAGAATATCTGCTAAAATGGGAACGAATATCGAGGAAGTTTTAGAAAGGGTAATTACCGATATACCTGCACCTAAGGGCGATGACAACGCCCCATTAAAGGCTCTTATATTCGACAGTTACTACGACCAGTATAAGGGTGTGATCATATTCGTCAGAGTTAAAGAGGGTACGCTGAAAGTCGGCGAGAATATAAAGATGTTTGCAACAGGTGCAGAGTTCCAGACAGTTGAAATAGGCTATATGGGTGCGACCAGCTTAGTGCCGTCGGGCGAACTTAAATCGGGCGAGGTAGGCTATATAGCCGCTTCAATTAAGGATATTGGAGATACCCGAGTGGGTGATACAGTAACATCGGTTGAACGTCCATGCGCTGAACCGCTAGAGGGATATAAAAAGGTCAATCCTATGGTTTATTCGGGAATTTATCCCACAGACGGCGCTAAATACCCCGATCTTCGTGACGCTCTCGAAAAGCTGAGACTTAACGACGCCTCTTTGTCTTTTGAGCCTGAAACGTCGATTGCTCTGGGCTTTGGCTTCAGATGCGGATTTTTGGGTCTTTTGCATATGGAGATAATTGCAGAGCGTCTTGAGCGTGAGTATAACCTCGATTTGATTACAACCGCACCGTCGGTTATTTATAAGGTAACTATGACAAACGGTGACGTTCTTTATATCGATAACCCTACAAATTACCCCGACCCGGGGCTTATTGCGTGTGCCGAAGAACCTGTTGTAAGCGCAGATATTCTTGCTCCTAGTGAGTTTGTGGGTAATATTATGGAACTTTGTCAGGACAGACGGGGTACGTTCAAGGATATGAAGTATTTAGACGAAACAAGAGTTGAGCTTCATTATGAGCTTCCGCTCAATGAGATAGTTTATGACTTCTTTGACGCTTTGAAGTCTCGCACGAGGGGATATGCGTCTTTTGACTATGAGATGAAGGGCTATCAGGAAAGTAGGCTTGTCAAGCTGGATATTCTCTTAAACGGCGAAGTTGTAGACGCTCTTTCGTTTATTGTTCATACCGATAAGGCTTATGCAAGAGGCAGACGTATCTGCGAAAAGCTAAAGGAAACAATTCCACGTCAGCTTTTTGAGGTTCCTATTCAGGCGGCAATAGGCGGAAAAATTATCGCCAGAGAAACCGTTAAGGCTATGAGAAAAGACGTTTTAGCAAAGTGCTACGGCGGAGATATAACCAGAAAGAAAAAGCTTCTAGAAAAGCAAAAAGAGGGTAAAAAGAAAATGCGTCAGCTGGGTTCGGTTGAAGTTCCTCAGGAGGCGTTTATGAGCGTTCTGAAGCTTGATGAGTAGATAACATAGAACACATTATTGAAAGGATATCCATAACTTAATGACTAATATTCAAAAAGTAATAAAGTATTCGCTGATTTATGGCTTTATAGGTGCGGTGTTACTTCCATTTATCCACGAAAGCTACGCAAATATCGGAAAAACCTTTTCACTTTTGGTTTTAGCTTCTCTTGTTTTGGTAATGACTATAAGGCTTTCTGCGTTTAGCTTTAAGGAAGCGATCCTCGGAATTACTGTAACGCTTGCCGTTTCTTCTGTTTTAGGAGCGTGTATTTATCTTTTTGTGCATAATAGCGTCGTTGATTTCTTAGAGAGAAATTCTAAGTATTTTGCTCTCGGAATGACAGGACATTTCAGATATTATACATTTGCGTCACTGATTTTGCTGTCGGGCTATGCGGTGTGCTTACTTATATTCGGTTTTAAAGGTCTTATCAGAAAATTTAAGGATAATCAAACGGCTGCTAAAAGCTATATCGACAACGCTTTCGATGACGTCAGTTTGAAAGAGGATAAGCAATAATGTGCGGTATTTATATTCACATTCCGTTTTGCAAAAGAAAATGTATATATTGCGATTTCTATTCGGTGTGCGGCGACGATAAGCTGTACGGCGATTTTGTTTCAGCGCTTAATAGGTCAATAAAAATGCGCAAAGATAAAAGAATTAAGGTCGATACTGTCTATTTCGGCGGAGGTACGCCTACAGTGTTAAAAAGCAGTCAGTTGGCGTTAATACTTAACACCGTTAAAAATTGCTTTGATGTGTCTCCTGACGCTGAAATAACCGTTGAGGCTAACCCGTGCACGGTAACAAGGGAAAGCCTGAACGAGCTTTTTATCGGCGGTTTTAACAGAATATCTTTTGGTATTCAGTCGGCATCTGATGATGAACTGTCGGCGCTGTCAAGACTTCATAATTACGAGCAGGCAAAAGAGGCTGTGTTAAATGCCGAAAGTGCAGGATTTACAAATATATCAGCAGATATTATGATAGGTATTTTAAATCAGACTAGGCAGAGCTTGGCAGATTCTATAGAAAAGATAACTTCGCTTCCTGTTTCTCACATATCGGCTTATATGCTAAAGGTCGAGGAGAACACTCCGCTTGATAAGATGATAAAAAGGGACAGCAATATTTTAAAAAGTATTGCCGATGACGATGAAATGTCTGACAGGTATCTGCTTATGTGCAGGCTTCTTGAGGAAAAGGGATTTTTGCAGTATGAGATCTCTAACTTTGCAAAGCCGTCATTTGAAAGCAGGCATAACCTCAGATACTGGAGATGTGAGGAGTATTTAGGTTTCGGGCCGCACGCTCACTCATACTTTGACGGCAAGAGATACTTTGAAAACTGCAATGTATCTCAGTTTATTAAGAGTGACGGCAAGTCTGAGATCGCCTATACCGATACTGACGTTGATAAGGCGGAGGAATATATTGTGCTTTCTTTAAGGCTTGCGGAGGGGTTGGACACTGACAGGCTAGCAAGTTTGGACAAGGAAGGCAGATACAGAAATATTACTTCAAATGCAATGGAGATAAACGGGCTTGCAGATGAAAGGCTTATAAACATTTCGCAAAATGGAAAGCATTTGTCGTTGACCGAAAGGGGCTTTTTGGTTTCAAACACAGTGATATCAAGGCTGTTAAATTAGTGATTAATTTGATTTAAGGGGTGTAAATTTATGAAAAAAACTTTATTGGCTTTTTGGTTGCTGACGGTTTTATGCTTTAGCTTATTCTGTTCTGGCTGTGAACAGCAAAGCAAAGTGGCAGATGTTTCAAAAGAGATTTACACACCGGAGGTCAGCTCTGAAACTGATGAAGACAAAGTCGTCGAGGCAAAGGTAGGAACGATAAGCGAGCAGTATTATCACGAAGCTGACTATGTAAATCCATATACAGAAGCCATTACTTTTGAAACAGACGGCATTATTTCAGCTATCAATGTTGAGGACGGTCAAAGGGTGAAAAAAGGAGCAGTTCTGGCACATTTAAACACCGACGAGATAGACAAGAGAATTGAGGAACAGAAGCTGAGATTAAATTCTGCAAAAAAGACTTTGTCTAAGCTTAGAAAAAATAAAAAGACAGATAAGTATGAAAAGAAATCTGCTGAATATGATGTACAGATCGAGCAGAACGCTTATGACAGTTTAATGTCTGAGTATGAAAAGTACACTGTTAAGGCTCCCTACAAGGGCGAGATAAGCATACAGGTCGGAGAAGAGGGAACGGAAATCAAAAAAGGTTCTCATGTATCGGCAGGGCAGCAGCTTTGCAATATGCAAGCCGCCAACGGCGAGAAATTATGTATGATGGTGTATGATGACGAGAAGTTTTCAAATGTAAGCTTTGGTATGAACTGCACTCTAACGCAGGGTGATGTTACTGAAACAGGAAAGGTTACAGATATAGTTTTCCAGTCAGGCGGCGGAGATTACGACGCATATTATTATGTTATAACACCTGATAAGAAAAATTCAAAGCTGGTCAGGTACGGGGATACAATAAATGCGTCTATCGATGTCTATACAAAGGAAGATGTAGTTACTGTTCCTACGGACGCTATTAAAACAGTAGACGGAAACGATTATGTTGACGTTCTTGTTGACGGTATGAAAATTCAGACCGATGTGGAGATAGGAATTCAGGGAGATACTGAAACGGAGATAATAAGCGGTCTTTCAGGCGGAGAGCAGATAATAATACCTAATAATACGGAAGAGTAACAGTTCACCGTTTCATAAATTATAACATTAATCAAATTATGCAAAGGCGGAGAGTGCAGGGGTTTACCCCTGCACTTGCTTATTGCTTCAGCTTTTAGATGCAAGAAATTTAGAGGCAAGACCGCCGAGCCGGCGGTGGCTCTGCTGCCTATTAAAAGTTTAATTTAATGTTTGACGATTCAAAACGGCAGACTAGTACTCTGCGGAAAAGGTAAGTTTTTTCCTCTTGCTTCTAATTGATAGCCCGCCGTTTCTCAAAGTTAAACATTAATCAAACTACCCAAAGGCGGCAGAGCAACCGGCGTCACGCCGGCGGTTGACAAAGACGGATATGTAAAGTATAATTAATAGCGGTGAGATTTCAGGGCTTTGACCCTATACTATATTTAATATATAAGTGGTGGAGGATAAAATGTATAAAATTATTAAGAAAAAAGAGCTTAACCCAACGGTTACTCTAATGGAAATAGACGCACCTTTAGTTGCGAAAAAGGCTGAACCGGGACAGTTTATAATACTTCGTGTTGACGACGAGGGAGAGCGTATTCCGCTTACTGTTGCAGATTTTGACAGGGAAGCAGGTACGGTAACGATTATTTTTCAAATTGTTGGAAGTACGACCGAAAAGCTGAATCACTTAAACGAAGGCGATGAGATAAAAGATTTTGTAGGTCCGCTGGGAGTTCCTACTCATACAGAGGGACTGAAAAAGGTAGCTGTTGTAGGCGGAGGAGTAGGCTGTGCGATTGCATATCCTGTTGCAAAGAAGCTGCATAATTCAGGCTGTGAGGTACACTCGGTAGTGGGATTCAGAAATAAGGACCTGCTCATTCTCGAGGACGAGTTCAAGGCTGTAAGCGACAAATATGTTGTAATGACAGACGATGGAAGCTATGGTGAAAAGGGTCTTGTGACCGACGCCTTGAAAAAGCTTATCGAAAGCGGTGAGAAGTACGATGAGGTCATAGCTATAGGACCGCTTGTTATGATGAAGTTTGTTTGCAAACTTACCAAAGAATATGATATTAAGACTATGGTTTCTATGAACCCAATTATGATCGACGGCACGGGTATGTGCGGAGGCTGCCGTCTTTCTGTCGGGGGAGAAACAAAGTTCGCCTGTGTTGACGGACCTGATTTTGACGGTCATCTTGTGGATTTCGACGAGGCAATTGAGCGTTCTAATATGTATAAGGATTTTGAAAGACAAAGATATGATGAAACCTGCAATCTGTTCAAGAATCAGGAAAGGAGCGTGTAGATTTTATGCCTAATATGTCATTAAAGAAAAATGAAATGCCGTCTCAGGCTCCTGACGTGAGAAATAAAAACTTTAAAGAGGTAGCGCTCGGCTACACCAAAGAGCAGGCAATAGACGAAGCAAACAGGTGCTTAAACTGTAAGAACAAGCCTTGCGTAGGCGGATGTCCTGTTGCTATAGATATACCCGAATTTATCGCCAAGATAAGAGAAGAGGACTTCGAGGGAGCATATCAAATAATATCAAGGTCGAGTTCTCTGCCTGCTGTTTGCGGAAGGGTCTGCCCACAGGAAACGCAGTGCGAAAGCAAGTGCGTAAGGGGAATAAAGGGCGAGCCTGTAGCTATCGGAAGACTTGAGAGATTTGTTGCCGACTATCATATGAACAACTGCAGGGAAGAACCTAAAAAGCCCGAGCAGAACGGACACAGGGTTGCTATAATAGGTGCAGGACCTTCGGGTCTTACCTGTGCTGGAGATCTGGCAAGACTGGGATATGAAGTCACGGTCTATGAGGCTCTTCATTTGGCAGGAGGAGTCTTAGTTTACGGCATACCTGAGTTCAGACTGCCTAAAGCTATCGTTCAGAAGGAAATTGAAAACCTCGAAGCAATGGGCGTTAAGATAATGACGAATACAGTCGTCGGCAAGACGATTTCCGTTGACGAGCTGTTCGATATGGGATATGAGGCTGTGTTTATCGGCTCCGGAGCCGGACTTCCGAGATTTATGCGAATACCCGGCGAAAACCTTAAAGGCGTATATTCCGCAAACGAGTATTTAACAAGGGTAAACCTTATGAAGGCTTACAAAAAAGACAGCGATACCCCTATACATAACTCAAAAAGCGTTGCCGTTGTCGGCGGTGGAAATGTTGCAATGGACGCTGCAAGGAGTGCTAAAAGACTGGGTGCAGAGAATGTGTATATCGTTTACCGACGTTCTATGAACGAGCTCCCTGCACGAGCAGAAGAGGTTGAACACGCCGAAGAAGAGGGTATTATATTCAAAACGCTCAATAACCCTGTTGAAATTCTAGGCGACGAACACAATTTTGTAAAGGGTATGAAGTGCATTGAAATGGAACTCGGCGAGCCTGATGAAAGCGGACGCCGCAGACCTGTACCAAAAGAGGGCAGCGAGTTTATTCTCGACGTTGACTGCGTTGTTATGGCAATAGGAACTTCACCGAACCCTCTTATCAGAAACACTACAGAGGGTCTTGAGACCAATAAACACGGCTGTTTTGTAGTCGAGGAGGAAACGGGAAAGACTTCTCGTGAGGGAATCTATGCAGGCGGAGACGCAGTTACGGGTGCTGCAACTGTTATTCTTGCTATGGGTGCAGGAAAGGACGCAGCCAAGGCAATAGACGAGTATATCAAGTCAAAATAGTATAGTGATAAAATAAGAGCCGAACGGGTTTTCCGTTCGGCTTTTACAAATATATGATAAAATATTGATTTTTTTTACAAGTTATGTTATAATACTGAAAACCTAATATTTTAACGACATATTCCGATATTATTTGGGTTTTTAATATTTTAATATTAGTTGGAGGAATAAAAATGAAAGAACAGGAAATTAAATGTCCGAATTGTGGAGAAGTTTTTAAGGTAGATGAGTCAGGGTATTCTGCTATTATTGAACAGGTGCGTAATAAAGAGTTTGACAAAGAACTTAAAAAGCGTGAGTCTTTATTTGAGAGCGATAAAGAAAATGCTGTAAAGCTTGCTGTAGCTCAAAAAGAGAGGGACTTAAGTAGTCAGATTTCAGAAAAAAATACTGAAATTGAAAAGTTAAAAACACAGATAGAAAGTTTTGAGATTGATAAAAAATCAGCAATTAATGAAGTAATAAATAGTAAAGATAAGGAAATTGCAGATAAAAATACAGTGATTGCTGATTTAAAAGCAAAGGCTGAGAACAAGGAAACTGAGATTCAACTTGCTATAACTGAGGCTGTAAAGAAGATTGAAAAAGAACGTGATGACCTTGATAACGAACTTAAATTAAAAGATAAAGAAAAACAATTATCTGAGAAGTCTCTTAAAGAAGAATATGAAAATAAATTAAGTTCACAAAAGGAACAATATGAAAAAGATTTAAAATCAAAGGATGAGCAAATTGAGTATTATAGAGATTTTAAATCTAAATTATCTACAAAGATGATTGGTGAAAGCTTAGAGCAACATTGTGAAAATGAATTTAACAGTATACGTGCAACTGCCTTTCAACATGCAGATTTTGAGAAAGATAATGATATTACCAATGGTAGTAAAGGTGATTATATCTATCGAGAATATGATAATGATAAAAATGAAATAATATCCATTATGTTTGAGATGAAAAATCAAGAAGATGAAACTGCAACAAAGAAAAAGAATGAAAGTTTTTTGAAAAAGTTAGATAAGGACCGTAAAGATAAGAATTGTGAATATGCTATACTTGTTACATTGCTTGAACCAGATAATGAATTCTATAATTCTGGTATTGTAGATATGTCGTATAAATACGAGAAAATGTATGTAATTCGTCCACAATTTTTTATTCCTATTATATCTATTCTGCGCAACGCTGCAATGAATACAATGAAATATAAAGCAGAACTTGCCCAAGTTAAAAATCAAGATTTAGATATTAGAAATTTTGAGGATAATATAAATGAATTCAAAAAAGGATTTTCAAAAAATTATGTAGATGCTAGTAATAGATTTGCAGACGCAATTAATGAAATTGATAAGACTATTGATCATCTTGGAAAGATTAGAGCAAACCTTATAAAATCTGAAGATCATCTTCGACATGCTAATAATAAAGTAGAGGCTTTATCTGTTAAACGATTAACCAAAGACAATCCTACAATGGCAGCAAAATTTGCTGAGCTTGAGCAAGGAAAAGAGTAGATTGTAGTTAATTAAAATTAATTTCTATATAAGAGAGCCGAACGGGGTTTCCGTTCGGCTTTTAAAATGCAAGAACTAATTTTTTCCGCAGAGTACAGCCCGCCGTTGTGCTAACTACCACGTTTTACAAACTATTCAAAGGCGGCAGAGCCACCGCCGGCTCGGCGGTCTTTGAAGACTATTTTTAAAAGCACAGGGGTGATAATGGTCGTGACAATGACCATAAGAACCACAGGTCCGAAATATTCGGGCGGCATAAGTCCCATCTTTTCGCCCTTGTTTGCAACGATAAGTGCGACCTCGCCTCTTGATATCATTCCAATGCCTATCTGCAGGCTTTCTTTTGTAGTAAATCTGAACAGCTTTGCTCCCAGACCGCAGCCGAGAATTTTAGTTATAATTGCAACCAGCGTCAGAACAATAGCAAATATCCAGATAGCAGAGGTCATTCCTGAAAGATTGACCTTTAAGCCTATGCTTGCAAAGAAAATAGGTGATAAAAGCAAGTATGAAAGTGTGTCAAATTTTTTGGTAACATACTCGGCTTTCGGGGTTTTTGCTATCGCAAGACCCGCAATGTACGCTCCCGTGATATCTGCAACGCCAAAGAAAAATTCTGCGCAAAAGGATAATAGCAGACAAAATGCAAATGCGGTTATTGAATATCTGCGCATATCTTTTTCGGTTCTTGAAGTCCATTTAGAGTATAGCTTGCGGAATAGATAACAAGCAATAATAGCAAATATAAAGAAAGCAATGATTTTCAAAAGAACTATCAGAATACTTACAGATGAATCAGCCATACTCATAACAATAGTTAAGCCGATAATTCCCAGAACATCATCTATAATTGCCGCTCCTAGAATAGCATTTCCTGCATGGGAGCTTAGCTTACCAAGCTCTTTTAAAGTCTCAACGGTAATGCTTACCGACGTCGCTGTTAAGATAATTCCTATAAATACGTCGTGAAGTATCAAATCAGGATCGCTGTTTGCAAAGTATGCAACTCCGAAGCCTCCTGCTAACGGCAGTAAAACTCCGATAAGCGCTATTACAAACGAGGCGGCACCTGTCTTTTTCATCTCGTTTAAGTCTGTTTCAAGTCCTGCGCAGAACATTAAAACTATTACCCCTATCTCTGCAAGAGATGATATTAGATCAGTGTCTCTGACTAAATTTAAAACAGCAGGACCCAGTATAAATCCCGCAATTAAAGCTCCGACAACCTGCGGCATACGGAACTTCATTGTAACAAGACCTAAAAATTTTGTAGACAGTAAAATTATTGCAATAAACAGCAGGTAGCTGAAATCAGAATTGATAAGGCTGTTTATAAAAGTGTGCATAAAATTACTTCCTTTCTTATTAAAATAAAACTTTATACATTATATATCCTAAAATATATAAATTCAAGAACAACTTAAATTTATTAATTTAATAATTAATAAATTTTAATATTATTTATTCGCTGTGTATGCTACTATAATATATGTAGTACATTTCACACAAAACGGTGATTTATTATGAAAGTTACTGAAAATCAAAATAAAAGACTACCCTTTTTAAGAGATAAAACATCAAAGCTGACTCTTTCACCCGGCTGTTACCTGATGAAAAATGAAAAAGGGGAAATTATATATATCGGCAAGGCGAAGTCACTGAGAAAGCGTGTTACTAGCTATTTTCGCGCGTCGGCAGACCATCTTCCGAAGGTTGCAAAAATGGTGTCTCAGGTTTATGACTACGACTTTATCGTCACAGACAGTGAGTTTGAAGCGTTGGTTCTTGAATGCTCGCTTATTAAACAGAATATGCCGAGATATAATATTCTGTTAAAGGACGATAAGGGCTACAGCTATATAAAGATCACTAATGAGGATTATCCGAGAATTTCGGCGGCTTTGCAGAAAGATAACGACAATGCATTCTATATAGGACCTTATACCAGTAGCTACGCCGTTAAACAGGCTGTCGAGGAGGCGAATAGGGTCTTTAAGCTGCCTACCTGCCACAAGGTTTTCCCGAGGGATTTTAAAAAGAGCAGACCTTGTCTTAACCATCACATAAACAAGTGTATGGGTCTTTGCAGAGGAAGAATTTCCAAAGAGGATTACAGAGAAATTATCAGTCAGGCTGTGGATTATATGAAAAACGGCTCTGCAAAGTCGGTTGAGAGGCTTACCTCGCTTATGGAAAAAGCTGCTGAGGAGCTTGATTTTGAGCAGGCAGCAAATCTTCGGGACAGAATTCGTGCGATTGAGAAAATATCAGAAAACCAGAAGATAATCGACGAGAATATGAAGGACGCCGATATAATTGCGCTTGCTGAGAATGTAGAAATTGCCTGCGCCAGCGTTCTGATGTATCGCGGTGGGCGTCTGTTTGATAAGGTAAGTTTTATGCTGGGCGAGATTGAGGATACAAAGAAAATGCGCAGCGATTTCTTGTATCAGTTTTATTCGGATAAGGCTGATATACCTAAGAACGTATTCTTAGACGGCGAGATCGAGGACATAGAGCTTGCTGAGAAGTTTCTGCGGGAGAAGTCGGGCAGGGCGGTTCATATAAAAATACCCCAGAGAGGAGATATGCTAAGGCTTGTTGAAATGGCTCGTGCCAATGCAGGCGAGCAGATTTCAATAAAGGTCGGCAGAACAGGTAAAGAAATCATTGCCTTAGATGAACTTTCAAAGCTTTTAGGACTTCCCAACCCGCCTAAGTATATTGAGTGTTACGACATCTCAAATCTTGCGTCTGCGAATATGGTTGCAGGAATGGTAGTTTTTAAAAATGCAAGACCTTTTAAGAAAAACTATAAGAAATTCACCATAAAGACCGTTTTCGAGCAGAACGACTACGCCTGTATGCAGGAGGTCATCGAACGCCGTATAAAGCGTTATCTCGACCCTGACGAAACAGATGAGGGCTTTAAAACGCTCCCCGACCTTATATTCTTAGACGGCGGAAAAGGTCATGTAAACGCTGTAAGCGCCGTTTTGGAAAAATACCATCTGGACATTCCTCTCTACGGCTTGGTAAAGGATTCAAGGCACCGAACAAGGGCGATCGCCACCGGCGGAGGGGAAATAAGCGTTTCTCAGATGAAGTCGGCATTTAATCTTATAACCCGTATTCAGGACGAGGTTCACCGCTACGCAATAACTTATCAGACCGCCAAGCATAAAAAGAATACTTATCAGCTTGAGCTTACCAAAGTCAGGGGAATAGGAGACGCAAAGGCGAAAAAGCTGATTATGCACTTTAAAACTAAAGAGGCTCTTAAAGCGGCTACGCTTGACGAAATCAAATCTGTGATAGGCGGAAGTGATGAACAGCTATCAGAGCTTAAAAATATAATCGACAATATGAAGTCCTGATAAAAATAAAAACCGATGGGTTGTCTCAAACGAGTTTAAACGCCATCGGTTATTTTTATTGAATTTTTGTATATTCTATTCTTCTGCCTGGTCTGCTTCAGCTTCGGGAGCAGTGCTTTCATCTGCCTCTTCGGAAATCTTTTCTGCTGCTTCTTCAGCGGCTTCCTCAGCGGCTTCCTTTATTGCTTCTTCAGCGGTTTCTTCATCGGGATAGCAGCAATCGTCGCAGAAACATTCGTCAAAGTCTTCTTCGTAATCATACTCTTCCATTTCTTTTTTCTTCTTATAGGCGAACAATGCTCCGATTGCGCCTGCTATTGCGGAAATGCCAAGAATAGCTTTTAATTTACTCATATTGATCACCATACCTCTGCTTTGCAAAGGCTTCCTTTCCAGCGTGAATTTTCATGCTAATCAGTCAACTGATAATATTTTATCTTAATTACAACAAAATTATAACACGTTCGTTTATCAATTTCAAGACTTTTTATGAATTTTATTCCTGAATTAAAAATTATTGCTGTAATTGTATTTTTAATACAATTAATCTATTTCTGTAAGCTAAGAATTTACATATTTCCGCTCAGAGCCATAATGATGCTTACAGCGCTTATCGGAGCGGTCTCGCACCGTAAAATGCGTTTTCCCATACTTATTGTATTTATACCCTTAGTCTCGCAGACTTCTATTTCGCTTTCTTCAAAGCCGCCCTCGCTTCCAATAAAAAGACCGACGCTTTTACTCTTGAAATCCGAAGTATTAACAACGCTTGAAAACGGCACTCCGCCCTTTTCATAGCAGACAAATGAAAAATCCTTTACTGAAAGCTGAGAAACTGCGGTTTTAAAGTCTATTATATCCGAAACCTCCGGAATTATTCCTCTGCCGGATTGTTTAGCCGCTTCAAGCGAAATTTTATTAAGACGCTCTTTTTTCTTTGCAAAGCTCTTTTTATCAGGTCGTGAAACACAGCGTGAGGTTATGACAGGAACAATTTTCACTACGCCCAGCTCGACCGACTTTTGTATAATAAGTTCCAGCTTATCGCCTTTCGGCATTGCCTGATATAATGTGAGATCTATATTGGCTTCTGAACATATTTCAGACTGCGTAAGAATTTCACAAAGCACATTATCGCCGCTTATGCTGAGAATTTTTGTTTTATAATCAATTCGGTCACAGCAGAGAATTAGCTCGTCGCCTATTTTCATTCTAAGCGACCGTCCTATATGTAAAGCGTCGCCGCCGTCTATTCGTATGTGATTTCCTTCTATGTTGTTTCTTTGAACAAAAAATCTGGGCATATTGATTTCCTTTCAATAATTTTTGTTACTTTCTTAAATTATATCATATACAAAAAATTTTTGCAAAAATCATCAATGTGTGGTATACTATCTATTAGTATTGTATAATACGTTATTTGGTAAATATACTTTGATATATTAGGAGGGTTTTTATGTTATCTGATATTGAGATCGCTTCAAATGCCAAGATGATGAAAATTACCGAGATAGCCGAAAAGCTGGGAGTGTCTGAAGAGGATATCGAGCCTTACGGACATTATAAGGCTAAGCTTTCTGAGTCTCTTTTTAAAAAGCTGGAGAACAAAAACGACGGCAAGCTGATATTAGTTACAGCTATCAATCCTACTCCTGCCGGCGAGGGAAAAACAACAATTTCAGTTGGTCTTGCTCAGGCAATGGCAAAGATAAACAAAAAAGCCGTTCTGGCATTGAGAGAACCTTCCTTAGGTCCTGTATTCGGAATAAAGGGCGGAGCGGCAGGCGGCGGATATGCTCAGGTAGTGCCGATGGAAGACATAAATTTGCATTTTACCGGAGATATGCACGCAATAACCTCTGCAAACAATCTGCTTTGCGCTCTAATTGACAATCATCTTCAGCAGGGCAACGAGCTTAGAATCGATCAGAGAAGAATTCTTATAAAGCGATGTCTTGATATGAACGACAGAGCGTTAAGATATATAAATGTAGGTCTTGGAGGCAAGGTAAACGGCATTCCCCGTGAGGACGGCTTTCAGATAACCGTTGCGACCGAGATAATGGCTGTACTGTGCTTGGCGTCAAATTTGGACGATTTAAAGAAACGGCTTGAGCGTATTTTGGTAGCTTATGACTTAGACGGCAATCCTGTCTATGCAAAGCAGTTAAAAGGCTGCGGTGCAATGACTGCACTTTTGAAGGACGCTTTAAAGCCGAACCTCGTTCAGACTCTTGAGAACAATCCTGCAATTATGCACGGAGGTCCTTTTGCAAATATTGCACACGGCTGTAACTCTGTAAGAGCTACTAAGCTGGCGCTTAAACTGGGAGATTACTGCATTACCGAGGCAGGCTTCGGCGCAGACTTAGGCGCTGAAAAGTTCCTTGACATCAAGTGCAGATTCGGAAATCTTGCTCCTGACTGCGTTGTTCTGGTTGCGACTATACGCGCACTCAAATACAACGGCGGAGTTTCCAGAGATAAGCTCACTGAGGAGAATGTTGACGCTCTTAAAAAGGGAATAGTAAACTTAAAAACTCATATTGAAAACATACATAAATTCGGAGTACCCGTTGTGGTTGCGATAAACAGATTCCACACTGATACAGAGGCGGAAATCGAGTATATCAAAGACTTCTGCAAGGAAATGGGAGTTGAGGTATCTCTAGCTGAGATTTTTGCAAAGGGCGGAAACGGCGGAACAGATTTAGCTCAGAAGGTCTGCGACACTATAGACAAATGCGAATGTAACTTCCGCTTTCTTTATGACGAGAAACTGCCAATAAAGGAGAAGCTGGATATAATCGCAAAGGAGATCTACCGTGCTGACGGTGTGATTTACACCAAGCAAGCTGAAAAGGCAATCAAGGAAATTGAGAAGCTGGGTCATGCGGATATACCTGTTTGCGTTGCTAAAACGCAGTATTCGCTTTCTGATGATCCGACAAAGTTAGGTAAGCCTGAAGGCTTTGAAATAACAGTTCGGGATTTGAAGCTATCTAACGGAGCAGGATTTATAGTAGCATATACGGGAGATATTATGACTATGCCGGGTCTTCCGAAGGTTCCTGCCGCTAATAATATAGACTGCGACAATGACGGCAATATAAGCGGACTTTTCTAGTCTTTAGTTAAAAATCAGATGAACGGAGAATGTGAAAATGGAGTTTTTGAAGGATTTATTCGGTGAGAAGGGAACTATAATTTTTTTCGCAGTTTGTGCAGTAATAGTTTTAATTATATTGTTGGCAGTAATTATTAAGGCGTTTAGCAAAAAAAGGCGCAAGAAAAAACTCGAACGTGACATTCAGCGTGTGAACTCACTTGTTAAAAATGTTCTGCCGGATGTTGATGTTAACGATCTGACGATCGTATTTGCAAATAAAACTGGCTCGACTGCAAATTCAAAGGGAAAAAAATCCTACACTTATGAGTATTTTATATACGCATTCAAGGAGTGGGAAAGCTATGCTATTCCTATTAGATTCAGGGGCGATAGGGCTATTCCTGTAGAAACCCCGATAAGACTGGCTCTTGACAATGTATCAAGAATAGTAATACGATATATGAAAACAAACGCCATATTCTATGACAGCAACGGCAATGAAATTATAGAGTTTACCGTTGCGGCGCTTAACACAAAGCAAATAGCAGACGAGTGTCCTTTTGAAATCGACCAGGTAGAGGCAGCGCAGAAGTATTTTACTTTTATAGAAAGATTTGATACTAAGGTTCGCCATAAGAATGACGTAAATGCCGATAAAAACGAACCTAAACCTGCCGAAATTATTGCTGACAGCACCAAAAGCAGTAAAATAGACGAGGTTTTGTCGAACGAGCCGTTATACGACGACCATACTGAAGAAGCGTTATTAAAAAAATAATTAGGAGAATTATATGAAGGTAGTTACCAACTCGCCTGAGGAAACAATTGAATTTGCAAAAAGTATAGGAAAAAAGCTCAAAGGCGGAGATATTATTGCCTATTCAGGGGGCTTGGGAGCAGGTAAAACTACCTTTACAAGAGGTCTTTCTATCGGTCTTGGAATAGGTGATATGGTAACATCTCCTACATTTGCGCTTGTAAACGAGTACAGGTCTGAAAGCAGCAATATTACTCTATGTCATTTTGATATGTATAGGATTACAGATCTGCCTGACCTTGAAACGACCGGCTTTTATGACTATTTGACGGATAATAATATTCTGGCAGTTGAGTGGAGCGAAAACATCTCAGACGCACTGCCCGATAATACTATTTATATTAAAATCAAAAGGTTGAGCGACAGTCAAAGAGAGATTGAAATTAACGGAGATGAACGCTTTGAATGACAAAACAGATGAAAAATCAAAAATAGTTCTGGGCGTTGACACTTCGGGGAAAATAGCGTCTTTAGCCGTTGCTGATAAAGACAGGGTTTTGGGAAACGTAACAGTTATTACCGAGCTTACTCACTCGCAGGTATTACTGTCTCTTTTGAAAAGACTTTTGGCAGACGCCAATATAACTCTCAAAGATATTGACGCTATAGCTGTTGCGAACGGTCCTGGAAGCTATACAGGTCTTAGAATAGGTATATCGGCAGTCAAAGGGCTATGCTTTAAGGATAATAAAAAGTGTGCAGGGATCTCTACATTAAAATCTCTTGCTATGAATGTGTGCAGCGGAGAGCATAGTGAGAAGATAGTTTTCTCAGTTATGAAAGCAAGACCTGACGTGTCCTATTTCGGAGTATATAGGCTGATTGGAAATAAAATAGAATGTGTTAATCCGGATACTGTCTGCCAAAATTCAGATATACTGAAATTCAGGCAGGATAATGATTTCGGCGATATTATTCTTGTAGGCGACAATGCTAAGGAAATCAAGGACAGTTTGTTTAAAGATGACGAAAGCGTTGCTTTGGCACCGATTGACAAAAGACTTCAAAATGCAAGTTCATTGTGTATGATAGCACTTAATGATGACAGCCTTTTTGATGACGCGTCAAAACTGAACGCAAGCTATTTGCAGATAACAAAAGCTGAAAAAGCCCACCGCCGCCGAGCCGGCGGTGGCTCTCTGCCTTTGGAAAGTTAGCACAATGTGTTTACTTTGTAAAACGGCGGGCTAATATAAAGTGAAAAAGGTAAGTTCTAGCCTCTTGCCTCAGCTTTTAGACGCTAGAAATTTAGAGGCAAGAAGCAAGATTCTATCTATTTAACAAAGTATAAGTCTGCCGTTTTGAAACGTCAAACATTAAATTAAACTTTTAATAGGCAGCGGAGCATCCGGCGTCACGCCGGCGGCGGGCTGTACTTTGTGGAAAAGATTAGTTTTATATTACTAACTGCTAGCGTGCCGACAGATAAAATTAATCTTTTTTGCTTTGAAAACGGAGGCACAAGAGCCACCAGCGGTTCGCTGGGCAACGGTGACGTTGCATCCAATCTGCCTTTGGAAAGTTAGCACAATGTGTTTACTTTGTACAACGGCAGGCTAATATAAAGTGAAAAAGGTAAGTTCTAGCCTCTTGCTTTTTGCTTCTAATCGGTGACGTTGTATCCGATCCGCCTTTGGAAAGTTAGCACAATGTGTTTACTTTGTAAAACGGCAGGCTAATAATTAAAAGCAACAAAAGTGTTCGGAAAAATCCGAACACTTTTTCTATTCTCTAAACTATCAGTTTTCCATATCAGTTATCATATCAACACGTCTCTTGTGGCGTCCGCCGAGAAATTCTGTTTTCAGAAAAACGTCAGCAAGTTCTATTGCAAGACCGCTGCCTACAACTCTTCCGCCCATACAGAGAACATTAGCGTCGTTGTGCTGTCTTGTCAGCTTCGCCGAATAGTAATCCGAACAGCAAGCCGCCCTTATTCCTTTTACCTTATTTGCGGCAATTGAAATTCCTATACCTGTTCCGCAGATGAGTATTGCCTTTTCAAGAACGCCATTTACAACATCGTCGCATACCTCTTTTGCCTTTTGCGGATAATCGCATTTCTCTCCGCTCATACAGCCGTAGTCCTTATACTCAATACCGTTTTCCTTGAAATACTCAATTATTGCATTCTTGATTTCAATTCCTGCGTGGTCGTTGCCAATTCCTATCATAATTTTATCAACTCTCCTTAATATATTGAACTCCATACCCCAACCTGTAGATTCAAAAAATCTGTTGTTGTCTATTGCCTGCCTCCGCCGGCATGACCGTTTAAAGAATAGAAGTTAGAGGCAAGACCGGCGTATCTCCCTGCACTCAATATAAAATCTCTTATCCTCAGCGTGACCCATTGAGAATGTCTTTCTTGGCAGAGCGCCGTCTTTAATAACGGTCGGGAAAAGCTCCGACTTAAGCATATCGGGAAGTATAAAGCCTATGCTGTTGTCTGCCTGAGCCAGTTTTTCTAAAACTTCGGTTCCGTGAATGTAATCCACTTTTCCGCCTTTTTCCTTTATGTACTCGTCTAATACTGTTTGAAGTGAGCCGACAGTCAGATTTGACAGCTTGTTTCCGATAAACAGTTTCTTTTTAACTTCCTTGCAAACATATGTAAATGCCTGACCTGAACCGCTGTCCGTTTCAGTCAGCGAAAGCGCGGTTTTTAGACTTGCCAGCAAATCATCACAGTCAACTTCTGTGACAATGCGGTGGATTGCTTCGAACTGCAATGCCTCACTGTGGAGGTTCACGATCTCAACCAGAGCATACCTTGCAGGGTGAGACGACATATCTTTATCAGGATTATTTGCTTTGAGCTCCTCATAATACGCTTTGGCTGTTGCCAGCGAGTGATTGCCGTCGCCCATAGCATATAGTAAAACAGGAGCGTTCGTTAAGCAGTATTTCTCATTAAAAGCGTTTTTGTCACCAAGAGCTGTTAATGCGCTGTCTATACTATCCTTTTGTTCGTCTTGAACAAGATATCCCTTTATGCTTCCGCCGTTTTTCATAAGTGAAAAATCGTACAGCTTTTCCATTGAGCTAACCTTTTCGCCTATTGGCTCTATCACGGTCTTGTTTTCATCGTCTATCAGTATCATAATGTGGGGAATTTCAAGTCCTGCGCCCCGTCTTACCTTAATTCTCGGAGGTATTCTCTCCACAACTGTTGCTTCGGTTGCACGTACAGGTGAGACGCTGCCCTTTGAGTAATCGTATTCCTCAAGGTCTATCATTCCTATCAGTCCTTGACGAAGTATTCCGTTGCTTTGGATCCGTTCAACGTAGATGTACGAATTTTTGTACTCTTTGAAAACATCTGACGATAAGTATTTATCCATTGTTTTATGTATGTTTTCTATTTTAGATTCAACATCGCTGTCTGAAAGATAAATCTCAGGAAGTATCATATTGAGAGTAGAAATTTTATCTCCGACAATTTTCTCAACGTCCTTCCAGTATTCAGGCTCGCTTGTATACTGGTCGCAAGCGACAACCGACCACGCTGACATATCGGTTTTCTCGTTCGGCAAAAGTATATCTGCCGGCTTAAATGCTGTTGACATAGTGTGTTCTCCTTTATAACTAGTTTTTATCTTTCGCCTTTGTGTACAATACCCGTCTTATTAAGTATCAGAACAATAAGAGGTATAAATATGATCTGAATTGCTATTCCTGCAAGTACGTTTAAAACCTCTCCGTTTATAAACATATCGGCTGTGTATACTCTTCCCTCATAGCGGAGCATAAAATAATATACAATATAGAATATCGTTCTTCCGCTGAACATAGAGAGCAGTAAAGAGACATAAACATTTTGCTTGAGCGTCTTATAAAGCAATCCGCAGAGAACGCCGTATGCGCAAAGTTCAACGGCTGTTGCAACTCCCAACGGATAAATATCCATTGTGCCGAATATAAGAGAGTACAGAATCGGCACTAATGCCCCGACAACACCGCCGTATCCCAGACCGCAAATCATACCGCAAAGAAGAATGGGAAACTCCATAGGGAGCAGTCCTGTACTGAAAAGACTGATTCCGCCGAAGAACCAAGGAAGTAAAACTCCGAGAATGCCTAGTATAATCGCTAAAATAAACAGTTTTATATTCACTCTCATTTTTAATCACCATTTTCTGTGAGATTATATTTCATCATTATACAAAATTATATCATACACAGCTGATTATTTCAACTGCTTTTTGTTTGTGTTTATAAGACGTGCATATGTTGCATTTTATTCTGATTATGGTATACTATAAACTATAAATTCAAGAAACGGAGAATTAATATGAACGAACTAAAAGGTCTTATCGACTGCCATACACATACATATTTTTCACCCGATTCAGAAGCAGACCCTGTACAAATGATTAAGAGGGCAATTGAACTTGGGCTTGAGGCGTACGCTATAACAGATCATTGTGAATGTAACCGCTGGTTTGATATGGATTACTACAAAGCAGAACCTAATGAGCATGATACATATAATTTCGGCAGAGATTTTGACAGGTCGCTTAATAAAATAACTGAAATGAAAGAGATTTACGGAGATAAAATAAATCTTATCTGCGGGATTGAGCTTGGTCAGGCAACGCACGATTTTGAGATTGCCGACAAAGCGGTTGAGGATAAGCGTCTTGACTTTATAATCGGCTCAATGCACGAACTGCCGAAGCGTCCTGATTTTTGCTTTATCAAGTATGAGAACTATTCAGACAGCGAAATCGACAAGCTGTTAGAGGATTATTTTCTTGAACTTCTTAAGCTTTGCAAGTGGGGAAAATTCGACGTTTTGGGACATTTAACTTACACGCTCAGATATATAGAGGGCGAGTACGGACTGAAAATCGACCTTTCAAAATACGACGATATAATTGAAGAATGCTTTAAGACTATTGTTCAGAAATCAAGGGGGATAGAGGTGAATACATCGGGGCTAAGGCAGAAATACGGAAAGCCATTCCCTGATTTTAAATATATAAAGCTGTATCGTAATTTAGGCGGAGAGATTATTTCTCTCGGTTCGGACGCTCACCGAGTTGATGACTTAGGTAAGGGGGTAGCCGAGTGCGGAGAACTTGTTAAAAAAGCAGGCTTTAACTATCTGGCATATTTTAAAAAACATAAGCCTGAGTTTGTTAAAATAGATTAAATGAAAAACCTACTGATTTTTCAGTAGGTTTCATTTTTTACTTAGTTTATCAAGGAGTAAATTGCAGTAATCTTGGTGATTATATGCTTCATTCATCAAACATTCCATAGCATTTTGAAGAAAATTATTCTCAGCTGTAAAGGCTAAATACATTGCACAAACATGGGAAAGTCCTGCTATGTTATTAGCTTGTTGATTGATCTTATCCATCTCTGCCACTTTTATTCTGTTTTTTTACATTATAAAACACTTCCTTAGTAAGTATTTATTTAGTAACACAAAAATAGGTTGTAAATTAATAATAACACAAATTTAGGTTAATGTCAAGAAAAAATATTTAAAATTGTTATAATGTTAAAAAGGAGTGTTAAATATGATTTTCAATAGAATAAAAGACCTTAGAGAAGACAGAGATATGAGCCAAGTAGAAGTATCAAAATTATTAAATATGCATACTTCCCAGTATCAGCGATATGAAAGAGGGGAAAGCAAAATACCTCTGGATTTTGCAGTAAAATTAGCAATTCTATACGACACGTCATTAGATTACATAAGCGGATTAACAAACAAAAAGAAAAGTTATAAAGATTAAAAAGCATAATTAAACTGTCAAGGAAATTAATTTTTACTTTTAACCTTGACAGTTTTTTATTATTAGAATCTTTGCCGGCTCGTCGGTTTGGCTTCTAGCTTTTGTCTTATTATCTCTAAGTATTAGCCTGCCGCCGGCGTGACGCCGGTAGCATTTGTGCCTCCGTTTTCAGAGCAAAAAAGATTAATATAGTCTGTCGGCACGCTAGTAGTTAGAAATATAAAACCAAACTTTCCCACCATTTTAGCAAAGTAAAGCCCGCCGTTGTACATACTCTAACATTTTATAAGCTATTCAAAGGCGGCAATGCCACCGCCGGCTCGGCGGTCAGCCCTGCTCTGGCGTCACGCCAGTTAAATCAAACGGCGGAATATATTCCTCCTGTGCAGATGAGCGTTCCTGTATATAGCCCCTGAAACCATACTGTCTGGCTCTGCTTACTACTTTTTCGTATTCAAATGTGGTAATGCGTCTGTTAAGCTCGGGAAAGTCTTTGCAAGCCTCTGTAGGAGTGAATTGGCTCATAAGACTAAGCAGAAAGTTATACTTTGTCAAAAACCTGCAATCGTTTAGCCAGTCGAGTATATCAAGACTGTCATGATAACAGTTTGGCAGAACAAGATGTCTTATTATAAGCCCCTTTTTTAGAATTTTTATATCGCAGTCTTGAATTCCTCTGTCCCAGACAAGTTTTGGTACTTGCCGGTGCATTTCTTCTAATGCCTTGCACGCCTTTTCAAAGTAATCAGAACAGGAAGAGTATTTGCTTGATAGTTCAGAGCTTTTGTACTTCAAATCGGGAAGATAAATGTCTATATACCCGTTGAACAGCTTTATAGTATCGACCGACTCATACCCTCCGCAGTTCATCACTATCGGAATATCGAGCTTGTGTTTTACCATATCAAGAGCTTTCAAAATTTGATATGAATAGTGCGTGGGAGTTACAAGGTTTATGTTTTCCGCACCCTGATCCTCAAGCTCTAAAAATATATCTGCCAAACGCTTATACGATATTTCCTTACCCTTGCCGTTTGCGCTTATTTCAGCGTTCTGACAGAACACACATCTTAAATTGCAGTTTGCAAAGAACACCGTACCGCTGCCACTTTCTCCGCTTATGCACGGCTCTTCCCAGAAGTGGAGAGCTGCCCTCGCTGCAATGACATTATCAAGATTTCCGCAGGCTCTGCAAAAGCCTGCGGAAATTTCTCTGTCAATATTACATTGTCGGGGACATAGATTGCAAAGATTTGACACTTTTAATCACCGCTTACCGATGCTTCGGCAATAACACTAGCAACTAAGTGCGCAGGAAGCTGTTCGTATCTCTCCTGCTTTAGGGTGAAACTTCCTCTGCCCTGAGTCATCTGGCGAAGAAGCATAGTAAAGTCGCTCATTTCGGAAATAGGTACTTCGGCAACTACCTCAGTCATACCCTTTTCAGTTTCCGACGGGTTCATACCCAGAACTCTTCCGCGTCTCTTGTTAAGCTCGCCTATCATATCTCCTGTATTTTCGTCGGGAACAGATACGTTCAATGCACCGATAGGCTCTAAAAGTACAGGGTCAGCCTGAGCAAGACCTTCTTTATAAGCTATGGTAGCAGCCATCTTGAACGCCATTTCAGAGGAATCAACAGGGTGGTAAGAACCGTCAACTAAGATAGCCTTTAACCCAACGACAGGGAATCCTGCCAGAACACCCTTTGAAATGCATTCCTGAAGTCCCTTTTCAACAGCTGGGAAGTAGTTTTTAGGTACTGCTCCGCCGAAGATCTTCTCCTCGAATACAAGATCATCAGAAACGCAGGGTTCAAATTCGATCCAAACATCTCCGTATTGACCGTGGCCACCCGATTGCTTTTTATGTTTTCCCTGAACCTTTACTTTCTTTCTTATCGTTTCCCTGTACGGGATCTTAGGAACGGTAAGTTCAATATCAACTCCGAAATCGTTTTTGAGTTTAGAAAGTGCAGAGCCTAAATGCTGATCGCCCAGACCCTTTAAAATCTGCTCGTGAGTAAGCTCATCCTGATAGTATTCAAGAGTGAGGTCTTGCTCAAGCAGCTTTGAAACAGCACTTGAGATCTTGCTTTCATCGCCCTGCGCCTTAGCCTTGACAGCCATAGGATAGCAAGGCTTTGGCAAATCAATGGCGTCAAACTTCACAACTCTCGACGTATCGCAAATAGTGTCGTTTGTGTTTATATCCAGCTTTGTTGCAACGACAATATCGCCGCAGCTTGCCTCGTTAAGTTCAATTTGCTTTTTGCCGACCAGAGTAAACAGCTTTCCGATTTTAAGTAAACTGCCGTTTGAAGCGTTTACAGCGTCGATTCCGGTTTTGATCTTGCCAGACATTACTTTAAGAAACGACATTTTTCCTACAAACGGGTCGGCAACCGTTTTGAATACAAATGCGCTGAACGGCTCTGACATATCGCACTTGACCTCAACAGGCGAACCGTCCTTATCGGTCGCAACAGCAGTTTCTTCATCAGTGGAAACAGGAAGAAGCAGAGAGATCTCTTTTAACAGCATATCAATTCCTGCCAGTGTGGTTGAAGATACGCAGGTAACCGGAGTTATAATTCCCTCGTTCATTCCCTTGTGTATACCGTCTATAAGCTCTTTCTGTGTGAACGCCTCGCCGCTGAAGAATTTTTCAAAAAGCTCTTCGTCGGTTTCGGCAACCGCTTCTGATATAGCTTCTTTTAAGCCCTGTAAGCGGTATTCGATTTTATCGCCCAGTTCTGCCGTAGGCATTTCTGTTTCAATGGCGTTGCCGCTGTTGTCATACTTATATGCCTTCATCTCAATGAGGTTCACATATGATACGATTTTTCTGTCTGCTATAACCGGCACAACAACAGGACATACTGTAGGTCCGAATTCAGCCTTGAGGTCGGTTAAAACATTGTAAAAATTTGCGTTTTCTGAATCGAGCTTGGTGACAACAAACATTCTCGGCTTTTTCATAGCAACTGCTGCCGAGTATGCTTTGTGCGTTCCTACATTTACGCCCGATTTTCCCGAAACGGTTATCATAGCTGTATCACAGGCGGATATTCCCTCTATCATTTCGCCCGCAAAGTCAAAAAGTCCGGGAGTGTCTAATATATTAATTTTAAATCCGTCTCTTTCGTAGGCTGAAAGAGATGTATAAACAGAGGATTTTCTTAAAATTTCTTCACTCGTATAGTCAGAAACAGTATTGCCGTCAGCAATCTTTCCAAGCCTTTCGCTTGAACCGCTCTTATAAAGCAGTCCCTCACACAGCGAGGTTTTTCCTGAGCCTGCATGACCGCATAGCACAATGTTTTTTATTTTTGAATTGTCGTAAGTTTTCACTTTTATCTCTCCATTCAACATAAATTTGTAGCAAATCAGATATTATATAATTCAGACAGATGATTCCTGAGTCCGTTCAGCAGGAAACATCTTGTATTCAACAGAAATTTATAATAACTGCTGAATGTTCGCTTTTTAATAAGGGACTGACCCTTTAAAAAATTAAACAATATATATTACTACTAATAATGCAATTATATACTATTTCACTATAAATTGCAAGTGATTTTATTAATTTTTTGTTGAAAATTAAAAAATCGCTCTGTTAAACGCAGAGCGATTTTTAGGATCTATTTAACTGTTACTTTCTTTATCTTTTTGCTCCAGTTTCCGCACACTTTCTTAGTCTGACCGTTAGAGTCCTTATATTCTGCGTACGGTCTCACACGAACATAATAAGTTTTGCCGCTTTTGATTTTTCTGTTTTTAACAGTCAGCTTATTCTTAGTAACGAATTTTTTAATAACATTCTTTTTGAATCTTCTGTTTAAAGAGATCTGAACCTCATAGCCCTTTGCCTTTTTTATCTTTTTCCATGATACGTTTATCTTTTTCTTTTTATTGCTTACGGCATTCAGTTTTTTGATTTTTGCTTTGTTTATAGACTTCTTTGCTGTTTGTTTATTATTATCAGCATTAATGGTCGTTGATGTGATTTTATTAGTAGGATTAGAATTGTTTTTATTCGGCACAGGCTTTGCTGAAGGTTTTGAACCGGATGGCTTTGTTCCGGAAGAATTATTATTGTTTGAAGTATTATTATTATCGTCAATTAAAGGAGTATTTCCCTTTTCGTAGTATATTATTTCTCCGTCTGCATCGTATTTATATTTTTCCCAGCTTCCGTCGCTGTACTCGGATAATGTGAGATAGCCGTCTTCGCTGTAGGTGTTTTTTACCCAGCTTTCGTCGTTATACTTAGTATATGTACAATTGCCGTTTGCGTCATAGGTATTATCCTCCGAATACCCCTCGCTGTCTGCATAGTGCGTTATATTTCCGTATTCATCGTATTCTGTGTCTTCCCAGTAGCCATCGCTGTCTTCTATATGAATAATGTTTCCGTTATCATCATATTCGGTCTCTTCCCAGAAGTTATCGCTGTCTTCATAACGTATTACATTGCCGCTTTCATCGTACTCTCTCTTTTGCCAATTGCCGTCTCCGTCTTCAACATAAAGAATATTTTCGTTTTCATCGGTTTCTATAGTATAACCGTCGCTGGTTTTTATTAGAATATTACCGTTCTCTTTATATTCAAAAGTTTCCCAATAATTACCCTCGTGATTTATAACATTTCCGTCGTCATCATATTTGAATTTTTCCCAGCTGTCGTTGAGATATGTATAAATCATCTCTTTGTTGACTTCGTCATATTCAATATTATATCCGTAACCGTCACTGTTTTCAAAGTATATTTCATAACCCTGTTCGTTATATTCAAAATCTTCCCAGTAACCATCGTCACTGTCTTCTCTGTGTTTAGTTTTTATGCTTCCGTCTTCAAAATAAGTATATGTCCATTCTGATGTGTATGTATCGCCGTCGCTGTTTTCATAGTATGTCTGGTCTCCGTTTTCGTTATATTCAAAACTTTCCCATGAGCCGTCGCTGTATGAAATAAATGTAACATTTCCGTTTTCGTCATAGGTATATTCAGCGTCGACATCATCAAATATATCATCAATTAAATCACGTCCAAGACCGTTTTTAACAGTGTGCTTTCCTATCTTTTTAAATCTATTTACAGTTCTTACAGCTTTAACTGCATTTTCAATATTTACAGCATTTACTGTCGGAACAGCCGCAATAAGACTCATTGTCATTGTAATGGCTGTAAATAAAATCATAATCCTTTTTTTCATAGCTTTTCTCCTAAATATAATAATTTTTTGTACATTTATTATACCTTATTAACGTGAATCAGTCAATAGTTTTCCGAACTGATTATTAGTTAATTATATTTATCTCTTACTCGCCGAATTTTATCAGCCTCATTAACGTTTTGTTTTTTTCTAAAAGCTTAAAGAGTATCACTCCTACCAAAGTCACGCATACAAGCTCTCCCAGAGCGACTTGACCCATAGACAGAAACAGAGGCAGAGAGAAAACATATTTAAGTTCTAACCCTACTAATATTCCGTTAAACACCACAGGCGCCAATGATGCTGTAATTAAAGCTGCAGTCAAAGAGGTATTTTCACTCATACCGAATTTATTTTCAAAAAAGCAGGGGAGATATTTTGAACACAGAACTATTACAACAACAGCAAGCAGAGTTGCAAATGTTCCTACTATCATATCGATTGCACCAACGGTGCTGATAATATTAGCAATAAGACAGCCAACTACCATTGAATAGCAGTATTCCTTCTTATAAAAGCAGAGAAGCACTAACGCTTCTGAAACACGGAACTGAATACTTCCGTAGGCAAGAGAACCTAAAGCCATTGTCACTGCGACATATAAAGCTGATGTTACTGATAAAAATGCGATTTTTCTTACACTTAGATTTTTCATAAAAATTTCCTTTCTGCTGTTAGAGGCAAGAAACCAGAAGCAAGAGGCAAGAGCAGGGCTGAGCCCTGCACGCAATCTGTCTTTGGAGAGTTAATACAATGTATTTACTTTGTACAATGGCAGACTTGTACTTTGTAAAATAGTTAGAATCTTGCTTCTTGTGCTAATTACATCTAACCTCTAATCTCTAACTTCTAACCTCTAAAAAATAAAAAAAGCGTACCACAAGGATACGCCTTTAATTTCAGTATTATCCCTGTTTTTATTAACGAGTGGTGACTAGGCTACACTCGGTATTAACTTTACTTGAATTTATGCCTTGCCTATTGAACCAAAAAGCTCCATCTTTTCTTTTACGGTTTCTTTAATAGCTTCAAAGCCCGGAGCAAGCAGCTTTCTCGGGTCAAAGCCCTTACCTTGCTTATCCTTGCCTTCTTCTATATACTTTCTTGTAGCTTCCTGGAAAGCAAGCTGACATTCTGTATTTACGTTGATTTTTGCAACTCCCAGAGAGATTGCTTTCTTTATCATATCCTCAGGGATTCCTGTTCCTCCGTGAAGAACTAAAGGCATATCTCCTACCTTTTCCTTAACAGCGGCGAGAGTTTCAAATGAAAGACCTGCCCAGTTTTCAGGATATTTACCGTGAATGTTTCCGATACCTGCGGCAAGCATTGTAACGCCTAAGTCAGCTATTGCTTTGCACTCGTCCGGATCTGCACATTCGCCTGCGCCGATAACTCCGTCTTCCTCTCCGCCTATCGAGCCGACCTCAGCTTCAATAGAAAGACCCAGCTTTTCACACTCTGAAACAAGTTCCTTTG
Organism: uncultured Clostridia bacterium; assembly: GCA_947628615.1. GTDB lineage: Bacteria > Bacillota > Clostridia > Oscillospirales > Ruminococcaceae > UMGS1601. The sequence goes on from CANRAO010000001.1 coordinate 200,480, forward strand.
TCTTTTCGATGTTTTCCTCAATAGGATAGTGAGAACCGTCGAACATCACCGAGCTGAAGCCTGCCTCTATACAAGCCTTTGCTCCGTCGTAAGAACCATGATCAAGGTGAAGTGCAACAGGTACTGTGATACCAAGTTCCTCTAACATTCCTTTTACCATTCCTACGACCGTCTTATAACCGCACATATATTTTCCTGCACCCTCAGAAACACCCAAAATAACAGGTGAGTTCTGTTCCTGTGCGGTAAGTAAAATAGCCTTAGTCCATTCAAGGTTGTTGATGTTGAACTGACCAACTGCATATTTACCTTCTCTCGCTTTGTTTAGCATTTCCTTTGCCGAAACTAACATAAATATTTTACCTCCAATAAAAAATTTAATATAACAAAGCTATTATACCTTATTTTTCTCAAAAATGCAACTAGCGGTTTGGCGAACAACATAATTTGACAAAGCATTCATTTTAATTTATAATAAACACGAGAGTACTGTACATGAACGGTAGGCGGTTTTCTCCCCGAAAAGGGGGTGGTAACAATGATAAGTTTCTCGGAACTGTTTTTCTATACGAGTGTTATCATAAGTGTTATCACACTGTGTTACGAAATTTTTTGTAACAAAAAGTAAGAAATCTTTTTATTACATAAATAAAAAGAACAACCGCCACTCATCCAAAGTTCGGTTGTTCATCAACTAAACAAGGGGAGAAACACCGCCAAGGCAATTAATTGCCCATGTGCAGTACTCTCTTTTTACATCTATATTATAACATATGATTTTCATTTGTCAAGCGTGCAGAGATAAGAATTTCTTGCTTTAAGATATTAGCCATTAGCCTGCTGTTGCACAGAGTAAATACATTTTACATACTATCCAAAGGCAGATTGGATGCAACGTCACCGATTAGAAACTAGAGATTAGACGCAAGAAGCTAGAACTTACCTTTTCCGCAGAGTACTAGTCTGCCGTTTTGAATCGTCAAACATTAAATTAAACGTTTAATAGGCAGCAGAGCCACCGCCGGCTCGGCGGCTAGTTTCCAAAGCTAATGCCTATATCCCTTGCAGTTTTTATAAGCTGTTCGTCAACAGGAACAAATTTTGTTTTGCCTGCGACATCTTCGAGCTTGTTTTCAGTAACTATGTTATTCTTCATTGCAACTGCATAGCCGTACTTGTCCTGCTCTATAAGATTAGCGGCGTGACAGCCGAACTTTGTTGCCAAAACTCTGTCATAAGCGGACGGACTTCCCCCTCTCAGCATATGACCCGGAACGCAGACTCTTGTTTCAAAGCCTGTGTTCTGCTCGATAGCTTTGGCAATTCTGTTTGTAGCAGTAGTTTCTCCTGCCTCTGCTCTTCTTCTTGCACGTTCTTTTTTCTTTAGCTTTGCTTCGTCCTCGTCGAAAGCTCCTTCGGCGACAGCTAAGATTGAAAAAGCACTTCCTCTTTTTGCTCGCTTTTCAACCGCTTTGCAGATTTTCTTTATATCAAATGGGATCTCGGGTATGACAATTATGTCAGCACCTCCTGCTATTCCCGAATAAAGCGTCAGCCAGCCCGCTTTGTTTCCCATAATTTCAACAACTAAAGTTCTTCCGTGAGAGTTCGCCGTTGTGTGAAGCCTGTCTATAACGTCGGTGGCAATGTCAACGGCAGAGTGAAAGCCAAAGGTGACGTCTGTTCCCCAGATGTCGTTATCTATTGTTTTAGGAAGCCCTATCACGTTAAGTCCCTCACTTGAGAGAAGATTTGCCGTCTTATGAGTTCCGTTTCCGCCAAGTGTTAAAAGACAGTCGAGCTTTTGCTTTTTGTAGGTTTGTTTCATTGACTTTACTTTGTTTACGTTGTCTTCCTCAATGACCTGCATCATCTTGTAAGGCGTTCTTTTTGTACCGAAAATCGTTCCGCCCTGAGTGAGAATACCCGAAAAATCCGATGGCGACATCAGCTTGCACTGGTTATTTATAAGACCTGAATATCCGTCCTGAATACCGATAATTTCAACGCCGTCCGTGCCGAATTTCTGATAACAAGCCTTTGCAACGCCTCGGATAGTCGCATTAAGACCCGGACAGTCTCCTCCGCTTGTTAAAATACCTACTCGTCTTGCCATAATACTTCACCTTTTTTTAAATTCTTTTGATAATTATAGCATAATAAATCATCAAAAACAAGAATAATACTAATAATTACACAAACATTCTAATATTATAGTATTATAGCTTTTATCTTTGGGGAGTGATCAAGTTGTTTAAAGTTATTTCTACTAAAAAAATATTGAAATCGCTTTCCTTATTTGTTTCGGGTGCTGTGATTGTTTCGGTTTTAGTTTATGCCTGTTCTGCGTTTGCAGAAAGCATAAGAGGCGTAAAGCTGCCTATTATAATGTATCATTCTATTTTAAAGGACGAAAGCAAGCAGGGGGATTATGTTCTTTCACCTCTGGAGCTTGAAAGCGATATGCTTTACTTAAAAGAACACGGCTACACACCAATACTGTGCCAGGATCTTATTTCCTATGTATATTCAGATAAGGAGCTTCCGGAAAAGCCGGTTATTCTGAGTTTCGACGACGGCTGCTATAATAATATGTATTACGTTCTTCCACTGCTGTCAAAGTACAATATGAAAGCTGTTTTTGCGGTAGTGGGCGCGTTCTGTGACAAGGCAACGGAGGAAAACGACCCCAATCCGAATTACTCATATATGTCATGGAAAGACTGCAAGGACGCTTATACCAGCGGACGGGTGGAAATAGCCTGTCATTCTGATAATTTTCACACTATGGCAAAAAGAGTGGGTTCAAAGAGAATGGGCAATGAAAGCTATGACGATTATCGCTCGGCTTTTATGTCCGACACTCTAAGTTTTCTGGATAAGATAAAAGCCAACTGCGAAATCGTTCCTAATACATACGTTTACCCATATGGTGCTATTACCGACGACAGCACGCAGTTTGTTAAGGCCTGCGGATTTAAGGTCAGCTTTGGCGTCGAGGAAAAGATGAATTATATTTCAAAAGACGAGGACTGTCTTTTTCGGCTCAACAGGTACAACCGAGCCAGCGGGATATCAACTGAGGATTTTATGAAAAAAGCGCTTGATGAATGAGGTGGGAAAATTAAGTTGCATTATAACGTGCAACTTTTTTTATTGTCTTAGGGTATTAATGAGGAGAGTACATTAAAAAGTGATTTGAACACATAATAAAATAACTGCTAAAAAGGGGTGTCAAATTATTGTGAAAAATAATAAAACAAAGAATAAGAATACAAATAATAATAAAATATTAAAAAAATTTATTGCAAATATTAAACATATGTGTTATTATATAACTACAGAAAAATGTAAAAAACACTTTTCTGTTGACGAAGGAGTGATAAAAATGGCTAGCGTTTTTGATGTTGCAAAATACATTTTAGAAAAAAAAGGTAGAATGAGTACATGGAAATTGCAGAAGCTATGTTATTATTCTCAGGCTTGGGCTTTAGCTTGGACAGAAAAACCGATATTTAATGAGGACTTTGAAGCGTGGTCTAACGGTCCTGTTTGTCCGATATTGTTTCAGGAACATAAGGGCAAGTTTTCTGTATCTAAAGATGATATATCAGGAGATAGCTCATGTCTTACTGAAGATGAAAAGGACACAATTAATATTGTGTTAAAAGATTACGGAAATATGGAGCCGTATGATTTAAGGGAATTATCTCATAGTGAAGCCCCTTGGAAAGATGCTCGCGGAGATTTACCTGAAAGCGTAAGAAGTGATGAAGTAATTACCAAAGAAGCTATGGGCGAATATTATGGAAGTTTATAAATTGATATGAGTAAGAAAACTAGACAAAAAAATTATATTTCACAAAAGAAAACATCTAAATCAAATAATGATAGTTCTGATGGAGAAAAAGTTATTTGGATATTTGATGGCGTTGATAAAAATGGTAAATTTGCATTTAGTCTGGATAATATTGAAAAAGACTCAAATCTTAAAGAGATATTTGATAAATTATTAGGATACTCTTCAATGACTTGGGCAGAGGTTAAAAGCCAAACACATGATAAAGGCAAATCCAAGCATCACAATTTAAACCGTCAAAAGCTTTCAAAAGACGCTATGAACAGAGTGCAAGCTATATGTGATGAAGATGATTATGATTCAATATTTTCATTTGCATTACAAAATAAATTGAGAATAATCGGTGTTAGGAAAAGGAACTTTTTTTATGTTAAATGGTATGATCCAAATCACGAGTTTTACCCAATCAGTAAATAACAAATAAGTAAAAAAGTTAAGATAAAAAATACCGCCCTATTTTAGGGCGGTATTTCTTTCCTGGCGGAGAGAGTGGGATTCGAACCCACGGTACCTGACGGTACGACGGTTTTCAAGACCGTTCCGTTATGACCACTTCGGTATCTCTCCGTAAATCATATAATTAATTCATATAAGCATAAACGCTTCAATAAAACAGCTTTATTATTTTATCATATGAAAATATTCTTGTCAAGCGTTTTTTACAAGAAATTTTTTTCTTAAATATTGACAGGCTGAATACCAGATGATATAATAAAAAAGTAAATTAAATATTTGAACCGGGGGGCTTGTTTCGCAGGCTGAGATAAAGTAATCTAACTTTGACCCGTTTAACCTGATTTGGATAATGCCAACGTAGGAAAGTTTTTAAAGCAGAGGTGTGCCGATTTGGGTGTGCCTTTTTTGTTTTGGTTTTGAATTGCAAAGCGGTTAGCTTCAAATATTGATTTAAAATATTTTTTTAAGGAGTGTGTTTATATGTCAAACACAAATATTAGAAAGATTGTTGAATGTGCGATAATGATAGCCCTTGCAACGGTACTGTCTTACATATCAATCTTTCAAGCGCCAATGGGCGGATCAATAACAGCTTTCAGTCAGGTGCCGATTGTAATTATTGGTTATCGCTATGGATTTAAGTGGGGAGCTTTTACCGGAGTTGTACACGGTGTGTTGCAAATGTTGCTTCAAGGGCTGGGTAATTTTGCATACGTTAAGGGTATCGGCTCATATTTGATTCTTATATTTATGGATTATGTATTAGCGTTTGCTGTTTTAGGTATAGGCGGAGCAATTTTCAGAAAAGCTATCAAACAACAGGCTGTTGCTATTGGTATAGGTGCTGCTTTGGCTTCATTGCTGCGTTTTGCGTGCCACTTTATTTCAGGTGTTACCATTTGGGGTGAATATGCAGACGGCTGGAAGTCTGTTTGGGCTTATAGCTTTGGTTACAACGGTTTTTATATGCTGTTTGAAGGAATTATAACTGTTGTCGGCGTGGTTGCACTTTCTATTTTCTTTGATTTTAAAAAACCTAATCTTATAAGAACAAAATCATAGGATAACATTTCTAGCTATTATATTTTAATTTTCCCGAATGAAAGCCTCCATAAACGGAGGCTTTTGTTTTACCTTCTATTAATCTTCTGTCTCTTCAATTATACTATTTATCTGCTGTTCAGCATAGCTGTTGTCTAAATTGATTATTGCAGTACAGCGGTTATCAATTTCTTTGATTTTTCTTTTTATGTTAGAAATAATTTCTCTCTCCTGTTCTGGCGAAGTCTCAAGGTCAATAACTAGATCAAATATGACCTTTGTTTCTTCATCGCTTTCGGCAATTCTGAAATCGTGTATCGAAAAGCCGTAGTTTTCCTCCCTAACTATCGACTTCACCGCTTCTTTAAGACGCAGAGCCTTTTCGTTGTTTACCGAAACAGGATCCATATGAATCACAAGGTCTATGCCCAGCTCGCTTTTTACCTTCTTTTCGAGCGAGTCTATTGTTTCGTGTATCGAGACTATGTCGTCATTGTCGGGAATTTCTGCATGAACAGAGGCGAAAACTCTGCCAGGTCCGTAGTCGTGGATTATAAGATCGTGAATACCAATAATGCCGTTTGTATTAGTGAGAATATCATATATGCTTTTTATTGTCTGTCTGTCGGGAGCAGAGCCTAGCAGAAGCCCTACCGTTTCTTTTGCTGTTTTTAAGCCGTTGATCACTATTATGACTGATACGATTATGCCGATAATTCCGTCGAATGGAAGCTTTGTAAAAAAAGCACCTATGATAGTTGCCAAAATAACTGCTGAAGTCGAAAAAACATCGTTCAGACTGTCTTTTGAACTTGCTGTGAGAACGCTTGAGTTGATTTGTCTGCCTGCGTATTTGTAACTGAAATACATCCACAGCTTTATCAAAACTGATATAATAAGAAAAATTATCAGAATAATATTAAATTTCACAGGCTCGGGGTATCTGATTTTTTCGATAGATGATTGGAATAGCTTCAAACCTACTAGCAAAATCAAAAACGATATTATCAAAGACGATATGTATTCAACACGTCCATGACCAAAAGGGTGTTCAGCGTCGGGCTTTTTGTTTGACAGCTTAGCTCCGATAATTGCAACAATGCCTGAACCTGTGTCGGAAAGATTGTTGAAAGCGTCTCCCATAATTGCTATGCTGTTCATAGCTATGCCGATAAACAGCTTCATCAGAAATAAAATAATATTGCAAAAAAGACCCGCCGTTCCGCAAAGGATAGTGTAGGATTCTCTGACCTTTTTGTCATTGACGTTTTTGTAATTCTTGATAAACTTTCTTATCAGCAGCTTTATCATACAATCACCGGTTTACTTTTTTGTATAGTTATATTATAGTATATCACAATTATTGAAAAATGAAACAGCGAATTTTATCAGATAATTAAATAGTATCTGCGTTTTATGATACTATGCATATAAAAATTAAAAAACAAGAGACAAATTCTCTTCGCCGCAATGCGAACGAGTTAAAGGAGAATTTGCCTCTTGCTAAAAACAATATATCACATAAAGATAATATTGTCAATAAAAAGAGAACAATATATTCTAAAATTAAAATAGCAGATAAAGTTCCAAGAACGGACCAAAGTGCGTTCAAGTCAATAACTTTATCTGCCAATAATAGAATATCATAAAAAGATAATTTTGTCAACAAATAAAAAAAGAACTACAGCCTTATTGAATGAAACCCGGCTCCAATTGCCTTCGACATTCAATAAGGGTAGTTCTTTTAATAGTATTATATCAAATGATGATATAGATGTCAATAATAATAAATAGGTATACATAAATTCAAATAAAAAAAGAACTGCATACTTATCGAAAGAGTTTGGGCTCCAATTGCCTTTATCTTTCGATAAGAGCGGTTCTCTTAATAATATTATATCAAAAGATGATATAGATGTCAATATATATACGAAGAAATTTTGAAAAGGATAAAAAATACTCTATAGTGACAAGGCAAATTTGCAAGCTATGAAAGCGTAAGAGTACTTTTCAGCGGTGAGAGGTTGCACAATAATGTGCAACTTTTTCTTTTTATGGTGTAATATTGAAAGGAGGATAGATATATGTCAATCAACTATAAAAAATCGCTGGGTAAACGATTAGCTGACTTTAACAGCAAGTATTACAAACCGCCGATAAATACCGCATCAAGAGGTCAGTGCGTTTGGTATACGCAAGGCAGAGCCTATGAAAAGAAAGGCGTTTATATCGGCGCAAGAGGCAATGCCAAAGAAGTTTATCAAAGCTGTAAAAATTCAGGCTTTCAGGTGTCGAAGTATCCTAAGCCTAATTCAATTGCCTGCTTTAACGGAGGTGCATACGGTCATGTTAAGTACGTTGAGTATGTAATTGCCAATACGGTCTACTATACTGAAGCAAATTCAAATGCCGATAATGCAATCTCGGCTGATGACGGCGTTTTGCAAAAGATGTCATTGTCTGACTGGATGAAACAGCCTAATTTGCAAGGCCACGTTGCGGTTAAGAAAGAAAAGCTTATAGCCTTTGAGGTCGTGACACCAAAAGGTAAGATCGGGCTGTATAAGTCAAGTAATATTAACAGAAAAAACAAGGTCAAAAATATAAAGGCAGACAATATCAAGGCTGTTGCCGGAAGCGGTAAAGTAAAGGACGGAAGAGATATTGTAAAGGTTTTGTATAACAACAGGTATTACTGGTCGATAAGAGTAAACAAATCAGGAGTAAGACAGCTTAAAAGAAAAGATAAATAAATTTGCCGTTTTTCTTGACATTATATGATAGCAGATGTATAATTGTACTATTGAGATAATACAATTTATTGATTTAAGGTCTTTTAAGGGGAAATAAAATGATCAAAAAGCTGAAAAGTCACAAAACAGACGCAATATGTATAGGAATATTAATGTTTATATATCTGGCAATAGTACTTATAATAACCAGATTCAAATTTGCATACGGTTCTACTACGGATTGGAACAATCAGCACTATGTTTTCGCAGAGTATTTCAGAAATCTGTTCTATGAAACGAAAAATTTCTTTCCGAGCTTTGCTCCTCAGATAGGTGCAGGTCAGAATATATATAATTTCTCATATTATGGTCTGTTTAATCCGCTGATACTGCCGAGTTATTTATTGCCGTTTGTATCAATGGCATCTTATATTCAGATTGTTAGTATTATTTGTACTCTTGTATCTGTTATAATGTTTTACTTTTGGATAAAAAAACGCTATGAAATCAAAATCGCTTTTTTCATAATCTGTTTGTTTTTATTGGCGTCGCCGATTATTTTTCACAGCCATAGGCATATAATGTTTGTATGGTATTTTCCGTTTTTAATAGGAGCACTTTTCTGCTGCGACAGGTTTTTTGAAAATAAAAACCGTGCAGGACTCATCTTTTGCTTAACTATGATAATGCTGACAAGCTACTATTACAGTGTGGGAAGTTATCTTGCTGTTTTTGTCTATATTACGGCTGTCTATTTGAATGAAAAACCTGTGTTTAAAATAAAAGAATATATAAAGGCAGTTATGAATATAGGAATATGTATGCTTGTATCGGTTATGATCTCGGCGGTATTGTGGCTGCCGACATTAAATGCAATTCTGCAGGGCAGAGCAAAGACAAATGTAAATGTATCTCTTAAGGATATTTTACTTCCTACGCTTGATTATGATGCGGTTTTATATAATTTTTATTCTTTAGGTCTGACTGTAATTTCACTTATGGCAATTGTTTTTGCAGTGTTAAGAAAAAATAAAGGATATAGGTTTATTGGAATTGTACTGTCAGCCTTTGTGGTGTTCAGGATTTTACCCTATGTAATGAACGGCTTTATGTATAGTGAAAACAAAGCAATAATTCCGTTTATACCTATTGCTCTGCTGCTGACTGCCGAATTTGTCAAGACGATATTTGATAGGAATATATCAATGCGCTTTTGGGCTTTGATGAATTTAGGAATAATATTAGGCGGTGTTATATATCTGCTTATCTATAAGGAAAACAGTTTTCTGTTTATTTTCATAATAGATGTTATTGTTGTAAATGCAGCGCTTTTAATTTATCATAAAAAGGGTAATATTACAGCGTTTATATCGATCATTTCTATAGCTGTGTTTGCGTTTTGTCTGATGATAAATTCATATGATACGCTTAGTCTAAAAAAAGACGTTATAAAGGTGGATAAAGAATATTCCAAAGAGGTTGACAGTACGAATTTTTCAATAAATGATGAAAGTTTGTACCGTGTTTCTCAGTTTGCCGATGATGGTGAGACAATTAATAAGGTCTACGGTGAAAATTATTACCAAACAACGGTATATTCATCGCTTCAGAACCAGTTTTACAATCATTTTTATTATGATGAGTTTCAAAATGAAATGCCGCACAGGATCTCTGCAATGATTTCTGAAACTATGAATCCTTTTTTCTGCTCTTTTATGGGGAATAGGTATTTATTTGTAGATAACAAAACACTTGCAAAAAAACGTGTATCTGTTCCAAACGGATATAAAGAGGTCAAAAGAGAGAAAAATATTACTTTGTTTGTGAATGAGAATGTTATGCCTCTTGGTTATGCGTCATCAAATCTTATAAGCTGTGAGCAGTATGACAAACTCGCTTATCCTTATAATATGAAGGCACTGATGGATTATATTGCCGTCGATAAAAAATTATCAGACGTTCCAATAGATGGTGTTGAAGACAAGGGCGTTTATTTGGCAAACGAGCTTTTTGCAGAGCTTCCTGAAAATATCAGGTATGATAAACAGGAAAATACCGTTTATGTTAATACCGATGAAAAAAATAATCGGCATTTTAAAACATCAGGCACAAAAAATGCTTATGATTCTGACAAATGCGTTATAAATCTTAAAAATCCCATAAATGACTATCTTATTATCACCTGCAATGCCGATAATAAAATTTCAAAAGAACCTACCGACATTTATATGACGATAAACGGTATAAAAAATAAACTTACAGAACCTGAGTGGAAGTATTATAACAATAATAACAGCTTTTGCTTTGTTCTGTCATCAAACGAGCCTATAGAAAGTATTACGCTTAATTTTTCAAGGGGTGAATATAAGCTGTCTGACTGGAGGTTCTATACTGTTAAAAAGAGCGAGCTTGAGGGCTTGAAAAACGATATTGATGAGTTTATAATAAATAAGTCAAAAACCAAAGGCGATGTTTTTCAGGGAACGATAAATGTTAAAAATGACAACAGTTATTTTAAGCTGTCAATTCCGTATGACAAGGGCTTCAGTGCTTATGTTGACGGGAAAAAGACGGATATTGAAACAGTCGATAAAGCGTTTATCGGTTTTGAGATTTCAAAAGGGAAACATAATATTAAAATAGTATATAAAGCTCCGCTTTTGAAAGAAGCGAAAATAATTTCGCTTTTGGGAGTTTTGATGTTTATTTTCATATTGTCAGTACAAATATTAAAAAGACGTTTTTATTTGAGGTTGAGTAAAAAATATAATAAACGGCAAAGTAATTAAAATAATAATTGCGAAAGTATAAATTAAGGAGATTTACACTGACAATGAACAATTCATTAAAAACAATCAAAAGCTGGTGTTTATTAAAAAGACTGGCAGTTATTATAACCACTGTAGTTGTATTGTTTATATTATTATCAGGTGTGTATTGGGAGAATAGAGTCGGTAAAAGCTATTATGATAAAGATATTCTTGGAAGCATTAACACTTCAAGTGTGGATAAACTTATGATAGTTGCTCACCCGGATGATGAAACTATTTGGGGCGGAGGTCATTTGGAAGAAGGAGGATATTTAGTGGTATGCTTGACTGACGGTTATAACGATGTCAGAAAAGATGAGTTTATTAACGCTGTTACTTCTTTAAACAATTCTAATATTCCGGTCATATTGGATTTTCCGGATAAGACATTCCGCAAAAGAGATAATTGGTACGGAATTAAGTATAAAGTATTTAAAACTGTCGATAATTTGCTGGAAATGAAGGACTGGAATTTGATAGTTACTCACAATAAAGACGGAGAATACGGTCATATTCATCACAAGGCAATCAGTGAGATAGTAAGCAACGAGTGTGAGAAACTAGGAAAACAAAATGTTCTTTATTATTTCGGCAAATATCACAGCAGGAAGAAAATACCTAAGTTTGAAAGTAAAATGACGCCGTTGGTTGATAAATTATATAATAAAAAGATAGAGGTTTGTAAAATGTTTTCGTCCCAGCAGTGGGTAATTGACGGCTTGTATCATATGTTGAAATATGAAAATTGGACTCAATATAATGGTCAATAATTTGGAGATAGTTCAAATGACGGATAATTTACATTCAGGTAATAAAAGCAAGATCCAGTCAATTATGACAAGGACTGGTGTTGTTGTATTATGTGCAGCGGTGTGCTGTGCTTTGTGGGGAAGCGCTTTTCCCTGCGTTAAAATAGGCTACAGGCTTTTTGGTATAGAAAGCCGTGATACGTTTTCTCAGATTCTATTTGCAGGGATTAGATTTTTTATAGCGGGCGTTTTTACGGTTCTTTTGGGAAGCGTCATTGAAAAAAGACCGCTTCTCCCAAGCAAAAAATCAGCAGGCAAAATAGTTATGCTTTCTATGTTTCAGACGATAATTCAGTATTTGTTTTTCTATATCGGTCTTTCGCATACCACAGGGGTAAAAGCGTCTGTTCTCGATGGGGCAAGCGTGTTTATCGCTCTTTTTGTTTCGTGTATGGTATTTAAGCTAGAAAGGTTAAGTGCTGCAAAAATATTTGGAAGTCTTATAGGCTTTGTAGGAGTGATACTTATAAACCTCACAGGTCTTGACTTTCAGTTTAAACTTACAGGCGAAGGCTTTATTCTGCTTTCTGCAATCGGATATGCACTTTCTTCTGTTCTTATGAAAAGGTATTCATCAAGTACAAGCCCGATCCTTTTAAGTGGCTGGCAGTTTATGTTCGGCGGAGCGGTTATGACATTAGTAGGACTGGTCTTTGGCGGTACGTTAAAAATTAATTCCGCTAAGGCAGTTATTATGCTCTTATACTTAGCTTTCCTTTCGGCAGCCGCATATAGTCTTTGGTCTGTGCTTTTGAAGTATAATCCTGTTTCTAAGGTAACAGTTTTCGGATTTCTGAATCCTGTGTTCGGTTCGGTTTTCTCGCTTATTTTTCTTGCCGAAAGCGAGTCTTTCGGTATATCGGCTTTTATTTCTATGATCTTAGTCAGTGCCGGAATTTATATAGTAAACCGCAGAGACACAGTGAGAAAACAGAAAAAGTATTCATAATATTCTGAAAGAGGTTATATTTATGAATAAGGTCAACTATGAGTATAAGAATTTCAAGATAGGCGGCGGAGGCTTTGTAACAGGCTTTGTTTTTCATAAGAAAATGCCAAACATTCTTTATGCAAGAACCGATATAGGCGGTGTTTACAGGTTCGATTTTGAAAATAGCAGGTGGGTCTCTCTTATTGACAGCGTTACGTCGATAGAGCCAAATCAGTGCTATCCCTTGTCTATTGCGTTAGATGAAACCGACGGTAATGTTCTTTACATAGCCTGCGGAGATCATAAAAAAGGCGAGCTTTGCATAAGTCATAATAAGGGTGAGAGCTTTGAAATAAAACCTATTCCGTGCGGTATTCACGGAAACTGTATGGGCAGGGCAACAGGCGAAAGGTTAATAAAAATAGGGAATGATTTGTTTTTTGCCTCTCAATCGTCTGGTCTTTTGCGGTCGAGCGACGAGGGCGAAAGCTGGGATAAGCTGAATGTAAACGGCGAAACTAATCTTACATTTGTAAACGCTGTTCAGTCGGGCAAAAACCGCACGGTTTTCGTAGGTGCAAGCGGAGGAGAGAATGTCTTTTCAAACGGAGGAAGAAAATTCAGAGGACATTCGCTATACGCTTCGTATGACAACGGAGAGAGCTTTTTTAAAGTTGCTCAGCCTGAGGCTGATTATTCTGCTGTTTCGGCTTTAGCGGGGTTTGTTGCCCAGAGAAGTTCTTTCGGCACTGATAAAAAGACCGGCAAGAGGTATTTTTATGTTACGTTCTGTCAGACGGGTGAGGATAAAGAGCCTTACAGATACACCTGCGATTCGGCTAAAATCGCAAGCGGAAGAATATTCAGATACGAGCTTGATAACAACGGCAGGATAATCGAAAACAAGTTCAGGGATATTACACCTGAAAATGTCTTAGGCGTGGGATTGAGCGGAGTGGATCTCAGTGACGGAATTTTAGTTTTGTCGGAAATAGGCGAGGCTCACCCTAACAGTATCTATATAAGTTTTGATAACGGCGATAGCTGGAAACAGATCCTATATGATTTAAGTGTGGGAAAAATGAATTTTACAGTGCCTTATATGAAGCCTGAATATAATTCCAACAGGCTTTTGGTCCACTGGATGAGCGACATAAAAATAAACCCGTTTAACCCGGATATGGCAGTGTTCAATACAGGTACGGGCGTGTTTGTATCAAAGAATTTAACCGTCTCTAAAAACGGCGGTACAGTCGTATGGGAGCCTCTTTGCGAGGGTATGGAGGAAACCGTTCATATCAATGTGTACAGCCCCCCAAAAGGTGATATAAGATGTATAGATATTGTCGGCGACTTGGGAGGTTTTGCGTTTTCAAGCGTTGATGAAATTCCTGAAAACTCCTTTGCGAACGAAAACGGAGACAGATATATAACCTGTCTGAATGCTGATTTTACAGATGAGAACCCATATATCGTTGCTGCAACTCCCAGAGGCAACTGGACAGGCGAGACTGTCGGCGGAGTTATTATTTCTCACGACCAATGCAAAACCTGGAGGCACTTGGATTTTCCATACGGATTAAGTGAAAAGATAGACATACTTTGCGACAATATTAAAAAACCTAATACAGATTCAGGCTGGGTCGCTTTATCAGCGGACGGGAAAAGAATAATTTGGTCTATTGCTCAACAGCACGAATTTTTGACCGATGGCGTCATTTATACCGACGATGAGGGAAAAACGTGGAGAAAGTCTGTTTTTGTCGGCAGCCGAGATTTTGAAAAAGATCCTTTGCCTTTATATATTTTGGCAGACAGGGTAAACCCGAATATCTTTATGGCGGTAAACAAAGAGTCAACAATGTTTATAAGCGTTGATAAGGGTAAAACCTTTTATGAGTGTATTCCGAACAGGACATTTGAAGCCACGAAAAGCAGAAGGGAGCTTAAACTTCGGCATATTGAGGTGCGTGCCGAAAGCGGAAAGGAAAAAACCCTTTGGTTATCTTTTGGTCCCGCAGGGCTTTGGCGCTTGGAATTTGACGAGATCGCTAAGAAGGTAAACTGTATTCATATTACAAAGCCGAACGAATTTACTCTTGGCGTGGGATTCGGCAAGCCTAAAAACGGTTCTGATGTGCCTGTTATTTATACAAGCGGAACTATTAACGGTAAATACGGCTACTGGAGAAGCTGCGACTACGGAGAAACCTTCGAGCTTTTAAGTGATGATAACCAGCATTTCGGAACGGTGATAAGTATTTCGGGCGATCCGAGAGAGTTCGGTACCTTTTATATTGCAACTGGCTCAAGAGGTCTTTTCTGTGCAAGAGAATCAAAATAACAACCGTTTGTAAGGCTGAGACAAAAAGATTATCACATTTTACAAAAATATCAATACATTTTAGTGCAATATCACATTTGGTATATCGTTGACGAAATACTTTATAAATGGTATAATTATCTTTAGTAAACTTTTTTAATAACTGTAACATTTTATGATTCTTTAGCGTTTTGTAAGGTGTTATAGTAATTCAGGAGGTTCATTTTATGGCAGATTATAAGATAAAATCCGTTTTTGATAAGGAGTTCAAAAAATACGGGAGGGTTATCGAGGGCTATAATCTCAGCGATGTTTTAGACGCTATGGAGAGAACACCGCTTCCGTCAGACGTTGCATATGTTCCTAGCGTTCCGTCGTTAGAGGCTCTTAATATTAAAAAGGCTCTTATCGCTGAGGTATACGGAGGACTGCCTTGTCAGGTAGGATATTGCAACGGCAATAACTATGCGCTCAATGCGCTTGAGTATCACCGTTCAAGCGAGATCAATATTGCGGCGACCGACCTTATTCTTATGCTCGGCTGGCAGCCGGATATTGAGGACGATTTTACATATGATACAAGCAAGGTAGAGATGTTCAAGGTCCCAAGGGGAGTTATGATAGAGGTTTATGCTACGACGCTTCACTATGCTCCGTGCAACGCAAACGACGGTGGGTTTAAATGCGTTGTGGTACTTCCGAAGGATACAAATACAGACCTTGCAGGAAGCGTTGATAAGTCGATAGGAGACAACAAGCTTTTGTTTGCTAAAAATAAATGGCTTATCGGTCATGAGGAGTCGGGAGTTCAGCAAGACGGCGGATTTATCGGTCTTAAAGGCGAGAACTTAAAACTCGATAGTTAAATTCAGTTGAAAAAGCATTTTGCTTTATAATATTACTAAATATGGAGGAATAATAATGTTTGACAATATGCCAAAAGTAAAAATCGGAATTGTAGCAGTTTCAAGAGACTGCTTTCCCGAAAGCCTATCTGTTTCGAGGAGAGGAGCATTAGTTAAGGCTTACAAAGAAAAATACGGAGCAGACGATATTTATGAATGTCCTATCTGCATTGTTGAAAGCGAAATTCATATGGTTCAGGCTCTTGAGGATATAAAGAAAAACGGATGCAACGCTCTTTGCGTTTATCTGGGCAACTTTGGTCCTGAGATTTCTGAAACTCTTCTTGCAAAGCACTTTGACGGACCTGCAATGTTCGTAGCGGCAGCAGAGGAGAGAGGAGATAATCTTTGTCAGGGCAGAGGCGACGCTTACTGCGGAATGCTAAATGCAAGCTATAATCTGAGACTAAGAAACATCAAGGCTTACATACCCGAATACCCTGTGGGAACAGCAGATGAATGTGCCGATATGATTAACGAATTCGTACCTGTTGCAAGGGCGATTATCGGACTTAAAGATTTGAAAATCATTTCGTTCGGACCGCGTCCGCTTAACTTTATGGCGTGCAACGCTCCTATCAAGCCTTTATTTGATTTGGGCGTTGAGATAGAAGAAAACTCAGAGCTTGACTTGTTTGAGGCTTATAAGCTGCACGACGGCGATGAGAGAATTCCTGATGTCGTTAAGGATATGGAGGCAGAGCTTGGAGAGGGCAATAAAAAGCCTGAGATTCTTCCAAAGCTTGCACAGTATGAGCTCACTCTTTTAGACTGGATCGAAACACACAAGGGCTACAGAAAGTATGTTGCTGTAGCAGGAAAATGCTGGCCTGCATTCCAGACGCAGTTCGGATTTGTTCCGTGTTATGTAAACAGCCGTCTTACTTCAAGGGGAATTCCCGTTTCCTGTGAGGTCGATATTTACGGAGCTCTCAGTGAGTTTATCGGAACCTGTGTAAGCGACGATATAGTTACGCTTCTTGATATTAACAACACAGTCCCTTACGATATTTATGATGAGGACATCAAGGGCAAGCACGATTACACGTCTAAAGATATATTTATGGGCTTCCACTGCGGAAATACAAGCTCAAAGAAGCTCACAAGCTGTTCTATGAAGTATCAGATGATCATGGCAAGAAGCCTGCCTGAAGAGGTTACTCAGGGTACTCTTGAGGGCGATATTATCCCGGGCGATATTACATTCTTTAGACTTCAAAGCACCTCTGACGGAAAGCTGCGTTCATACATAGCTCAGGGAGAGGTTCTGCCTGTTGCAACACGTTCGTTCGGAGCAATCGGTATATTTGCTATCCCTGAGATGGGACGTTTCTATCGTCATGTTCTGATCGAGGGCAACTTCCCGCATCACGGTGCTGTTGCATTCGGTCACTTCGGAAAGGCGATTTTCAGCGTATTCAGATACTTGGGTATTGAGGAGATAGGCTTCAATCAGCCTAAGGGAATGCTCTATAAGAGTGAGAATCCTTTTAAATAAGGTTAAGTGGTAAAGACCTAGTTAAATAAAAAGTCAATAAAGTAACATTAAAGCCTCCCAAAATCATAAGTTTTATTTTGGAAGGCTTTTTGTTCAATAAAATAAGTTACGGAGGTAAAAATGAAAAATACAACTAAGCTTCCGGAAGGATATGAGGAAATATATAAAATTGATTTAAAAAATGACAAAAAGAAAGCGGCGTTTATATATATAATCGGATTTGTCATCGTAATACTGATGATTATTATTGGTATGATATTTGTTCCTATTACGACGTTTTTTGATTATCCAGTAATTCTTTTTATAAAATTTTTAGTTATAATTGTAGGACTAATACTTTGTATTGTTTTGCAAAATTTATTATCTATAATAATTTTGAAGTGCTTTGCTAAAACAAAAACTAACATTGGTTTGGCTAATGGATTTTCATATGTAGGAAGCGATATTTATTTTAATAAAAAGTTTTATGTTGCCATAGGATTTGCACCTATGATAATAATTGTAGTTTTATTTTTAATAATTAATGTTATAGCAGGTATCGGATGGTTTTGGTGTATTTATATTATTCAGGTTTATTGTATTTCGAGTTCGTTTAGCCATATCTACTTAACATATAAACTCTCTAAACTGCCTAAGGATGTATTGATCAAGGATAGTGGGTTATCTATGACAGTGTATTCTCGTACTCATAATTAATATTTAAAATTCACAGAAAAATTATTTATTATGTTATTTTTTAATTAATATATTGGTTAAAAAAATCAGTATAATTGTTGTAGAAACTGAAGTATAATAATATTAGATAAATGTCGAAACAAAATTTAATGTGTTATAAAAAGTAAAGAAATAATATAAGCTATGTGGGATTATAGATTTTGAAAAGGATAGGAATATGAAAGATTTTTTTAAAGTATTAAATATTAAGTTGTTATCCTGTGCATTAGCGGTATTTTTGTTGATCGTTTTGCTGTGTACTTCAGCTTTGTCAATGTTTACAGTAAGGAAAACTGTTCAGCAGCCGGCTGCAAAGAAGGTCAGTGTAAATATTACTAATGAATCAAGTGAAAATAATATTGACATAAATAGTTTTCTGAATGCAAAAATCAATTTGTCATTGAAGTCGGATACCAGCGGTTTCAGTCTTGAATATACAGCTGTACCGCACAGTACTGAGTATGAAATTTTCAGAAAAATAAAGGGAGAAAAGGGCTTTACTCTAATAGGTACGACCCGAACAAATAAATTTTCAGACAAGACAACTATAACCGGAAACACCTATATTTACAAAGTAAGGGCTGTTATCAAGCAAAAGGAAGGTCAGTTATACAGCGGATATTCAAACGAGGTCAAGAAAAAATATGTATGGTTTGATAAGAACAAAAAAATGGTTGCGCTTACCTTTGATGACGGACCGGGTAAGTATACAAAAGCAGTTTTAAATTGCTTGGATAAGTATGACGTTCACGCTACATTTTTTGTTCTGGGAAGCCAGGTAAACAAATATAAATCGGCAATAAAAAAAGCTGATCTGTTAGGCTGTGAAATAGGAAGTCATACGTTTGATCATGTTTATTTGACGGGGTTATCTAAAAAAGGTATTAAAAGTCAGATAAATAAAACCGATAAGCGTTTAAAAGCATTGATAGAACACGGAGCTACGCTAGTACGTCCTCCATACGGCGCTGTTAATTCAAAGGTAAAGAAAACCTTAAAAAAACCTATAATAACCTGGAATGTCGATACCCGTGACTGGGCTACATTAAGCGCTTCTAAAACATATAAAAATGTAATGAATAATGTAAGCGACGGAGATATAATTCTTATGCATGACATACACAAGTCTACTAAAGATGCGGTTTTAAAAATTATTCCTGCTCTTAAAAAGAAAGGGTATCAGATAGTAACTGTCTCTGAACTTGCAGAATATAAGGGGATTAAACTCAAAAACGGCGAGGTTTACAGAGAGATTAAATGATATAATAACACATAGTATTTTGCTTTTTACGTTAAAAAAACCTGATGGCACAAATATTGCGTCATCAGGCTTTTGTATTTTTTTGATTTGATGATCAATAGTTTTCAGCTTTTACCTGAAAATATGACTTAGGATGTGCACATACAGGGCAAACCTCCGGTGCCTTCTTGCCGACAACAATATGTCCGCAGTTTGAACACTCCCAAATAACGTCTCCGTCTTTTGAGAATACGCAGTCGCCCTCTATATTGGCAAGCAGCTTTCTGAATCTTTCTTCGTGTGTTTTTTCAATTTCAGCTACCTTTTCAAATAAGAATGCGATTTGGTCGAAGCCTTCTTCTTTTGCGGTTTTTGCAAAGCCTGCATACATATCAGTCCACTCATAGTTTTCACCTGCAGCGGCATCTGTAAGATTCTTTTCAGTACCCGGCATTGTGCCGTCGTTTATCAGCTTAAACCAAATTTTTGCGTGAGCCTTTTCGTTGTTTGCGGTTTCCTCAAACAGCTTTCCGATTTGTACATATCCGTCGGATTTAGCCTTATTTGCGTAGTAGCTGTACTTTGTGTAAGCCTGTGATTCGCCTGCAAATGCGGCAAATAAATTTGCCTCTGTTTTTGTTCCCTTTAAATTTTTTGAATCGCTCATAAATTTTCCTCCTAAAAATTTTATTAACAATCGGTTTTACCCGATAGCTTCAAAGTTTATTATTGGCAATTTTAGGTGCAATAAACATATGCGAAATGCTTAAAGCCTTTTTCTTGCGTAATTCATAAGTTCGCTTTTTGTGTTTGAAAGCTTGTTGTCGATTACTAAATTCAGGATTTCATTCAGCAGCTTTCCGATATCTTTGCCTTTAAATCCAATATCTATAAGATCGTTTCCGTTTAAGTCAAGCTCTTTCAGACTAAGCGGTAAGCCTGATTTTATTATCTCTTCCCCAATTCTATTTACACTGTTGATAGTGTTTAGTTTTTCATTTCTCATATAGTCTGATTGTGCTAATGCGTCGGCAGTTCTTATTTTAACATAGTCTCTGAAAAAATCCCTGCCGTGTCTTGATATGAATTTTTTGACGTTTTTTTCACTTGCCGGAAATCTGTTATCGTGCTGAGTGATTAGCGAACAGATGTATTTGGCTTCTTTTTTCGGGAACCTTAGACGCTTTAGTATTTTTTCAGCCATCTGCCCGCCTATATATTGGTGGTTTTTGAAATGGGAAATTCCCTGTCTGTCTGTTGTCAGCGTGCTCGGTTTTCCTATATCGTGAAGCAGCATTGTCATTCGCAGATGGGGCAGAGGTTCAATATCAGAAACGGAATGCACAGTATGCTCATAAACATTATAGCAATGGTGGGGCGTGTTCTGAGGCGTTGAATCGCACTTTTTAAGTTCGGGTATTATAAAGAAAATGACCTCTTTATAATCACTTAAAACAGACAGCACGCCGTTTCCGGTAAGAAGCTTTAAAAACTCGTCACGAATACGTTCGGCAGAAATAAATTCAAGCAGATTTAATTTTTCATACAACGCCGATTCGGTATTGGGTTCAATTGAAAAATTAAGCGTTGACGCAAACCTTACTGCACGGAGAATTCTCAAAGCGTCCTCTTCAAAACGCATTTGGGATTCACCCACACATCTGATGATCCCGTTTTGTAAGTCGTCAAGTCCGCCAAAATAGTCTATAAGACCCGTACTGTTATTATAAGCAAGCGAGTTTATTGTAAAATCCCGTCTTGAGAGATCCTCTTTCAGATTTGTAACGTATTCAACATTCAATGGATGACGGTGATCTGTATAACCTTCGTCCTTTCTGAAAGCCGTTATCTCAAGGGGCATACTGTCAACTATAACGGTGACAGTTCCGTGCTTTAAGCCTGTATCAATTATCTTATATTCAGAGAATATCTCCTTAAGCCTTTCGGGCTTGCAGCTTGTGCAGACGTCCCAGTCGGCAGGCTCTTTGCCCATAAGAGAGTCACGAATACAGCCGCCTACACAGTATGCCTCATAATCATACTTTTCAAGAATTTCAATGGCTTTCTCTGCCTGCTTTGGAATTCTGATTTTATTTTCATTTATTATATTTTTGTGTTCATATTTCATTTTGTATATTCCCGCTCTGACTGATTTTTTCTGAATGTTAAAATTAAAAATACAGCTATGAGTATTATGCAGCAAAACCAAATGCAGTTATAACCGATGATTTTTGATAAAATGGTTCCGATACAAGCTCCCAGAATAAAAAGCAGAATTATACCCATATATTTTAAACAACTGAAAAGTGCCTGCTGGTTTTTGTGATGAGTGTATTTAAAAAGGTTTACAAAGCAGCTTCTGAGATTCCCCGTACACATTGTCGAAGCATAAGGTATGCCCTCAATTTTTCTGAAGCTGTTTACTTGTATTGAGCATATAAAAGATATTGTTACATTTACGATCCACGGGGAAACGTTTAAAGGTATAAAGCCGACTGTAAAAAGAAGCACTATTTCAATTAGTATAACAAAATGCTCGCACTTTATCAAAGCTTTATCATTAAAACTCGATTTTAAAATTTCTGTTATGTATACTCCGAACGCAAAGGCAAGTATGGGAATTAAATAAAGACACGCCTTATTATAGGCTCCCTTTGCGATATTTACAGCCAGCAGAACTATATTACCTGTCTGAGCGTTTGCGAATACTCCGCCTCTAAGACTATATGTATAAGCGTCTAAAAAACCGCCGACACACGCTAACAGTCCGCCTGTTAAAAATAATTCTTCAGATGAAATTCTCTTTATTTTTTTATCGGACTTATCTTTTTTGTTGTTTGTCATAGTATAGTTCACAATCCTTAATAATCATAAATTTTTTCAAAACACTATATGTAAGTCAAGTAAATATTCTATCTTATTTTGTTAAAAATAATTGATATGATAAATTTACACAAAAACAAATTTATAATCTTTATAAAACGAATTTACCTGCCTTGCACATCTGCTGTAATAATGGGACTTTTGCAAACCTGCCTTGATATTCCGCTGTTGTGCTTTGTCGGGCTAGTACCGTTGTGCATAAGCGTTATCAACGAGCATAGCTTTTCGGTGTATTTAAAAAAATTCGCTGCCTTTGCAGTTTTATATAATATAATTAATTTCAGCTTTTTAATAAAAATCGTTGATTTGCTTAGTGTGCCTAAAGCAGTCGGAATAGCCATGGCAGTATTGGCAGTTTTGTTGGTGTCAGGCTTTGTATCTTTGATTTTTGTTTTAGTAATGTCGGTATTTCAGAAAATGACAAAGGGCAGGGTTTTTGATTCTTTCTCATTTGCCTTTTTATTTGTGTTCGGCGAATATTTAATGGAAATAGTTCCGTTTGTTTCATTTCCGTGGTCGAGAATTGAGCTTTCATGCATAAGCTTTACACCTTTTATGCAGATTGCCTCTCTGTTTGGCGGAAGATTTGCAGGAGTAATAATCGTTTCAATAAACGCACTTATCGCAGTAGGGATAAAGTCTGCCGCTTATCGAAAAAAGACCTTTACTTCCTTTGCTTCGGCATTACTTATTTATCTGCTTGTATTCAGCTTCGGAATGTTTAAAATCAACTCTGATCTTAAAGCAAAAAAAGATGGTAATAATATTAACGTACTTATTGCCCAAGGTTCAATTATGGGAGTTGAGAAATGGACGATCTCTAAAAACAAAGTCTTTTTTGAGTATGATGAGATTTTAAAAAGCGTTGACTTGAATGAGGTTGATTTAGTCGTTATGCCTGAAACAGCTTTATGTGAAAATATAAATGAGAGCAATGTTACATCATATCTTAAAAGCATTTCTAAAAGTACTGATACAGTCATTGCAACGGGCAGTTTTTATTACGACAGATCAAACGATAAACGGTATAATACCCTTTCGTATATAGACCCGAATACAAATGAGGTTTTATCATATTTTAAACAGCGTCTTGTTCCGTTTGGGGAATATGTTCCGTTTGGAAAGCTGATCACAAACAAGAACAGTCTTGAGCCGGGCGATGACAGCACGCCATTGAATACATCACTTGGCAAAATGACGTCTGTTGTGTGTGTTGAATCGATATATTCTTCAATTTCAAGAAAACAGGTCAAAGACGGCGGTCAGGTCATACTGGTAAGCACGAATGATTCGTGGTTTGAAAACACTTCTGCAAGAGAACAGCACTTTCGCCATTCAAGGCTAAGAGCCATCGAAAACGGAAGGTATGTTTTAAGAGCCGCTAATTGTGGAATTTCAGCCGTGATAACACCTTGCGGAGAGATAACTGGCTCGATAACCAACAGCGAAAGCGGGAAAATTTTATCAAGTGCGAGTTTAATTTCAAAGCGCACACTGTATTCAATGACGGGAGAGCTTTTCTGGTATATTTCGCTGATTATAATACTGTTTGGCATAAATAAAATGATAAAGCAGAAGTGTAATTTCAAATTTCTGAGCAAGGTATAAAACTTTTTTGATTTAATTAATAATATCACATATTAATTAAAAAATCTATCCTTTTGTATAATTATTAAAAAATGAGTAATAATATTTACAAGTTCCTCAGAGGGCTTTAAAAAGGCATTGCAACGGCGCAATGCCTGAAATGGCGAAGACTTGGGATTTTCAAATTTTTTAGTATTTATGACTTTTTCAGGTCTTTGTTTAATAAAAAATGGTCATAGCGTGAGAAGTGATATTCACGCAGGATTTGTGTTATAAAGCAGGTGTCGTGAATTAATAATAAGATGACGTTATAATCCGCTTTGGCACGAAACCATTAAGAAATGGAGGATTTATATGAAGAAGTTTATTGCAATGGGCTTAAGTCTTGTAGTATGTGCAATGATGCTTGCAGGCTGCGGTGACAATAAGAATAATAATGATAAGGCTTCAAGCAACGACACAACAACTACAAGAGAAACAGAAACTACAACAACTACGACCGAAAGAGACACAGACAGTACTGACACATCAAGTACAGATGATAAGGACAATGTGGGTGACGACATCAAGGAGGGCGTTAATGACGCAATGGATGGCGCTTCAGATGCAGTTTCTGATGTGGTAAGATAATATTGAAGAATGATCTTCGCATATCATTACAAAACAAATGACCCATTTAATTCGCAGTTTTAGTGCAATGGCGCAAAAAGACTGCGAATTTTTTTTGAAAAAGCCTTGAAATTTGGATTTTTTTGTGCTATACTTTATGCATTGACTTTATTGGAGGAATAAATTATGACCAAAGTTGAAATCATTAGCGGTATTTTACTGTTAATCTCGAGTATATTAATTATTCTTGTAGTTCTCGTTCAGGAGGGTAAGGATCAGGGAATGACTTCTGCAATAGGCGGAGGACAAAACGATTCATTTTATTCGGGAAATATGGGAAACACTCGTGATGCAAAGCTTTCAAAGCTTACAAGAGTTTGTGCAGTTATCTTTTTTGTGGTAACGCTT
Organism: uncultured Clostridia bacterium; assembly: GCA_947628615.1. GTDB lineage: Bacteria > Bacillota > Clostridia > Oscillospirales > Ruminococcaceae > UMGS1601. The sequence goes on from CANRAO010000001.1 coordinate 225,285, forward strand.
GTTGTTAATTTTATTACTTATCGTTAACAGTAAACAATTTCCCTGCGTAATTAATTACGCAGGGTTTTTTCATATATAAAGCAACTGCATACAACAGCAGAGCAAAGTAAAAAATAATTAGGTATTAAAAAAGAAGTTAAACATAATAAGGTGAAGATATGTCAAAGAAGAAACATAAATCAAAGCAAACGAGAAAAAACAGAATTAAAAGAGAATATTATGAAAAAATTATTAATGTTCTGGAAGAAAGCAAAGAACCGGTAACATTCAGCAGGCTCAGGAAAAAATGCGGAGTAACGGGTTATAATTTTCAGAACTTTACTATGTGTATGAAAATGTTAAAGAAAGACGGGAAAATAAGTAAAGCAGAAAATGGCTTTATTCTTTCGGAGAGAGTGAAATATACAAAATGCGAGGTAGTTAAGCTGAATAAAACTTATGGTTTTGTTCGTGATTGCAAAACAGATGAGGAGATTTTTATTTCGGGAAAATACTTTTTAGGGGCAATGCCGGGTGATATAGTTCTCGTAAGACCCTTCAAAGGAAAAAAGGGACTGATTGAAGGAGAAATAGTTGAAATAAAAGAGAAAAACTTCTCAAAATTTACGGGGAATATAGTTGCTGAAAATTGTTTATATAAAATTGTACCTGATGTTTTATCAAGCTATTCAATTGATTTCAGCAATAGGCGTGGAATAGAATATAAAGAAAATGATAAGGTTTTAGCAAAAATAACTTACAGAGGAAAAAAACACAGCGAACATAAATGCGAGCTTCTATTTAACTTCGGAAGCTCATTTAAAGCTTCCTCCTGCGCTATGAGCATTCTTGATTTAAACGGAGTAACTCCTGTTTTCCCGAATGAGGTTATAAGTGAGGCTAAGGCGGTTTCCGATGAAAGACTGGTAAAATACGAGATAAAAAACCGTGTCGATTTAAGAGATATGTCCATATTTACTATTGACGGCGCAGATACTAAAGATATTGACGACGCTATATCTGTATCAAGAACAAAGGACGGTTTTGAACTTGGTGTTCATATTGCTGATGTTTCGCATTATGTAAAGCCCGGATCTATGCTCGATAAAGAGGCGTTCAATCGCGGAACAAGCGTGTATTATGCAAATAGAGTTGTTCCAATGCTGCCAAAGGAGCTTTCAAACGGAATTTGTTCTCTTAATCCGCAGGCTGACCGTCTGGCTTTTTCTTGTATTATGAATATTGATAAAAACGGAATTACCAAAAGCTACAGGTTTGAAAAGTCAATAATTCGTTCAAGAGTAAAGGGTGTATATTCGGAAATCAATAAAATAATTTCAGGCGAGGCGGATAATAATATAAGGGAAAAATATCTTGAAGTTTTAGATACTATTCCTGTTATGCTTGAGCTTTTCAAGCTGCTTGACAGAAACAAAACAGCACGGGGCTGTCCTGATATAAAAACTAGCGAAAGCAAGCTCATTATCAACGAAAAGGACGAGTGTATCGGAGTTGAGAGCAAGTCAAGGGGTATCAGCGAGGAAATAATAGAAAATTTTATGCTTGCGGCAAACGAGTGTGCGGCTGAATTCGGAAGGGAAAACAATCTTCCGTTTGTATACAGAATTCACGAAAATCCGCCCAAAGATAAAACTGAGCGTCTTTTTGACGGACTTACAAGGCTAGGCATACCATTTAATTCAAACGGAGAGGTTACAGCAGGCTTTTTGCAAAGCGTTCTTAATCAGACAAAAGAAACGCCTAAAGAGGGTGTTGTCAACACACTTGTTCTCAGGAGCATGGCAAAAGCAAGGTATTCAGTTGAGCCTATAGGACATTTCGGATTGGTGCTTGAAAATTATGCGCACTTTACATCTCCTATAAGACGCTATCCCGATTTGACCATTCACAGGATAATGAGCGATTATCTTGATAATTCAGACCATTCTGAGATAATGAAAAAATACAGCAAGTTTTCATATGAGTCTGCCGATAGGTCAACAAATCAGGAGCTTGCTGCGATGTCGGTCGAACGCAGTTGTGAGGATTGTTACAAGGCGGAATATTTAAGCACTCATATAGGAGAAGTATTTGAAGGCGTTATAGTTTCTGTTTTGGAGTATGGATTTTTCGTTGAATTGACAAATACATGCGAGGGTTTGGTGAGAGTTGAATCTCTGCCAATAGGTGAATATGATTATGACGGCTCAATGACTTTGCGAAACAACTTAACAGGTCAGAGTTTTATGTTGGGCGATGCTGTTAAAGTAAAGGTTGCAAACGCTAATGTAAGTTCGGGCAAGGTAGATTTTGAGATAAGTAATATATAAATAAATATTCAAATAAAAAAGCTGGGTCACGTATGATATGTGACTCAGCTTGTTAAGTTTATAATGAAATTTACTATTACTGGTTATAATTATAATAGTACCCGCCGTTATTGCTGTCGTTGTTATAATTATTATTTTGGTTGTATTGTGCATAACTCGTGTATGTGGGCGTGTTTTGAGTATATTCATTATAGTGGCTGTTGGAGTCAGTGGATTCAGGAAGAGTGCCTGAAATATATCCGCTGTAAACATATGCGTCAGTCGAACCGTTGAATGAAATTCTGTACCAGCCGTTTACGTTTTCATAAACCGTAACTTCTCTTCCTGTGGCAAGCTCGCCTAACTGAGTATAGCTGGAGCCCGGACCTGAACGGACGTTTACACTTGAGCTTACAGTCATTACAGTACCTTGCTCGTTGTCATCATTGTCTGAGTTATTATCTTCGTTGTCATCATTATTCTCTTTTGAGGAATCATCTTTATTAGGCTTTACAGTAATGGGTTCAGTAGTCGTATCTGTGTGAATGCCCAGATTAGAATCAGCCACAAGCATACTGCTTGCCGAGCTTCCGCTGCCTGGAAGAATTGATCGGGTAAATATTACGATTACAATAACTATTAAAATAAACATACCAACAAAAATAGCTAAACCGATAAGGTTGTTCTTTGAATTATTGCTCTTTGAGTTGCCGTTATTTTTTTTACTGTCCTGCATAAAATCTCTCTCCTAAATAAACATTATTACTCAATTATATGTTTGGCTTTTTTCATTAATAAAATTCATATTCATAATCATATTACATTATACGTTAAATTAACATAAAAGTCAAACTGAAATTACATATATTATCATAATCAACAAAACTTAATCTGAAAGCTGTATGAATATTTATTATTCTGCATAATGATGAATTTTTGATGATTTTAAATATCATTTTCAAACGATATATTAAAATATTATTCGCATTTAAGAGTAAATATGAATAATTGAACAATAAAGCCTGCAAAACTGTGTTAAATATTTAACAATTCGCCTATTGACAACGATTAGAATTAACAGTATAATGATATTTGTGGAAAGTTAGTTTATTTCAACTAAAATACCTATTTATGAGAGGAGCAAAATTATGGCTAGTTTAACTAAAAACCCAAATGTAAATGCGTGGGTTGATGAAATGATCGCATTGACAAAGCCGGAAAAGGTCGTTTGGATCGACGGCAGTGACGAACAGCTTCAGGCTCTTAGAGACGAGGCTATATCAACAGGTGAAATGATAAAGCTCAACGAAGAAAAACTTCCGGGATGTTTATATCACAGAACTCTTCCTAACGATGTTGCAAGAGTTGAGGACAGGACATTTATATGTACAAATACAAAAGAAGAAGCAGGACCTACAAACAACTGGTGCGACCCTAAGGAAATGTATGCAAAGCTGACTCCTATGTACGACGGGGTTATGAAGGGAAGAAAAATGTACGTTATCCCATATTCAATGGGACCTATCGGCTCTCCGCTTGCAAAGGTGGGGGTTGAGATAACAGACTCTATATACGTTGTTCTTAATATGGATATTATGACAAGAATGGGTGCTAAGGCTTTTGAAAATCTCGGCGATACTTCAAATGACTTTGTAAGAGGTCTTCACTCGAAGGCTGACGTTGACCCTGAAAAGAGATATATTGTACACTTCCCACAGGATAATACTATCTGGTCGATTAATTCGGCATACGGCGGAAACGTACTTCTCGGTAAAAAATGCTTTGCTTTGAGAATTGCTTCATATCAGGGTAAAAACGAGGGCTGGATGGCTGAGCATATGCTTATTCTTGGTGTTGAAAAGCCTGACGGCGAAGTTAAATATATCACTGCGGCTTTCCCGTCAGCCTGCGGAAAGACAAATCTTGCTATGCTTATTCCTCCTGAGGTTTATACAAAGAAGGGATATAAGGTCTGGACAGTCGGCGACGATATTGCTTGGTTAAAGCAGGGCGAGGACGGCAGACTCTATGCTATCAATCCTGAAAACGGTTTCTTTGGAGTTGCTCCGGGAACAAACGCTAAATCTAATTTCAACGCTTTGGAGTCAACAAGAAAGAATACAATATTCACAAATGTTGCTATCAACAATGACGATATGACAGTATGGTGGGAAAAGCTCGACAAAAATCCTCCTGTAAACGCTACAGAGTGGAAGGGAGCAAAAGTAAACGGTCCTGAGTATGTTGCTGAGGGCAATAACCTTGCACATCCTAACTCAAGATTTACCGCTCCTGCTGAAAACTGCCCCTGCATTTCGCCTGAATTCAATAACCCTGAGGGAGTTCCTATCTCGGCTATTATCTTCGGCGGAAGAAGAGCTAAGACTACTCCGCTTGTTTATCAGTCGTTTGACTGGACTCACGGTACGTTTGTAGGCTCGGTAGTTTCTTCCGAGACAACCGCTGCTGCAACAGGTGCTGTTGGAGTTTTAAGACACGATCCTATGGCTATGAAACCTTTCTGCGGCTACCATATGGGCGACTATTGGGCTCACTGGGTTGAAATGGGCAAAAAGCTCGGTGACAAGGCTCCTAAGATATTCAATGTAAACTGGTTCAAGCAGGACGATGATGGTAACTTTATCTGGCCAGGTTTCGGCGATAATATGAGAGTTCTCGACTGGATAATCAAGAGATGTGAGGGAACAGTTGACGCTCAGGAAACTGCTATTGGGTATCTTCCAAAGCCTGAGGATCTGAACCTCGAGGGCATTGAGGACGAAATTACTCCTGAAACTTTAAACGAGCTTTTATCTGTTGATAAAGAACTCTGGAATGACGAGGTTGCTGATATTCGAGAGTTCTACAAGCAGTTTGGCGACAGGCTGCCTAAAGAAATGACAGATGAGCTTAACAAGCTTGAGGCAAGACTTAATAAGTAATTTTAAATTATAACCAGAACAAAGGGCAAATCCGTTTTGGATTTGTCCTTTTTAGATGCCCCGCCGAGCCTCCGGGCAACGATGACGTTGCATCCATTCTGCCTTTGGAAGGTTAGCATAATGTGTTTACTTTGTGCAACGGCAGGCTAGCACCTAGAGGCAAGAATTTTAGAAGCAAGAAGCAAGAGCAGGGCTGAGCCCTGCACGCTCTCTGCCTTTGAAAGGTTAGCATAATGTGTTTACTTTGTACAACGGCAGGCTAATATAAAGTGAAAAAGGTAAGTTCTTGCCTCTTGCCTCAGCTTTTAGATGCTAGAAATTTAGAGGCAAGAAACAAGATTATATCTATTTTACAAAGTATAAGTCTGCCGTTTTGAAACGTCAAACATTAAATTAAACTTTTAATAGGCAGCGGAGCTTCCGGCGTCACGCTGGCGGTTCGCTGGTGGCTTGACACGGGTTGGTAAGTATAGTATAATTTTAATTTAGAGATTATAAAAAATACAAAAAACAGGTGGAAAATGTGTTGCAGATTTTTTGGGGTTCTGTTTTTTTATTGTTTGATATCAATGCTTCTGTTTACGGGATTGACATTCTGCCTGATTTTGCAGGCTGGATTCTAACGGTTTTCGGAATATGCAGACTTTCACGGTATTCAAAATCGTTTAACTGCATTAAAATTGCAGGGATATTTATGACTATTGTCAGTCTGGTTCAGTTTGTAATATCATTTTTAGATAAAAATTATATCTATACATATTTTTCAGAGCGTTTCGGTATCGGAAATGCAGAAATAGAGTTCGTTTTGACAAATGTTTTCTGGGGATTGAAGCTGGCTGCTTTTACATTACTGGTGTTTGCTGTTTATAAAGCAAAGGACAGCTTAGGAGATATTCATAGAATTAAAATACTGGGAACAGTCTGGCTTGCGATTCTGATAATTGAAATTTTTACGTTTTCGTTTAATAATTTTATTGTAAATTATCTGCCGGACGCAATTCAAAAAGCAATTATGCAGATTTTAGTAGTTGGAGTAATTTTCTTTAAAATCTGGTTTGTTTATTGTGTTTATAAACTCTCAAAGGCATTAAAGCCTTCTGAGAAATTAAAAATGACAGATAGAGATTAAAATTTCGGAGGCAGATGTAATGCTATCAATTATTATACCAAGCTATAATGAGGAAAAGAATATTGAAAATACTGCAAACGTCGTAGCAGATATTATGAATAAAAATAATATCGACTTTGAAATTGTTTTTGTGAACGACGGCTCTAAGGATAAAACGTGGGAGCTTATTTCCCGTCTGGCTGATGAAAGAGATAATATAGTCGGGGTGAACTTCTCGAGAAACTTTGGAAAGGAAAGTGCTATTTTTGCCGGTCTTAAAGAGGCAGCAGGCGACGCATGCGTTTTGATGGACTGCGATCTGCAGCATCCTCCTCAGGTAATAGTTGAGATGTATAATATCTGGAAGAATAATGACGGGATAGATGTCGTTGAGGGGAGAAAGTCAAACAGGGGAAAGGAAAATCCGATTTACAAATGCTTTTCTCTTTTGTTTTACAAGCTGATAAAGAGCGCTTCGGGGCTGGATATGAAAGCGTCTTCTGACTTTAAACTGCTGGACAGAAAGGTCGTAGACAGCTTAAACGAAATGCCCGAGAGACTTACCTTTTTCAGGGCAATGTCAAGCTGGGTTGGCTTTAATACCGAAACTGTCTACTTTGACGTCGCAGAACGTTTTGAAGGTGAATCAAAATGGTCATTGAAGTCGCTTGTAAAATATGCGGTAAATTCTATATCGTCGTTTACTTCTGCACCGCTGCATATCGTTACTGTTATCGGTTTTGTAATGCTTCTGTGCTCTATAGCTCTCGGGATTCAAACGCTTTGGAAATTTGCTCACGGGAGCAGCGAGGGATTTACGACTGTTATTCTGCTGATTCTTTTAACATCAAGTCTGATAATGATAAGTATTGGCATAATCGGATATTATATTTCTAAAATATATGAGGAAATAAAATGCAGACCTAGATATATAATTTCTGAGAAAAAGAAGAGCAGTAATTTAGAATAATATTTGTCAGATGTATGGCAATTAATTAAATATTTTAAAATGTAAAGGGGTAGATGAGGTATGAGTAAAAGTGAAAAAATTAAGCTGACTCCGCCAAAAGGTGCTGTTTCTAACAGCAAGAAAGGCGTAAAGCAATGGCTTTATCAGCACAGAATTTATGGACTGGTTTTCATTATTCCGCTGATAATAATGTATATTGTCTATGCGGTGTTTAAAGTACATCCGTGGGGTGATAATTCGGTTTTAGTTCTGGATTTAAACGGGCAGTATGTGTATTACTATGAGGCTTTGCGAGACGCCTTCTGGGGAAAGGGAAGCTTTATCTATAGCTGGAACAGAAATTTGTCAGGTGAGATGTTTGGCATATTTGCATATTATCTGTTAAGTCCGTTTATGCTTATCATCTGCATTCTTCCAAGAACAATGATGTGCGGAGCTATTGAAATTATTCAGCTTTTGAAAATCGCTGCAGCGGCTGTTGCATTTGCGTTTTTCATTAGAAAAAGCTATAAGACAAAAAATGTAACTACGATTATCTTTTCTACATGCTATGCGCTTATGACATATATGGTAGTAGAACTTATGGATCCTATGTGGCTGGACGGACTTATTTATCTTCCGTTTATTTGTTACGGTGTAGGAAAGCTAATCGACAAGAAAAAGACGCTGTTCTTTATTATACCTCTGGCACTTGTTTTCATTGCCCATTTTTATATCGGGTATATGATAGGAATTTTTACAGCCTTATATTTTTTATATTATCTTTTCACAACAAAAACAAAACAGACGGCAAAATCAGTTTTATTCAGTATTCTCAGGTTTATGGGTTCTGCTGTTATAGCTGTAATGCTTGCTTGCATAGTTTTAATTCCTGTCTATAAATCGCTGAGTCTCGGAAAACTCGATTTCAGTACTCCTGATTTTTCATTGCATACACAGTTTAATTTGTTTGATTTCTTTACAAAGCTGTTCCCTATGAGCTATGATACAGTGCGTCCTGAGGGACTTCCTATGATATTCTGCGGAACTCTCACGCTTATTATGGTTCCGCTGTTTTTCCTGAACAAAAAAATTGATATAAAGCAAAAAGCAGGTCTGGGAGCTTTGTTAGCAGTACTGTTTGTAAGTATGTATTTGGCTCCTGTTGATATTGTGTGGCACGGATTTCAGGTTCCTAACTGGCTGCCTTACAGATACTCTTTTGCCTTTTCATTTGTTCTTTTGATTATGGCGGTAAGAACATTCGATAATTTAAGAGGCGTTAGCATAAAGGCTGTGGGCGGAACGGTTTTTGCTCTGATTTGTCTGCTTGCATATTACGAAACGACCGATATGCCTAGCTTCTATACTTTAACTCAAAAAACGTATGATGACGGAACAACAAGCAGTCAGATCGGCGGAATATGGTTTTCGGCAATTATGCTTGCGGTTTACTTTATTCTTTTAATTCTATTAAAGAAAAAGAATAGAAAAAGTATAGCTGTTTTTATTTCGGTAGTTGTATTTGCCGAACTGTATCTGGTATCATTTGACACAATCAAAAAAATAGATAAGGACGTTGCATACAGCGAATATTCAAGCTATGAAAATTATATGACTGAGATACGCGGTATCGTTGATGACATTAAAAAGGACGATAAGTCGTTTTACAGAATGGAAAAGACTTTCGACAGAACTGTTTGCGACCCTATGGGAATAGGTTATTCAGGAGTTTCACATTCGTCATCAACTATGAATACAAAGGCGCTTTTGTTCCTAAAAAAGCTGGGATATGGATATGGCGGTAATTTTACCTGCTACAACGGCTCAACATATATGAATGATTCGCTTTTGGGTATAAAATATCTGATTGACAAAAGTGATGAACTTTGGTCGGATTATTGCGGAACAAGAATAGAAAATGTTCCGGTAAACTACTTTAAGGTAAAGGATTTTGCTGCGTCTGATGAATCAGGCGACGGAACGGTTACGCAGTATCAGAACCCATACGCATTATCTGTAGGTTTTCAGTCTGATGCAGGAGTATGTGATTTAAAGCTCGGAGAATTTAACCCGTTTGAAAACCAGAATAATATTTTCAGTGCAATTAACAGTTCAAATGAAGAGTCAAAGCAAATATTAGAGCCTTTGCAGTATACAGTTGATGAGATTTTAAATGTAGAGTCAGAGCCTTACGGAGATAATCTGGTCAGGTATTATAACACTGCTGAGGAGGGTTCTGAAAGCCATATAGACTATCTCATCAATGTTGAAAAAGACGGTCCTGTGTATGTATATTTCCCTACGACATATGAAAAGGCGTGCAACCTTTGGTATTACGACGAAGAAGAATTCCAAAAGTATAAGAGTGAAAACAGCACTGAGCCGGAAATGAATTATGCAGGCGGTTATTTCGAGGGAGACGATTACAGAATAGTAGATCTGGGCGATTATGAAAAGAACAGCACGATAAGGCTCAGAATAACTCTTGACAGAGAGGCTTTCTGGAGTCAAGAACTGTTTTACACAATGGATTATACGGCTTTTAATAATGCTGTAGATACCATAAAGAAAAACGAGCTTAATGTTACCGAGTATACTGACAGGAGCTTAAAGGGCAATATCGAAATCAGCGGAAGTAATAAGGTTATGCTTACAACCATTCCGTACGAGGAGGGCTGGAAAATAACAGTCGACGGCAAGGAGGCAGAGCCTGTTTGTGCAATAGATTCGCTGATTGCATTGAAGCTCGACGAAGGCAGCCACGAAATTGAAATGGTCTTTATGCCGAATTACTTTATTGTTTCAATTGTCATATCAATTATCGGTCTTATCATATGTGCTGTGATATTTTGTTACGAATATAAAGACGGTGTTATAAAAGAAAAGATAGTAAAAAAATTCTCTAAAGCTAAATAATGTGATAAATAGTCTTTTCTTTCGGCACATATCATCGTTGACAATAAAATTGATATAGGTTTATTATTATAACAGGAGGAATAATTCCCTCCTGTTTTTGTTTTATTCTTTTATATTTTTATATTTTTTGTGTAGAAATTTTAGGAGGTAACAATCAAAACACTTATTTCAGTAATGAGTTTGGATTTGTGTTAAACGCCTATCAAACTCGGAAATTTAAGAAAGGATGTACAACAAAATGAGAAAAAAATTAACCTATGGTGACGGAGCACCTCTTGCACTTTCGGTTTTTGCTGTGATATTGAGTGCGATTGCTGTGTTTTCGGAATTTTTAGGACGTGCTGTGTTTAACTACTTTTTTGAATCAAAACGTGAATACATATTAAGTGCAGGAAAATATATGTTCTTTCAGAATTACGGAAGAGCACTTACTGTATTTATAATATCTATTTCGTTTTGTGTTATCTTGTTTAAATCAAGAAAAAGAAAATGCGTCGGCGCATCTGAATGTGCGGTAGTTATGCTCACATCTCTTTCAATGGGAGCTTACTCTATTGTACAGGTAGGGCACGAGCTTAAAACCGGCAGATTTTTGGATTTTGCAGGACTTAATGATTCAGAGCTGTTCATATCACTGTTCAGATACTGTGTTGAAGCGTTTACAATATTGCCTGCGGTGTTTATAATTCTCTCCTCGCTGACTATGTTTGCAAGACTGTCGGCGGAAACATTTAAGGTTAAGGTTGAAAAACAGCTTCCTCTGGCATTTGAGGTGGACAACAGCGAGCCTGTTGTGGTTGAAGGCATTAAAAGCGTTGTTGATGAAAGCAAGGACATTTCTGCAAATTCAAAATCTTCTGCTGAAAACACAAAGGATAGTACAAGTTCAATTATGGAAATTATTGAAGAAGAAGCTAATATTGATAATGAAAGCAATATGACTTCTATTCCCGAATCAGAGGTAAACGATGATAATTCTGAAGAAGCAGAGCTTGAAAATCAAGTTACCTTTGACAGCTTAAACCAACCAGTTACAGAGAATTGATTCTTTAACAAAGAAAAATACTCCGTCAGCGTTTTAATATTATCTTATTAAACTTCTTAAAATTAATACAGCTTTGGGGCGTCTTTTGACGCCCTTTCTTTTTTCTCATATAATATTGTTTCTTATCTGCACCCGATTTTAAGTATAATCATATAATATTCTGAGGTGATTATTATGTGTGGAATAGCAGGCTCTGTGAACTGCAATGATGTTTTTGAAAAAGATATAAGGTATCTGTATGATATTAAAAATGTTCTCAAGAGGAGAGGACCCGATCAGGACGGAGTTTACATAAATAACGATGTTGCGCTTGTACATACACGGTTGGCTGTAATAGATGTTATGAAGGGAATACAGCCGATGATTACAAAGGAATACGGCGAGGATTACATAATAGTTTATAACGGTGAGATCTACAACACAGATGAAGTAAGAAACGAGCTTAAATACAAAGGACACAGATTTAACGGACATTCGGATACTGAAGTTGTTCTGAAGGCATTTATAGAATGGGGAGAGGAGAGCGTAAAAAAGTTCAACGGCATTTTTGCCTATGCTATCTGGAATGAAAATGACAACAGCTTATTTATGGCTCGTGACAGAATGGGTGTTAAGCCTTTATTTTATTCGCAAAAGGGTGACCGGCTCATTTTTTCAAGTGAGATCAAAGGTATGCTGGCTCATCCGCTTATCAAACCGCATGTTGATCTTACTTCAATTGCAGAAATTATGCTTATAGGTCCGGGACGGACAATGGGCTATGGGGTATACAAGGATATAAGTGAGCTTCTTCCGGGATATTGTGCGACCTTTAAGGACGGACGGCTTAAAATTCAGAAATACTGGGAGCTTGAGGATAAGGAGTGTAACGATACCTTTGAGGAGTGCTTGGAAAAAGTTACATACTTAGTTACCGATTCAATAAAACGTCAGATAGTATCTGATGTCCCTCTGGGAACATTTTTATCGGGAGGTCTTGATTCAAGTGCGATATCAGCTATAACCAACAGAGAATATAAAAAGCAGAACCGTCAGCTTGATACATTTTCAGTTGAATATGTCGATAATGAAAAGTATTTTAAGGTAAATAAGTTTCAGCCGAACAGCGATAACATCTATGTAGACAAAATGGCAGAGTTTTTAGGCAGCAATCATCACTACATAAAGGTAGACACTCCTGAACTCGTCAAGGCACTTTTTATGTCGGTCGACGCAAGGGATCTGCCGGGAATGGCTGACGTTGACGCTTCAATGCTTTTGTTCTGCAGAGAGGTGAAAAACACCTGCAAGGTCGCTCTTTCAGGTGAGTGCGCCGACGAAATTTTCGGCGGTTATCCGTGGTATCGGGATAAGGAAATTCGTATGACTGACGGCTTTCCGTGGTCGCAGTCGACAGCATATCGATGCAGTCTGCTAAGAGATGAATTCAAATCATCAATCAATGCGCAGCAGTATGTTTATGAAAAGTATCTCGACACCATAGGCAAGGTGAATGTGCCTGATAACTTTGATAAAACTGAAAAGCGTATGCGTGAAATGTTCAGGCTTAATGTTGACTGGTTTATGCAAAATCTGTTGGAGCGAAAGGACAGAATGAGTATGTACAGCGGACTTGAAGTGAGAGTTCCGTTTTGTGATTACCGTATCGCCGAGTATTTATATTCTGTTCCGTGGAAGTATAAGGATTATGAGGGCAGGGAAAAGGGACTTCTGAGAAAGGCACTTGAGGTTGATAATTGTCTGCCTGAGGAGATTTTGTGGAGAAAGAAAAGTCCATATCCAAAAACGCACAATCCGAATTATCTTTCTGCTGTTACAAAGCTTATGGAGGAGGTAATAGAGGATTCTTCTTCTCCGATACTTCACATAGTAAAAAAATCCGAGCTTGAAAAGCTGCTTGACCGTGAGGAGGAAATATACTGGTACGGACAGCTTATGGCAAAGCCTCAGACGATAGCATATCTGCTTCAGATAAATTATTGGCTTGACAAGTATAATATTTGTATGGTTTAAATATAATTTATTGATTTAATATTATTAAGAAATTTGACTTTAGGAAATAATAAGGTTATAATTTAATATATTAACAGATAACAAAACGAAAGGAAGATGAATATGTCAGATAAGCTGAAAAGAATACTTTGTATAATATTGTCGCTTGTTATTATGCCGACTGCTTGTTTAATCGCTTTTGCAGAGGATACTGCTGCTGAACCTTCAAACAATGACGGCGAGCAGGTTTTTGAGCCTACAATCACTGTTTCTGAAAGTGAAATTACTGAAACAGTTACTACTCCGGAAATCACAACAACAACTACGACTGCAACCACCACGAAAACAACTACCACAACGACTGAGACTACTACAAAGCGTACAAAAAAGACGAGAACAAAAAAGACTACCACATCTGCTGCTACGACCTATGAATACAGAGATACGAAAGCTGATAATAAAAACGCTGAGCGAGTGAACACAACGACAACCACAGTTAGAGATACGGATAAGGACGATGATAAAGAAACGGCTTCAGCGTCGATTGTAACTACTTCTTCTGACACGAAGCCGAGAGGAAGTATGTCGCTGTTCCAGTCGGTTTTGATGATGATAGTTATTGTGTTAGTTATTGCGATAATTGCAGTCGTTCTCTGGATGAGATATAAAAAGAAAAAGAATGATAACGGTTACGATGATTATGACGACTATGACGACTATGACGATTATCAAGGCGGAGGAAATGGCGGTCAGGGCTATGACGATGACGGATACTATGACAATCAGAATTATAACGGTTATGGTAATCCAAGAAATCAGAACTTTCAGAATGAATATGACGATGAGCCTGAAATAATCTACGCAGAGGATTCAGAGGATTTTGATAATTACGATTCAAACGGTCCTCACAATTACAGATAGAGATAAAATTAAGCTCCCGATTAAATATCGGGAGCTTTTGTTTTTTTATATATTAATTTAAGTGCAGTTTATTCGTAGTCTACTACGTTTACCCACTTCATTAAGAAGTCCTTTTCCTCAGGGTTGCCTTTTACCGACTGCGAAGCCGCTACAATCGGCATCCATTTCTGAACATACTGCTTTGCCGTGTCGCTCTTTTCACAGAAGAGATTAAGATACTTCTCTCCAAGCTTCTTCTTACCGTGAAGCATAAACAGAAGATATGTTCTTGCAGCATCGGCAGAAGCGTTACCCTGTGTAGCGTGAGCCCAGTCGATCACATAAGCCTCGCCGCTTTCTGTTATGATAACGTTTGAAGGGTTGAAATCTCCGTGACATACCTTGTGATGCTTTGGCATTCCTGCTAAGCGGGTGTGAAGCTCATATCTTGTTGTAGCGTCTAAATCTGTCTGGGAGATCTTGCCCTGCATTTTGTCTTGCAGCTTGTTTAAAAGCGGGCATTGCTTGCTTTGGATCTTCAGCTGAACGTCAACAAAACGCTCTAAATATTCGTCGGTTTTTTCGGGTTCTTCTTCTATCAGCTTTGCTATTGTTTTACCCTCGATAAACTGGCTTGTTATTGCCCATTTTCCGTCTATTTTTGATACCTCGAGAATGGAAGGTATGTTAAGTCCTGTTTCTTCAACTCTTGCCTGATTGAGAGCTTCGTTGAGAATGTCAGACTTTTTGAAATCTTCATTGAATACCTTAATAGCTTTATCGCCGTCTTTATATATGGTCTTTTTGCTTCTTTCAGCTACAACTTCTTTGAAATCCATAATCAATATCCTCCAATTAATTTATTTGCAAACTATTAAATATCTTTACCTTTAAATAATACCAAAATTATGTTCTAAATGCAAGTATTATCAATTGCCGGCAGTAAAACGTAATAGAAAGAAAATCAATATGCTTTTCTTTCTTCTAGCGTTTTTCTATCAGCTTTTCGCCATAGTATGCCTTTAGATACATTTCCTTGATCTCACTCATAAGCGGGTATCTCGGGTTAGCACCTGTACATTGGTCGTCGAAAGCGTCTTCAGTCATTTGGTCTATCGTTGCCATAAAGTCCTCTTCGGAAATTCCGTAATCCTTTATTGACTTCTTGATACCAACCGTTTCTTTAAGCTCGTCGATAGCGTCTATAAACAGCTCAAGAGTTTCTTTGTCGTCCTTGCCCTTTATACCTAAGAAGTTTGCACATTCGCAGTATCTTTCAAGGGTATGAGGATATTGATATTGTGAAAATGTTCCCATCTTTCTGGGCGACGGGTTTGCATTAAATCTCATAACATTGTCTATTAAAAGTGCGTTGGCAACGCCGTGAGGCAGGTGATGATAAGCGCCTAGTTTGTGAGCCATTGAGTGGCAAACGCCTAAGAATGCATTTGCAAATGCCATGCCTGCAAGTGTTGAAGCAGTAGCCATCTTTTCTCTTGCAAAAGGATCGTTAGCACCGTTTTCATATGCAGACGGCAGATATGTGAAAATGTTTTTAAGAGCTTTTAAGGCTAAACCGTCTGTGTAATCTGTTGCCATAACAGATGCGTATGCTTCTAAAGCGTGGGTGACTGCGTCGATACCTGAAGCTGCTGTAAGTCCCTTTGGCTGATTCATCATCATATCGGCGTCTACGATTGCCATATTCGGCATCAGCTCGTAGTCGGCAAGAGGATATTTTATTCCGGTTTTTTCGTCTGTGATAACTGCAAAAGGCGTTACCTCTGAGCCTGTACCCGATGAAGTAGGAACAGCGATAAAGTATGCCTTTTCGCCCATTTTTGGGAATGTGTAAACTCTCTTTCTTATGTCAATGAATCTCATTGCCATATCCATAAAGTCAGCTTCAGGATGCTCGTAAAGCACCCACATGATCTTAGCGGCGTCCATTGCCGAACCTCCGCCGACTGCGATAATAACATCAGGTGCGAAGGCAGTCATCTGCTTTGTACCCTCTATTGCACAGGCAAGCGTCGGGTCGGGAGCAACGTCGAAGAACGTTGCGTGCTTGATTCCCATTTCGTCTAATTGGTCTGTTACACACTTTGTGTATCCGTTTTCATATAAAAATTGGTCGGTAACTATAAAGCACTTCTTTTTATTCATTACTGTTTTCAGCTCTTTAAGTGCAACAGGCAGACAGCCCTTTTTAAAGTAAACCTTTTCAGGTGCTCTGAACCAAAGCATATTCTCTCTCCTTTCGGCAACGGTCTTGATGTTTAACAAATGCTTAACTCCGACATTCTCAGAAACTGAATTTCCTCCCCATGAACCGCAGCCAAGCGTAAGGGACGGTGAAAGCATAAAGTTATAAAGGTCGCCGATACCGCCGTGTGACGACGGAGTGTTTACAAGAATACGGCAGGTTTTCATCATATTTGCAAACTTGTCGATTTTTTCTTTTTCGGTTACAGGATTTACATAAAGCGAAGCGGTGTGTCCGTAGCCGCCGTCTTTAATCAAGTGGTCAGCTTTGTTTAAAGCGTCGTCGAAGCTCCTTGACTTATACATACCCAGAACAGGAGAAAGCTTTTCATGAGCGAAAGGCTCGTCTAGAGAAACTGAAGTAACCTCTCCGATAAGAATTTTTGTCTTTTCAGGAACGTCTATTCCCGCAAGCTTAGCGATGTCGTATGCCGACTGACCTGCAATTTTTGAGTTTAGAGAACCGTTGATGATCATCGTTTCACCGAGCTTTTTGGTCTCAGCTCTGTTTAGAATGTAACAGCCTCTTTCTTTAAACTCTTTCTTGACGTCAAGGTAAATGTCCTTGTCAACAATAACAGATTGCTCAGATGCACATATAACGCCGTTATCAAACGTCTTTGAGTGAATAATTGAGTTTACAGCCATTTTAATATCAGCCGATTTGTCAATAACAGCAGGTACATTTCCTGCGCCGACGCCAAGAGCAGGCTTTCCGCTTGAATAAGCAGCGTGAACCATACCCGGTCCGCCCGTTGCGAGAATAATATCAGCCTCGCTCATTACCATATTTGTAAGCTCAAGGGACGGAACGTCTATCCAAGCGATAATTCCCTCAGGTGCGCCTGCTTTAACAGCGGCTTCCAGAACGATTTTTGCAGCTTCGATCGTGCAGTTCTTAGCTCTCGGGTGAGGGGAGATAATAATTGCGTTTCTTGTCTTTAAGCAGATTAGGGTCTTGAATATTGCGGTCGACGTCGGATTGGTAGTAGGGATTACCGCTGCGACTACACCTATAGGCTCCGCTACTTTTATAGTTCCGAACGCTTCGTCTCTTTCAATTATGTCGCAGGTTTTTGTATCTTTATATGCGTTGTAGATGTATTCAGCCGCATAGTTGTTTTTTATTACCTTGTCTTCAACTATGCCCATACCTGTTTCTTCAACAGCCATTTTTGCAAGAGGTATTCTCTGCTTGTTAGCAGCAATTGCCGCCGCTTTGAAAATCTCATCGACCTTTTCCTGCGAAAATGAAGCGAACTCTTCCTGAGCCTTTCTCAGCTGTTTAAGTCTTGCGTCTAAAGATTCAACACTGTCAACAAGTATTGTTTTAGTCTCGCACGATGTTTCCTTTTTGTTACTCATTAAAAAATCTCTCCTATCATGATATAAAAATATAATTTATATTATCAGTCAGCATTTTTACTGATGGATTTTGACAAAATAGCTAGTGACGCCGCAAGATTTTCATTTTTAACTATAATGCTTTCGGGTACTTTTAAATGTACCTGAGCAAAGTTCCATATAGCCAGAATACCTGCCTTGACCATAATATCGCAAACCTCTTGGGCATACTCGTCGGGAACGGTTATTATCCCTATGTGAACATTGAGCTTTGTGCAAATTTCAATTATACGGCTGTTTGAATAAATCTTTTTTCCGTGAACCTCTGTTCCTATCAAATCATTGTTAGTGTCAAAGCCTGCAATTACGTTGAGCCCATGACTTTTAAAACCCTTAAATGACATCAATGCACTGCCAAGATGCCCGACCCCTACTACAATAGCGTCTTTAACATTATCATAGCCTAAATACTTTTCTATATCCATTATCAGCTTGCTCAGCAAATAGCCTGTTCTGGGCTTTCCGCCGCTTTCACTTACTGACGCTAAATCCTTTCTGACCTGTACCTCGTTCAGATTCAAGCCTTTGGCTACTACAGGTGCTGAAATGTTGATAACACCTTCATCTGCCTTGCCTTTTAAATAGGTCAAATAGTCGGGAAGTCTTTTGACAGTTTGCTTTGGCACCGCTTTTTCAGACTCTGACATATTTTCACCTCACAAGTCCGAAATCTTAATCGGTATTAATTTATCGATATAATTATAATATTACATAAGTGCATTGTCAATGATAATATTGTTAATTATTTAACATTCTACCTTTTGACTAAAATTAACCATAAATGCGTATTCTTTTTGAATAGTTTAACACGCCTTTTATTAAGAAATGTTATACATTCTATATTATGAAATAAATCAGAAAATTTTATTTGTTTTATAATAAAAATAAACCGTCCAGGTATTATCCTGAACGGTTTCAAATAATTAAATTATTTTGCTTTTTTGCTTACAACCTTTGACCACGGACCGTAATTCTTTTTACCATTTGCGGTATTGAAAGCTTTTACTTTAATAAAATACTTTTTCTTTGATTTAAGATTTTTTAAAGTAGCCTTGTTTTTCTTTACTGTAGCTGTTTTCTTACCTTTGGTAAATTTGTTGTTAGCAGCATATACTACCTTATAGCCTTTTGCTCCGCTGACTTTTTTCCAACTTACATTAAGTTTCTTTTTCTTTGCTTTCACCCTTACATTTTTAACTTTTGCAGGCTTAGCGACAGTTGTTTTTGTTGCCTTTGGAGCTACAGGTATTACCTTTGATGTGGGTGCTGTTGTAGTTATATTGCTTGTTGATGCATTCGACGATGTAATCTTTGATGATGATTCGCTTGATGATTCAGATGACGACTCACTTGACGATTCGCTTGATGATTCGCTTGATGACTCGCTAGAAGAATTTGATGTATCATCATTGTTATCAATTAATTCATCTGAAGGATCTGTTAAGTAAACGCCGACAAGAGAACAGGTAACACCGTTATCAGCAGCATAATATACAGCTGAATTATCAGCAGTTTTAAATGCTGCCGCAAGGAACAAAACTACCTCAGCATTAACAGATGAGGTGCCCTTCCATGGGATAACATAAACTCCGTCTTTGTCGATTTGTACTAATGGATTTCCGTTTTCGTCCGGATTCCAACCTGTCCAGTCAGCTCCGTTTGAAAAAATCATGTAGGCTGCAATCGGTGTTGTTATACCTTTAACATCAATTGCAATATAAAGTTCATTTTTCTGATATAACTCAGGTAATTTAGTTTGATTTCCCCAATCCTGAATTAGCTTGAACTGATCGCCTTCAAGTGTACCTGATGTTCCGTACCAACCGTTTGATGGTTCGATAGTTTCAGCAGCAGATGAAGTGAAAGATGCAACAGCTACCGATGATAATGCCAAAATTGATGCCGTTAATCCTGATAAAATTTGTTTTAATTTCATTCTTATTCCCTCCTAATAAAATAAGGTATATCATTTCTGACATACCTTATTTTAGCACTTTGATTTTCTACTGTCAATAGTTTTTACAATTTTTTTTGAAATTATTCTTTAGATTTTGTACTTATATTAACTTTAAATTTAATTTTCTTCCAAGAACCTGTTGCCTTTTCGGTCTTGCCGTTAGCTTTGTAATTCTTATAGGCTCTTACTCTTACCCAATAAGTCTTGCCCTTCTTGAGCTTTTTAATTTTAAGTGTAACCTTCTTAGAATTCTTCTTCAAGGTCTTCTTAGCAAGTGGCTTCTTGAAGTTCTTCTTAGCAGATACTTGAATAATGTATCCTGTAACCTTGCTTGCTTTCTTCCACTTAATTGTTACCTTTTTGCCCTTAGCACTAGCTTTTAGGTTCTTTATCTTAGCCTTGTTTACTATCTTCTGTGCGTCAGCTTTAGCATTTGACTTTGGTGCAGTAGTTGTTACATTGTTTGCAGGTGCTGTTGTTCCCGGTTTAGCTGTTTGGTTTCCGTTGTTATTGTTGTTGTTATTATTTCCCGGTTTATCTGGTTCATGTGGTTCCTCTATAGTATCCTTTGCTCCGCATACTGTACATACGCCGTTTACGAAGTTATGTTTTCCGGTTGCCGGTATTTCCTGCTCTTCTGTTACATTATCAATTGAACATGTGTGCTTACGCATTCCTGCTTCTCCGCAGGTTGCTTCCTTTACTGTTTCCCAGGCACTCCATGTGTGTCCTTTAGCCTTATACATATCTTGATATACTTCTCCGCAGGCTGTACATTTGTACTCTCTGTATCCCTGCTCTGTACATGTCGGCTCTGTAAATGTGTATGAACCTTCTTCATAATGGTGACGTGTATGTGTAATCGGATATGTTGCTGAGTAGTATGTCAACTGTATTGCTACTCCATCTTTATCAAAAATTGCTTTGTCTTTTCCATTATCGTCTTTTACAAAGGCATTTCCTGCATTTCCATTTTCATCAACAACAATATTACCATAGTAAAGGTTTATTGCATTAGCTCCGCTTGCATTTCCGCCTTTATATGAATCAAGTATCTTCTTTGCGTCTACCGTATATGTGTATTCATCTGCTGATTCATCATATGTGCAGTCTGATAGTTTTACAAAGTTATCATTCCAGCCTGACCATACATTGGTGTCATATGGTTTTATATTGAATACATTATCATCGGCTGCAGGCTTTTTCTCTGATGTGATCTTGAATTTAAAAGTTAGTTCTTTAATTGTCTTAACAGCCAGCATACTTTCTTCAAGTGATACGATATATCCTTCAGGAGTCTGTCCAAGTGCAATTGCTTCCTCAATCAATTCTATTGAGTTGCCTTTTTCTCCCTCTCTTACTGAAACATATTCAGCAGTTGCATTTTCATCTTCCATCAGCTTGTAGTAAGCTGTCTTAAGGTCTGTATAAGCCTTTGTTAAGTCTTCATCTGATGTGCCTTCAGCTGCTACAAGACCCTGAGCTGTTTCAAGAGCTGTATTTACTGCACTCCATGTCTCTGTTGTGTAGTTATCGCTCTTTAATTCAGAAATGAATGTTATATATCTGCTGAGATTTTCCTTTGGACTCAGATAAACTTCCATCATAGCGTCTATGATTTCCGGCTGTTCGATCTTATATGTATTTCTGTTGATAAGCCCGAAGCTGTTTCCAACTGCTCCGTTATCCCAATATACAGGTACACAGCCGTATTCCTTACAAAGTTTGCACATAGTACCGTCATAATGTGCTCTGTAGATAGTATTAACAGCGTCAGAATCCGTTTTGTTTATACAGCCGTACTCACCTATAATTACAGGATAGCCTGTTGTTACGAACTTGTTGTATACTTTCTTGATTTGACCTTCCATATAGTCTTCATCGCTGTTCCATGTAACCTTTTTGCTTGGGTTACCGTCTTCTCCCCACTGTGAGTAAGAACCGCTTGTATCATCACCGCCGAAGTCCCAAGGATCATAGTAGTGGACAGAAACCATTATTCTTTTTTCACTTTCAGGAATAGAAGAATCTCTGTGAGTATCTGTAGGAATAGCAAAGCCGTAATCACCTACGGTATTATCAATGTTTGTGTACCATCCCGGAACTAAAAGCCAGCGCTTTGCATTGTTATCACTTGTCTGGCGTACAGTGTCAACAAATACCTGATTGTAATTGTTTATATTGTCATAAACAGCTTGAGTAGGATTTCCTGAAGCACCTACCTCGTTCATTGACTCAAAGATAAGATGCTCGTCATAATCAGCGAATTTTTCTGCAATTTGCCTCCAGCACGCCTCAAATTTAGCTACAATAGCGTTCTGATTCGGAGCGGAGCAATCCAGCCACGCACCATTATCACTATCTTGGTTTCCGTCGTGGTGGATATTTATAATTACATATAAATCACACTCAATGCACCAGTCAACAACTTCCTGAATACGATCAAGCCATGCTTCATCAATTTTATAGGTTGTCTGAGGTCCGATTCTGCCCATATAAGTAACAGGTATACGAATCGACTTGAATCCGGCATTTTTAACTGCTTGAATAAGTTCTTTCTTAACGGTAGGATTGCCCCATGAAGTTTCATCTCCCTTTCCGTTAGCATAAGCGTCAAACTGATTTCCTAAGTTCCAGCTTGCTCCCATAGCAGCAGTGATTTCTTCCTGATTCAAATCATCGAAAGTTTCTTCAGCATTTACTGTAAAAGAAATCAAACTGACTGTGGCTGATATTGCTACAACAGCACTTATCAGCCCTGAAAGTATTCTTTTTGCTTTCATTTTTTTACCTCATTTCTGTTATTGACTTAATTATACATTTTAAAAGCCAATAAGTTTTTATAATATAATGTTAACATATTTATTCAAAGATTTCAATACAAAATAAATCAAAAATACTCTATAAATTAATTGACGAAATTGATTTTTTAACGTATAATTATGGTATAGTTGGTTCTGTAATGGTTGGTAATTACTTGGAGGTAAAATGAAAAAAATAGTAACGGTTTTTACAATGATTTGCATACAGCTCATGACTGCGTTTTGTACAAATTCGTCATTAGCTGTTTTTGGTGTGGGCAACGATATAGATTTTGACTCTGCTGAGCCTATTGAATGTGATGTTATTTATGAAAAAACAATCGAGAGCAATAGTTATATACTGTCGAGCTTTACCGCTCCCGAGGACGGATTTTATCTGTTTGAAGCTATGGGTGTTAAATATAAAGTAGGAGCGTTTTTTGAAAAAGAGTATAATTATTATGAGCCTGTTGCAACGCTTTATGACAGTGGTAAAAACGAGCTGCAGTATGTTGAGTTTGATTATTATGACCCGTCTATGAAAGGGCAAGTTCCGTATACAAAAATGGTTCAGAAACTGAAGAAGGGTGAGGTATGTTACTGCAAAACACAGCTTCTTGATCCTGAAAGCAGCGGTAAATATTCTATAAGAGTAATGAAAGCTCCCGATTTGGTTTTTACATATTCATCGTCAGATGAGTTTTCCGGAAATTATGAGATTTACAGATATACCGGTTCTTCAAAGGAAGTTACTTTAAATGATAATTATACAGTCGCTAAGGATGATTCACTTTACACTCCTATGGATGATGTTGTTTTAGATGGAATAGGATTAGGTGCGTTTGAGGGAAATGAATATTTAGAGAGCATTACTTTGCCGTATGATTTAACCTATATTGCTTCTGAGGCTTTTCTAAACTGCAAAAGGTTGAATACAGTTGATCTTAGCAGGAATATCAGTATCATAGGCTTTAGGGCTTTTGCAGGATGTGAGTCGCTAAAGAGCATTACTATTAATTCTTATGACGTTATTCTTGAACCGCAATGCTTAGGTTACGATGAAAACGGTAATAAGTACAGCGATTTCAAAATAATCTGTAATGAGGATTCTACTGCGGAGGAGTATGCCAAAGAAAACGGAATAGATTATACTCTTATAACCAAAGAACCTAATCTTTCTGATAACTCCGACAACACAAATACGAGTAATTCGGATAATGATGAAAAAAATCCGTCAACAACTGCCAAGACTCATAATAGTACAAGCGCAAGTGTTACAAACGTCGCACCAAGTAAGGGAAATCAGGTAGTAAAGCCCAAAGTGAAAAAGGCGAAAATTAAGAAGATAAAAAGAACGTCAAAGAAAAGACAACTGAAAGTTATGTGGAAGAGAATAAGCGGTGTTTCAGGTTATGAGATAAAATGCGGGCTTAACAACAAAATTAATAAAGGGAAAAGAGACATCACTATAAAAAAGAATTCAAATTCTAAAATAATCAAGGGTTTGAAGTCAAATAGAGTATACTATTTTAAAATAAGAGCTTATAAGAAATTTATATCTGCAAACGGTGAAATGCAGAAATCCTATGGCAAATGGTCGAAAGTTAAAAAGGCGAAAACAAAATAGTATTAATAAATAATCGAGAAGATCATTGCCTATAAAAGTTAAGGACGAACCTGTTTATACAGGTTCGTCCTTATTCTTTTTGTAAATCTAACAATGTTTCCATTCTTTCAGACGCTCTTATTTTATTGTCATACGTTAATTTATTATATAAATTCAAAATATTATCGATATCATCGTCGTCTGTATTATTATTTGTATTGTTTCCTTCTCTGCCAAGAATATAGTCAGTAGTTACATTAAAACAATTTGCTACATCTATTATATAATTTATTGGTGCCTTTACATCGCCGTTTTCATATCTGCTTATTTCCTGCTGGGAGATCCCTATCAATTTGGCAAGCTCAGATTGTGTCATACGGCCTTTTCTGACCTTTACTAAATTAGGGTACAAATACAAATTATTTTGCACAATAAACCTCCGTATTCAATCGATAAAACCGTTAAATCTTACAAATTTATTATACATCACATATGAGGTATTGACAAACAACGTAAATGCTGTTATAATGTCATTTATACAATATATATGTTGTACAATATTAGTTTGAAAAAAATATAAAAAAAATTCAAATTTAATATTGTAAAAATATTCAAAATGTGTTATAATACAATGGCATTTTTTAATGTAATAAATTTAAAAATGGAGGAATTTATTTATGAAGAGAATTTTACCGATGCTTACAGCATCAATGATGGCAGTCAGCATGCTTGGGGTTGTTCCGGCAATGTCTGCAGGAGCGGAGTCAAGGGTTACATCATCATCTCTCGCTAGGAATTATACAAATGAAGGAGATAACGGAGAAAAGTGGGAGTATGATGATAGCGGTCGTTTAGTTTATCATATTGATGAATGGGGCGATTGGGAGAAATATTCCTATGACGCAAATGGAAACCAGACATATTATGAAACCAGTTATGGGTATATAGAGCAGACTACATATCATTCAAACGGAAATATAGCAACTTATTATGAAAAAAGCAGTGATGGCTCTTGGTATAAAGAATCTTACGACGCTAACAAAAATCAAACATTTTATCAAAATAGCAATGGTGAAGAAGAACAATGGACATATTATTCAAATGGACAAACAGCGACTCACTATGAAAAAGACAGCAGTGGATATTGGTATAAATACACCTATGATACCAATGGGAATACGACATATTATCAAAATAGCGACGGTGACTGGAATAAATATACCTATAACTCAAATGGATATGAGATAAAGTCAGAAAACCGATACAGTGCGACTACATATGTTAGAGATGTTAATGGTTATATATTGACATCAAGTACTTCATATACAAATGGTGATTACGAAAAAGAGACATATGATGCAAGACATAATTTAGTAAAGTTTGAAACTAACAAGGGCTATTTTGAAATATATACATATGCTGCAAATATTTATAGCGCAGATCCGTATGATACTGGTAATCTTAGTATTTACCGTGAATACACAACAGGTCGTTGGTGGAAATATACATATGATATTAAAGGTAAATTATTATCAATTACAAAGGGCAATAAAAATGCTGTTAAAAAGGTAACTAAAACAACGAGAAGTGCAAGTGCAGTTAAGAAAGACAAAAAAGCTGCTAAGAAGTCGATGAATAAGGCTAAAATTAAAAAGCTGTCAGTAAGTAGCAAAGGAAAGAAAATAAATATTACTTGGAAAAAGATTAAGAAGGCAAAGGGCTATAATGTAAAGGTATCAGCTAAAAAGAATCTCAAGAAGACTATAGTAAATAAGAATACAACAAAGAAAAAGCTTACTGTTAAAAGTAAAAAGATAAAGAAAAACAAGACCTACTATGTAGGTGTAAGAGCATACACAACATATAAGGACAAAAACAATAAGACAACTTATGTATATGGAAAGCTGAAAAAGTCAACTATTGAAGTAAAGTAAAATAAAGTAATCACGTTTATTAGCTCCCTGAATTTATCGGGGAGCTTTTACTTTTATTTTTCTATTTTTTTCAAGGTTCGCCCTGTTGACATTGTCATTCATATATGCTAAAATATATCCGTAAACAGAAAGGATATAAGTCCTGACTGTGAGCGTTCAAAAAACATAAATCGTTCTGATAACAAAGGTTTATTCTGAGTTGCAAGGCGAGAGTATAGCAAAGCTTTTATCGAATCGTTTTTTGATTTGGTATGCGCGTTAATTCTATCCTTTTGCCTTTTGGCGAAAGGATTTTTTGATTTAGAAAAGAGGTTAAGTATGGAGGTCAAAAACAGCGAAACAAGACTTGCTATTATAGCGATAATTGTAGAGGAGATAGAACAGACAGAACGGCTTAATAAAATTCTGCATAATTATTCTCAGTATATCATTGGCAGAATGGGTATACCGTATCAGAAGAAAAACGTCAATGTAATAAGCGTTGTTGTTGACGCTCCGAACGATGTAATAGGTGCGATTTCTGGAAAGCTGGGAATGATAGATAATATAACAGTAAAAACGGTTTATTCAAAGCTGTAAAGATAATAGGAGTTGTATGAATAACAAAGAACTAATTGAAAAGCTGAAAAATGAAAGAGCTTTATCAAAGACCGAATTTACACAGCTTATCGGTACATATACAAAGGAAGACAGAGAGTTTGCCGCAAAGCTGGCAAGAGAAGAGGCTGACAGGGTATTCGGCAAGAAGATTTTTGTAAGAGGTCTTATCGAATTTTCAAGCTATTGCAAAAATGACTGTTACTATTGCGGCTTGAGACGCTCAAACATAAATGCCGAACGCTACCGTTTGAGCAAGGAGGATATACTAAGGTGTGCTAACGAGGGGTATGAACTTGGTTTCAGAACCTTCGTACTGCAAAGCGGTGAGGACGGTTTCTACACTGATGAAATTTTATGCGATATTGTAAAAAGCATAAAAAATGCACATTCCGATTGTGCGATAACTCTTTCATTGGGCGAGAGAAGTGAGGAAAGCTATCAAAGGCTTTTTGACGCAGGAGCTGACAGGTATCTTCTTCGCCACGAGACGGCGAATGCTGAGCATTATGTAAAACTTCACCCTAAAAGCTTAAAAGCAGAGCACAGGCAGGAATGTCTGCGAAGTTTGAAAAGAATAGGTTACCAGACAGGCTGCGGATTTATGGTAGGCTCGCCGTTTCAGACGGCAGAAAACTTAGCTGAGGATATGCTGTTTATCAAAAGGCTTGACCCTGAGATGGTTGGGATAGGACCGTTTATACCTCAGCACGATACGCCTTTCAGAGACGAGCAAAAGGGCAGTCTTGAGGATACGCTTTTTATGCTGTCGCTTATAAGGCTTATGAAACCTAATGTGTTACTGCCTGCGACTACAGCTCTCGGAACAATTTCAGATAACGGAAGAGAGCAGGGAATTCTGGCGGGGGCTAATGTTGTTATGCCAAATCTCTCACCAACGGAGGTAAGGAAGAAATACCTTCTGTATGACAACAAAATCTGCACAGGTGATGAATCTGCACAGTGTAAGGCGTGTTTAAATAACAGAATGAAAAGCATTGGATATGAGATAGTTACCGACAGGGGAGACTATAGGAATTGATAATGGACAATGGACAATTGACAATGGGCAATGGACAATGGACAATGTATAATAATTAATAAGCATAAAATAAAATCAAAATTGGAGGATAATTATGAAGTACGATGTTAAGTCTATGAAGGCAGAGGAATTTATCAACGACGCTGAGATTTTAGAGACGCTTAAAGAGGCAGGAAAGCGTAAGGACGATAAGGAATATGTAATGTCGCTTATCGAGAGGGCTAGAGACTGCAAGGGTTTAAGCCACAGAGAAGCGGCTGTACTGCTCGAATGTGAAATCCCGGAATGTATTGAAGCTATGGAAAAAACGGCAATGGAGATAAAGGAAAAATTGTACGGCGACAGAATAGTAATGTTCGCACCGTTGTATCTTTCAAACTACTGTGTAAACGGCTGTACATATTGCCCGTATCATCACTGCAACAAGCATATTGCAAGAAAGAAACTCACTCAGGAGGAAATCAAAAAAGAGGTGATTGCCCTTCAGGATATGGGACATAAAAGACTTGCCATAGAATCGGGCGAGGACCCGGTGAATAATCCTATTGAGTATATTTTAGAGAGCATAAAAACCATTTATTCAATTAATCATAAAAACGGCGCTATCAGACGAGTTAATGTAAATATTGCGGCAACGACGGTAGAAAACTACAGAAAGCTCAAGGAAGCGGGGATCGGAACATATATTCTCTTTCAGGAGACTTATAACAAACACGATTACGAGCTTTTGCACCCGACAGGTCCTAAGCACAATTACGCTTACCACACAGAGGCTATGGACAGAGCAATGGAGGGCGGTATAGACGATGTAGGGATCGGCGTTTTGTTCGGTCTTGAGATGTATAAATACGATTTTGTCGGTCTTTTGATGCACGCAGAGCATTTGGAAGCTGTTCACGGAGTAGGTCCTCATACCATTTCAGTGCCGAGAATATGCGGTGCCGATGACATTGACAAAGCTGATTTTTCAAATGCTATCTCAGACGATATTTTTGCAAAGTTAGTAGCAGTTATTAGAATTGCCGTTCCGTATACCGGAATGATAATTTCAACTCGTGAGTCGAAAAAGTCGAGAGAAAGAGTTTTAAAGTTGGGCGTTTCGCAAATCAGCGGAGGTTCAAGAACAAGCGTCGGCGGTTATGTTGACCCCGAGCCTGAGGAGGAAAATTCTGCTCAGTTTGATGTTACCGATACAAGAACATTAGATGAGGTCGTAAACTGGCTTTTAGAAATGGGTTATATTCCTAGCTTCTGTACGGCTTGTTATCGTGAGGGCAGAACAGGCGACAGGTTTATGAGCCTTTGCAAATCGGGTCAGATAGCAAACTGCTGTCAGCCGAACGCTCTTATGACTTTAAAGGAGTATCTTGAGGATTATGCCGGTGAGGATACAAGACAAAAGGGAGAGGCTTTGATTCAAAAGCAGCTTGAGCTTATTCCAAATGAAAAGACCAGAAAAATTGCCAAAGAGAGAATTGAAAGAATTCATTTGGGCGAGCGAGATTTCAGGTTCTAATTTTAATATGGTACGGAATAATAATTTTTGAAAGGCGGAATGTTTATGCCGACTTTAAACGAAACACCAAGGTCAGACAGACTTCACATAGGATTTTTCGGAAAGCGCAATGCAGGAAAATCAACCCTTATAAACGCATTTACAAAACAGCAGATATCAATAGTTTCAGATGTTGCAGGTACAACGACCGATCCTGTTTTCAAGTCTATGGAGATTGCGGGAATAGGCGCTTGCGTGCTGATCGACACAGCAGGCTTTGATGATATAGGCGAGCTGGGTAAGATCAGAGTTGCAAAGACAAAAAAAGCAGCCGAAAGAACAGATGTTGCCGTAATATTGTTTTCCGATACAGATATAGAAAAAGAACTTGAATGGTTTGATTATTTTAAAAAAAAGGGTACGCCTGTTCTGAATGTGATAAGCAAAGCGGATACTATGTCAAGTGAAGAAATTTCACAAATAAGATCTGAAATTTTAAAAAAGACAAGCGAGGAGCCTTTGATTGTAAGCGCTGAAAATGAAAGTATAACCGAAAAATTCAAAGATACGCTCATAAGGCTCATACCTGAGGATTTCGGGAGCAGAAGTATAACAGGAAATTTAGTCGGCGACGGTGATTTGGTGCTTTTGGTAATGCCTCAGGATATTCAGGCGCCTAAGGGAAGGCTTATACTTCCTCAGGTTCAGACGATTCGTGATTTGCTTGATAAAAAATGTCTTGTTATGAGCTGCACTACCGACAGGCTTGATAAAACATTAGAGGCGTTGTCTTATCCTCCTAAGCTGATAATTACCGATTCGCAGGTTTTCAAAACAGTCTATGATAAAAAGCCCAAAGAAAGTATGCTGACTTCCTTTTCTACTCTATTTGCAGGGTATAAGGGCGATTTGGAGTATTATATAAAATCTGCAGAAGCAGTAGAACTTCTGACTGAAAAGTCTAAGGTTCTTATAGCAGAGGCTTGCACTCACGCACCCTTAGCAGAGGATATCGGCAGAGAAAAAATACCAAGAATGCTCAAAAAGAAGGTAGGCGAGGGACTGAGAGTAGATATAGTCAGCGGACCTGATTTTCCTGATGATTTAACAGAGTATGATTTGATAATTCAGTGCGGAGCGTGTATGTTTAACAGAAAGTATGTGCTATCACGAATTGATAGGGCAAAATCACAAGGTGTTCCGATGTCAAACTACGGAGTGATAATCGCATATCTGAATAATATTTTAGATAAAATTTCCTATTAAAAAACGGCTGATGAGTATTCATCAGCCATATTTAATATTAATCCTTTTTTCTTGTTATCTTTATCCCTCTTAAAATAATCTTTTTCGCTTTTAAAGCGTCCTCTTTGGAAAGCGGGGGAGTGTCCTTTAACGGATACTCTATTCCCAAAGCTTCGTACTTTGATTTTCCCATATCGTGATAAGCCAATACGTCTATTGATTTGAGATTTTTTAGCGTTCCGATATATTTGCCTAATTCAAAAAGATAGTGTTCATTAAACGTTATGCCGGGAACGACTACGTGCCTTATACAAACCGGAATGTTTTTTTCTTCAAGGTATTTTGTAAAGTCAAGTATATTTTTGTTTGAGAAGCCGGTCAGCTTTTTGTGCTCGTTATCATCTATATGCTTTATATCAAGAAGTACCAAATCGGTGTATTTTATAAGTCTGTCGAACTCCTTGATTTTCTTTTTATCATCTTTATTGAATAAAACGCCTGATGTATCAATACAAGTGTGAATTTCCTGTGCCTTAGCGGCTTTAAAAAGCTCGGTTACGAACTTCATTTGCATAAGAGGTTCGCCGCCGCTGACGGTTATTCCGCCGTTTCTGTAAAAGCTCTTTTTTGAGTTGTATTTTGAAATAATTTCCTTTACACTTATATCTTCTCCGCCTGTCATATCCCATGTGTCGGGGTTGTGGCAATACTGACACCGCATAGGGCATCCCTTTGTGAAAATAACCATTCTTACGCCCGGACCGTCTACTGTTCCAAAGCTCTCTATTGAATGTATGTGACCAAGCATTTTAGTTCTCTCCTTATAAAAGGGAATTGATAAGCGGCTGTTTAAAGCTTATCGTGGAATGTTCTTGATATGACTTCATCCTGCTGTGCCTTTGTCAGCTTGACAAAATTTACGGCATATCCGGATACACGAACAGTAAGCTGAGGATATTTTTCAGGATGTTTTTGTGCGTCTATCAGAGTTTCACGGGATAGTACGTTGATATTCAAATGATGACCGCCCTCCTCTGCGTAGCCGTCTAAAATCGAAACAAGATTATCTATTTGTTCTTTATTTGCCTTTACTCTTGACATATTTATTCCTCCTAAATTTTTTTGTTTATTGAAGCAGTTCGTTTTCAACATCTAAGCCCTCAAATAAAGTCGGAGAACCGCAGGCTGTAGTTCCTTCAATACAGTCGAGTGATTTAGCGGTCTTAACCTTTTTTTCATTATTTTTATATTTAACTCCTCCGTTATTATTGACCTTGATGTTCATATGACCGCCTTTTTTTGACATAAAATCGTCAAGCATATTAACAATATCGTCTATTCTTTCATCAGAATTTCGCATAATGATCCTCCGTTTGTATTTATATTAATACTCTCTGTTAAAGCTGTCGGTTTCTGAAAGCTCTATATCAACGTCTATATCGCCGACGTATATTTTGTTATCCTTTCCAAGCGAGTCGGGTATAATTGAAAATGTATTGGAAATTCCGTCCTGAGCGTCTTTGAAAGGCAGCTTTGAAACAGATTTAAGCGACGCAACAGCACCGTTTTTATCACGGGTGTGCATAGGATTTGCACCGGGTGCAAATGCTTCTCCTCCTTTTCGTCCGTCGGGAGTTGAGCCTGTGTTTTGTCCGTAAACTACGTTTGATGTTATTGTAAGAATTGAAGTCGTAGGTATTCCGCCTCTGTAGGTGTGGTTACCTTTTATATAGTTCATAAAAATGTGCACTATACTGCTTGCGATTTCATCTACTCTGTCGTCATCATTGCCGTATTTAGGAAAATCTCCTTCAATTTCGTAATCTACAGCTATGCCTTTTTCGTTCCTTATCGGTCTGACCTTTGCATACTTTATTGCCGAGAGCGAGTCAGCAACAACCGAAAGCCCCGCAATACCTGTTGCAAACCATCTTGTTACCTTCTTGTCGTGAAGAGCCATTTGTATTCTCTCATAGCAGTATTTATCGTGCATATAGTGAATGATATTCAGAGCGTTCACATAAACAGACGCAAGCCACTTCATCATATCTTTGAATTTATCCATAACTTCTTTGTAGTCAAGGTATTCAGAAGTGATAGGTCTGTATTTAGGTCCTATCTGCTTCATAGAAATTTCATCAACACCGCCGTTTATAGCGTAAAGCAAGCATTTTGCAAGATTAGCCCTTGCTCCGAAAAACTGCATTTCCTTGCCTATTCTCATTGAAGATACACAGCAGGCGATTGCATAGTCGTCTCCGTGCGTAACTCTCATAAGGTCGTCGTTCTCATATTGAATTGAAGAGGATTCAATTGATGTTTTAGCGCAAAACCTTTTGAAGTTGTCGGGCAGCTTGACCGACCACAAAATCGTAAGATTAGGTTCGGGGGCTGTACCCAAATTTTCAAGCGTGTGAAGATACCGAAACGACATCTTAGTTACCATATGGCGTCCGTCAACACCGATACCGCCAATTGATTCTGTGACCCATGTAGGATCTCCTGAGAACAGCTCGTTATATTCGGGAGTTCTTGCGAACTTTACAAGCCGCAGTTTCATTATAAAGTGGTCAACAAACTCTTGAATCTGTTCCTCTGTAAAAGTGCCGTTTTTAAGGTCGCGTTGTGCGTAAATGTCAAGGAATGTTGATGTTCTTCCCAGCGACATTGCCGCACCGTTTTGCTCTTTAACAGCGGCAAGGTAAGCAAAATACGTCCACTGAATAGCCTCTTGTACGTTTTTAGCAGGCTTAGAAATGTCAAAGCCGTAAATCTTGCCAAGCTCAATAAGTTC
This sequence comes from uncultured Clostridia bacterium, assembly GCA_947628615.1. Lineage (GTDB taxonomy): Bacteria > Bacillota > Clostridia > Oscillospirales > Ruminococcaceae > UMGS1601. The sequence goes on from CANRAO010000001.1 coordinate 258,568, forward strand.
TCCTAATGCCCTTATCTGTTCAGAAAGTTCTTCACGCTCGCGGATAACGTCGGAGTACATTGTTATTCTCGTGGAATCCTTCTGATTTTGTTTGTCCTCAATGAGCTTGTCAACCCCATACAGAGCAACTCTTCGGTAATCTCCTATAATTCTTCCTCTGCCGTAAGCATCGGGGAGACCCGTGATAATATGACTGGAACGGCAGGCTCTCATTTCGGGAGTATATGCGTCGAACACTCCCTGATTGTGAGTTTTTCTGTGAACAGTGTAAAACTTGCAGATGTCAGGATCGACTTCATAGCCGTTTTCTGAACAAGCCTTCATTGCCATACGGATTCCGCCGTTCGGCTGAAGCGCCCTTTTAAACGGCTTGTCTGTCTGAAAGCCTACTATGGTTTCTTTTTCCTTGTTTAGATAGCCCGGTCCGTGAGAGGTGATAGTTGAAATTATTTTTGTATCCATATCAAGAACTCCGCCGGCTTCACGTTCCTTTTTTGACAGATCCATTACCTGCTCCCAAAGGTCTTTAGTCGCCTGCGTAGGTCCGGCAAGAAATTTATCATCACCGTCATATGGCTCATAGTTCTTTTGTATAAAATCACGGACGTTAATTTCTCTTTCCCATGTGCCGTGATTAAATCCGTTCCATTCCTCAAATTTCATAGTCTTCATAGCTTGTTTTCTTTCTCCCGTTTTTATGTTATCGAACGCTTTTTGGGTTGAGCGTTTGTTTTTCCTGAAATTTTAACTCTGTTTTTTTATTTTTAAAAACAGAATGATATGCTATTATTATGATATTCTGCTTTAATTATTATTCGCCAATATTTTCATTCAAACACAATATATAGTGGTTGTTACTTCTATTAAACGTCACTATTTGTTATTATAGTTATATAACATAAAAAAATCAAGAGGTGATTTTCTTCAATATGAGAATAAAAATTATTGGTTTTATTGATTAAACAAACTTATTTTCAAAATAAGCAAAATTAAAGTATATTTAAATATAAAAATAGTATGATTTCTCTAAAAAAAGTAATATTAATTTATACAAAACATATAATGTAATGATTTTTTCAATGGATAAAATAAGTTGTATTTTACCAAAAATACCATTAATAACAAATAGTAAACTTTTAATTAAATTTTATATTATTACATAAATATTGGGTAGAACATTAAAAACAACTACAATATATAGTGCTTTTTAAAATTTAAGGCTTATTATTTACTGCTTATAAATAGTTAGTAGTTAAAACATTTTGTACGATTTATCAAAAACGTCATTAACAGTAAGTCAAGGATAAAACAAAGCATTTCCAAGTATAAAACAATAAAAAGCTGAAAAACGCTTTTTAAGAGGTTACCTACGTATTTTATACGATATTGTCACAATTGTCCGCTATTGCAAAGGGTATTAAAATATGATATAATTACGTTACATTGAATAATTATGGCTGTATGCTGATAGCGGATTGCAAGGAGGATCGAAATGGCAAAAATTAAAGTAGCCGTTATATTCGGCGGTGTATCTAATGAACACGAAATTTCGCTTTTATCTGCGACAAATATAATAAATAATATACCGAGAGACAGGTATGACGTTGTTTGTATAGGTATAACCAGAAAAGGACGCTGGCTTCTTTATATAGGTGATACTTCAAAGATTGCCGACGGCTCTTGGGAGCAGGACAGTGACAATGTTTCCTGTATTCTTTCACCTGATCCTCTGCACAAGGGATTTATTGCAATACTCAACGACGGTCAGATACAGCCTGTTAAGGTTGATGTTATCTTTCCTGTTCTGCATGGAAAAAACGGAGAGGACGGAACTATTCAGGGGCTGTTTATGCTGTCGAAAATCCCGTTTGTCGGATGTGACTGTATATCGTCTGCAAACTGTATGGATAAGGAGCTTACACACATTATTCTACAGGAGCACGGTATCAAAATGGCTGAATGGATGTCTATAAACAGATATGATATAGAGAAGGTAGGCAAGATCGCAGAAGAAATGGAAAAAAAGCTGAAATACCCCATGTTCGTTAAGCCTGCAAACTGCGGTTCGTCGGTAGGAATCTCAAAGGTCAGCAATAAAGATGAGCTGATTAACGGTATAAAGAAAGCATTTGCTCATGATAAAAAGGTAATTGTAGAAACAGGTGTTTCAGGAATTGAATGTGAGTGCGCTGTTATGGGTAACTGCGGCGCTATAGCGTCTACTGTCGGTGAGATTGATTCTGCAAATGAATTTTACGACTATGAAGGCAAATACCATAACGATGAATCCCGTACATATATTCCTGCAAGAATAAGCGAGGACAATATTTTCAAGATTAAGCAGATTGCACTCAAGGCTTACTCGGCAATGGGTTGCACAGGTCTTGCAAGGGTAGACTTTTTCCTTACTGACGACGGTGAGATCATATTAAATGAAATCAATACGCTTCCGGGTCATACTGCTATCAGTATGTATCCTCAGCTTATGGAGTACGAGGGTCTTCCTCCTTCAGAACAAATACACAGACTGATAAATTTAGCATTCGAGGTACAGAGATAGATGAATAATAATGCAATAGGCGTTTTTGATTCGGGCGTGGGGGGATTGACCTGTGTATCTGAGCTTCAGAAAATTCTTCCGAATGAAGATATAATTTACTTAGGCGATACTGCAAGAATTCCTTATGGAACAAGGAGCAGGGAAACAGTCTTTGAATATGCCAGACAGGACGTCGCTTTTTTTCGTGAGCATAATGTAAAGATGATAATTGTAGCCTGCGGAACTGTTTCTGCCGTCATGATGACGTATCCGATTTTTGATGATGACGAGCTTGCAAGCGGAGTTCTGTATCCTGCTGTATGGGCGGCGTGCAATGCTACTAAGAATAAAAGAATAGGTGTTATTGCGACAAGCGCTTCAATAAAATCAGGCGGATACGGGAAAGCTATTCATGAAATAATACCTGATGCCAAATTGGTGGGGAAGGCTTGTCCTATGTTTGTTCCGCTTGTTGAAAACGGCTATACCGACAGGAATAATGAAGTTGCCCAAATTATAGCAAGAGATTATCTTCAGGTTATGATAGACGAGGACGTCGACACCCTTATAATGGGGTGTACGCATTATCCGCTGCTTAAAGATATTATCGGAGATATACTGGGCGATAAGGTAACTTTGATCTCTCCCGGTGCGGAGGCTGCAAAATATGCTTTGCGTACTTTGTCTGAAAGGAATATGCTGTCAAACAGCGAGAAAAACGGGAGACTGGAGCTTTATTGTACGGACAGCGTTGAGCTGTTTACTGAAAATGTGAAAGCGTTTTTAGGCTCTGATATTAACGGCACAATATACAGAACTGTATTAAAATAATTTTACGTGTGAAATCAGGGGATTCATAAAAGAGGTTAGATGATAAAATGAATGAAAAGGATGTAATGATTACTTTAAACACAAAACAATCTGACGGTGTCAACAGCGAACAGATAGAGATTATTACAAAAGGTAAGTATAATAAGTTTAAAGATGGCTATATAATTTCCTATGATGAGTCTGAAGCAACAGGGTTTGAAGGCTCGTCAACTGTTCTGACGGCAACGCAGAGCAGTAAAATTGAGATCGAGAGAACAGGCACATCACAGAGTCAAATTATTATTGATAAGGAAAATAAGCACCATTGCCATTACGGAACACCTTATGGTGCGCTTATGATTGGAGTTACGGCAAAGGAAATTGAATCTAAGCTTAATGATAACGGAGGCAATTTGTTTTTTAAATATGTAATAGATATAAATTCTAGTTTTATGAGCGATTATGAGGTAAATATAAATGTAAAACCGAGTTAGATATTTTATAATTGATAATTGACAATGGATAGTTAAATTATTAACTTCATAAAAGATAGGGGAAGTTTAATGACAAATATAATTAATGACTTGACAAAGATAGTAAGCGAGGCTTTTGAAGATTGCGGATATGATAAAGATTTAGGTACGGTTTCTGTATCGGACAGGCTAGATTTATGTCAGTTTCAGTGTAACGGAGCATTTGCAGGAGCAAAGAAGTATAAAAAAGCTCCTTTTATGATAGCCGATGAAGTGGTTCAAAAAATAAGCAAAAATGAGATTTTCAAATTTGTAGAAATGGTAAAGCCTGGATTTATAAACATTACTCTCAAAGATGAAGTGCTTCTTAAAAAGGCAAAGGAAATCGCAAGTGATATAAATTTAGGCATTCCGCAGGCAGAAAAAAGCGAAACTATTGTTTTAGATTACGGAGGACCTAATGTTGCAAAACCTCTTCACATCGGACATTTGCGTTCAGCCATTATAGGAGAATCTTTAAAGCGAATTGCAAGGGCTATGGGAAACAAGGTCATTTCAGACGTTCACCTAGGCGACTGGGGCTTGCAGATCGGTCTGGTTATTGCGGAGTTATCAGAACGTAACCCTGATTGGGTATGCTTTTCGCCTGATTTCGACCCTGAAAAAGATAAGGTCAATCCTATTGACGTTGACGAACTGAACGAAATATATCCTTTTGCAAGTCAAAAGAGCAAGTCTGATGATGCCTTTAAAGAAAAGGCAAGAACTATTACTGCAGAGCTTCAAAGCGGTAATAAGGGATATATAGCTGTGTGGAAAGAGATTATGCGGGTTTCTGTAAAAGATTTAAAGGAGAATTACAAAAGGCTGTATGTTGACTTTGATCTTTGGTACGGCGAAAGCGACGCTAACGAATATGTGGACGAGCTTATAGAAATTCTGAATAAAAAAGGTTTGATGTATGAGAGCGACGGCGCTATGGTTGTCGATGTTGAGGAGGAAACAGATAAAGCGCCTATTCCTCCTGTAATAGTAAAGAAATCTGATAATTCAAATATTTATGCAACGACAGATCTGGCTACTATTATTCAGCGAGAAAGGGATTTTTCTCCGGACAGAATTTGGTATGTGGTAGACAAAAGACAGGGTCTGCACTTAACTCAGGTTTTTCGCTGTGCAAGGAAAGCCGGAATTGTTCCCGACAGCACCGAGCTTGCTCACTTGGCGATCGGAACAATGAACGGTAAGGACGGAAAGCCTTATAAAACAAGAGACGGCGGAGTAATGCGTCTTTCTGATTTGATCAATACTGTTGTTGAAGCGGCTTATGAAAAGATGTCAGATGAGAACTTTGACACGAAAGAGGAAAAACGTGAGGCGGCTCAAAAGGTGGCAGTTGCTGCAGTTAAGTTCGGCGATTTGTCAAACCATATTCAAAAGGACTATATATTCGATATAGATAAGTTTTTGTCATTTGAGGGTAAGACGGGAACTTACCTGATTTACACAGTAACAAGAATAAATTCAATACTTAGAAATCTGGGAGTTAATAACGATGAGCCTGCGATTTTCAATGGGATTTATTCTGATATTGAGCGTGAGCTTCTGCTCAATATAATTTTAAGCGGAGAAGCGTTTAAGCACGCTCTAAGCGAAAGAGCGCCGAGCGTTATCTGTGATAACGCATATCGTCTTGCTTCGCTGTTCTCTACCTTCTACCACGACAATCACATTATGGGCGAGACCGATAAGAACAAGCAGTCTAACTGGCTCTCGCTTTGCATATTGGTGAGAAAGCTGCTTATTAAGCATTTAGATGTGCTGGGAATAAAAGCAGTCGAAAGAATGTAATATTCAGCTCTCAGGGTTTATGTCCTGGGAGCTTTTGTTTTTCGGAGATAGTTATTCATTTGCAAAACTAAATATATAATAGTATAATAAGTATACCATTATATAAAAGAGGTAATACAATGAATTACAAAGTTGTGGGTAACGATATTGTACTGATTCAGCGTGATTTTGATTTAGACGAAACTCTTGACTGCGGACAAGCCTTCCGCTGGGAGAGAATAAATAAAGACAGCAGAGAAGCCGTTTCTATGTCGGGAATTGAATTTGATAAGGCGTATAAAGGTTATAGACTTAACACCCCACTTTTGATAAGTCAGAGGAAAGCAGGCAAAAACAGCGATGAAAGTCAAATAACTTTACATAATACTTCTGAAGGAGATTTTCTGGGGATATGGGCAGATTACTTTGATCTTGAAACTGACTATTCAGCTTTGAAAAAGGAGTTTTCATCTGACGATACTATGAGCAGTGCCTGTAAGTTTGCTCCGGGCATCAGAATGTTAAGGCAGGATAAATGGGAAGCTCTTTGCTCGTTCATTATTTCTCAGAACAATAATATACCTCGTATCAAGGGGATAATCTCGAGATTGTGCAAGCATTATGGCGGTTTTCCGTCATACGATGAACTTGCAGAGGAATCAGTGGAAAGTCTGGCGTTTCTCCGTGCGGGATTTCGTGCAAAGTATCTTATTGACGCTGCGAGAAAATTGTCGGAGGGTGAGCTGGATCTAGATGAAATTTCTGTAATGGATCTGGAATCTGCAAGAAAGTTGCTTATGACAATAAAGGGTGTCGGTCCGAAAGTGGCAGAATGTGCATTGCTGTACGGTATGTACCGTACTGACGCTTTTCCGGTCGATGTGTGGATAAAGCGTGTGATGGAGGAATATTATCCGAGCGGATTGCCCGATTGTGTGAAGGGCAAGGAAGGCATTGCTCAGCAGTATCTTTTTCATTACATTAGAAATATGGAAAAAGATGAAAGCAAGCTAAAACTATAATAGATTAATAATTTTTTATATGCGGGTTTTGTTAAGCTTGATTAGGAAAATTTGTTTATTAATAATTTGCACATAATAAAAAGCAAATTTTTACATTAGGTGTGAAAAATATTTAGTTAAATGAAGTTAAAAAATCTTTTCAACACCAAGGGCATTTTTACGGAAAAGCCAAATAATTGGGTAGTTTTCAACCTTTTCAACAGAGTTTTAAACAATTTTTATTCAGATTTAAACCTTTTCAACAGCTTTTTCAACAGAATTTTGTGCTTTTTTAAAATCTTGTTGAATAATGCAAAAAATTACGGTCAATACTAATTTTGAGCGAATTTTATTGATATCGGAGGTTTAATTCGATTATGATTAAAGGGATAAATAGACAAATTGTTGAAATCAAATGTCCTAAAAATGAACAATACGAGAAGATATTATTATTCACAAAACAGAACAGCGATATAAATCGTGTCAGCGAAATTGACGAGGATATGCTAGAAATGTACAGTTCAATTATGAGCCAGTCAAGGGAGGAGGCTCACGAACGAAACAATGCTGTCGCGTGTGTTGTTCTTCTGTCGCTAGCCTGCTTGTTTCTATTGGGATTTCTGGTTTTCACGCTTCTTTAAGAGCTAATTGATATTTTGTTTCAAATAAAAATAATTTATTAAAAAAATCTTCGAAAGCTATTGGCTTTTGAGGATTTTTATGTTATAATGTATTTTGAGTAGTTGGATTTAAATTCGGGAGTTATTATTTTATGAGCTTTGATAATGGTTATAACAATAAGAAAAGTTTTGAAAAAAAGCGTCAAAATAAAGGGTACGGAGCTCAAAACAGTAAACGTTCTTCTGGTTCTAAGAAAACTGCGGACAGTTATCACAGCGATGAGGATAAAGAGGATAAAAGTATTATATTGGGACGAAATCCTGTAATTGAAAGTCTTAAAGCAGGTAAGTTGATAGACTCTATTTATATAAACAAAGAAGCCGGCGGTTCAATTTCTGTTATTTGCAGAATGGCTAGAGAACAGGGAATTGTTATAAAACAGGTCAACGAGCAAAAGCTGAATAAAATGGCAAACGGTGCGTCACATCAAGGCGTTATAGCGATGACCGCCTGTGCGGAATATGTTGAAATACAGGATATACTTGATATTGCTAAGAAAAAGAACGAGCCTCCTTTTATCATAATTTGTGACGAGATAGAGGATCCTCACAATTTGGGCGCTATTATAAGAACCGCTGAGGCAAGCGGAGCTCATGGTGTGATAATACCTAAGAGAAGAAGTGCGTCTTTAAATCATACTGTTTTTAAAACGTCTGCCGGTGCGGCGGCTTGGGTACCTGTTGCAAGGGTGTCAAATCTCAGCCAGGCAGTTGATACTCTGAAGGAAAACGGTGTATGGATTTACGGCGCAGATTCAAGCGGCGAGGATTATAATAGCGTATCATTCGACGGAACTGTCGGCCTCGTTATAGGCTCTGAGGGCTTTGGAATGAGCAGACTTATGAAAGAAAAGTGTGATTTTTTGCTGCGGCTTCCTATGGTTGGGAAAATCACATCTCTGAATGCTTCGGTTGCAGGGGGCATATTTATGTATGAAGTTTTGAAGTCAAGAATGAATTGACGTAAAATTTAGTCGGAGTGCAGTTTTAATTATTGGATTTAATATAGATTATCGGTAATAGAAAAAGTTAAGATTTTTATTTATGTTTTTTCAGGTGAGAAAATCTTGCCTGTAAATATAGAAATATGAACAAAAAAGGAAACAGCAAATTGTAAAGGAAGTGTAGGAATTGGCAGATAATTTTGATCTTGACGACATTATAGACGAATATTCTGACAAGGCTAAAAGTGTAACTCCTCTGTCTGATGCTGATGTCGACGCACTTATCGGCGCAGATGTAAAGGACGAGGATAAGACTTACAAGACTGAAAGACAATCTATTATTGACGATTCAATTTTTGATGAAGTAATTGACGACGGAATAACTAGGGATACAATCAAAACAGAGGTTAAAAGCGAGAATTCAAACGGCGCAATAGATGATATGGATGTAGATTCTCTGGTTGATGAAGCTGTATCTAATGTTGAGGATACGCCGATTTTACAAGATGAAGAACCTACGCTTGTTAAAGAAGATAAATTTAATAATATAGACGACTTTACACTTCCTGATATTGAAGTCGATGATGCTGAATCTGAGACGGACGATGCAAAGAAACACAAAAAAGGTCTGGCACAAAAGATAAGCCGGAAGATTGAAGCTGAAAGAGAAAAAATCGAAGCTGAAAAGGCAGAGGAAGAAGAAGCTGAAAGAGAAGGTCTTGAAGCGGGTATGGGCAGCAGATTCAGGCTGAGAAAGACTTCTGGAAATACCGCTATTATTGAAGGGCTTTTGAAATTAAAGAGAGAAAGAGGAACTGTAAGCAGGGAAGCAAATGTTTCACCTGTTAAGCGGTTGAGAATCAAAGACGTTGATTTGGGATTGGAAGGAAAAATTATTCCAAGAACAGAGCAATTAGAAAAAATCAATATCAGCCTTGAAGACGATATAGTTTTTCCTGAGGGCGCTACTGATACTATGAAGCTTCGAATACTTGCGGAAAGAAGAAAAGACAAAGTTGACAACTTTGTTTTAGAAAATTCAGATGAAGGTAAAGATGAAGTATCTGACGTTAAAGACAGCGAAGCCAAAAAGCACGTTAAGGATTTTACCGACTACAACGAAGCTCCAAAGGTTCTCGATGATATATTACAGCTAAAGAGCAATCTTGTGATAAGACTTTGTATACTGGTAATTACATCGTTTTTCAGTCTATACATAGCGTTTGCAAACGACTTAGGCTGGCCTATTATTGAAGCCTTTAAGAGAACAAGTGCGAAATCGTTTATTTTTACAAACATAGCATTAGGTCTTGTTTCGGCGTTTGTTTCGTATACAGTTCTGATTTCGGGATTGAAAAAGCTGTTCAAGCGAAATGCTGATTGCGACAGCGTTGCTGCGCTAGGTATAAGCTCTTCGCTTATATCGTCGCTGCTTTTGTTTATAAATCCAGGAATTATGCAGACGAAAGCATATCATATTTATATGTCTGCCGCTATTTTGGGACTTTTATTCAATACGCTTGGAAAACTCCTTATAGTAAACAGAACTGAAAGAAGTTTTAGATATGTTGCCGGCGACTATGAAAAGTTTGCGGTTACTAACGTTTTAAATGAGGATGTTGCCGCAAAATTTACTAAGGGCGCTCTGCTCAACGATTTTCCTGAGCTTGCAACAATGAGAAAAACTGAGTTTAACAGTAACTTCCTTCAACATTCATATTCAATGGACGTTGCTGATAAATACAGTAAGAAATATGCGCCGATACTTCTTCTTGTGAGTGTTTTAGTAGGTTTGCTTGCGCTATTTTGCGACAGAAATGCGTCAGGTATGTCTCAGAAAATCTTATCTGCTTTCATAGCTTTTTCGGGAACAATTTCGATTGCGGCTTCGTTTGCGCTGATGCTTGTTGTAAACCTGCCGCTTGCCAGAGCTTCAAAAAGGCTTTTGCGTTCATCGGGAGTTATGCTTGGGTATTCGGCTGTTCAGGAATTTGCGGATACAAATGCTGTCTTGATCGACGCACGTCAGCTTTTCCCTGAGGGAATGATCAATCTTGTTAATTTAAAAGCAATGTCTGCTACCCCTATAGAGGAATCTATTTTGATGGCAGCCAGCTTGTCCTGTCAGGCAGGAAGCGTTTTACAGTCGATGTTCTATAATATGCTTAGAGGAAAGACTGAAATGCTCTATCCGGTTGAAAGTTATATATACGAGGACGGCTTGGGACTTTCAGGCTGGATAGATAATCAAAGAATTCTCTTTGGAACAAGAGAGCTTATGGAAAACCATTCTATTGAGGGACTTCCTCCGCTGTCAAAAGAAAAGGAATACACAAAAGGTTATATTCCTATTTATCTTTCAGTTTCAGGAATTGTTTCAACACTGTTTGTTTTAACAGTCAATTCCAGTATAAGCGTAAAGAAATGGCTTCAGGTTCTTGAAAATCAGAAGATCACTACGGTTATTAGATCGGTAGACGGATTTATTTCGTTAAATCTTATGTCTGAGCTTTTTGACGTTTCACCTGATTCGTTAAAGCTCCTTCCGTTCAGATTCCACAACGAGTATGAAGAACAGACAAGTTTCATTCCCAAAGCATCTGCATCAATGCTCTGCTCAGGACACTTCCCGTCATTTGCAATGCTTATTAGCGGTGCAAAGAAACTGCAGTTTATCACTAATTTAGGTATGACAGTTCAATTGGCGGCGGCTATGCTTGGACTTCTGGTATCTTTGGTCTTAATGCTTGTAGGGTTATTCAGTTCGCTTTCAGCAACTGCGGTTGTACTTTATAATCTGATTTTCTCGCTTATTACTATCGGTATTCAGTATTTAAGAAAACTGTAAGTATAAATATGAATAACTGCCGGCTTTAAGCCGGCAGTTTTGTTATGTTTAGTATAATATAAACTTATAAATTAAACCCTCCTGACATATCAGGAGGGTTTAATCGACTAAAAGTTTTCGGTCAAGCCTTTTTCAAAAGGCTTGCGGGTCAAGGGCGGAGCCCTGTCGCTGACGAGACGTCAGCGAAATGCTTTACGGAGTGCGTTCCGCACAGGGGTGAATTTAAAAATAGTCCAGTGGACTATTTTTAAAGAGGGGCATGCCCTGCAAGAGAGGGCTGCCCCTAAAAACAGACTTTATATACACCAGAAACCTCCTGACATATCAGGAGGTTTTATCATAACATTTAATCAATGAAATCTTTGTATTCTTTTACAAAAGCCTCAGATACGATTTTACCTGCTTCTCCGTTGGGATGACCGCCGTAAATAGCCTTAGCAGGTTCGTCCTCACTGCTTAAATATGAAGCAAAGTCGAAATATTTTGCATTGTATTCCTTACAAGTTTTCTTTAACAACTCGTTGTATTCAAGTCTGACTTTTTCATGCGCTTCATCATAATCTTCAGGCGGAGCGTTGAATACTATTATCTTGCAGCCTGCGTCTCTCAGAACGTTCAGCACAGACCTTAAGTATCCGTCTATCTCCTCTGCGGTATTTCCTTCTTCAGCCTGATATTCTCCTGAAATTATGTCGTTTGTACCGAACGCTACGATAACAGTTTCGGCTGTCTTTGCACGTTCGAGCCAGTTGCCGTTAAGAGCGGCGTCACTTGTTCTTGACCAGCCCAGACCGCAGTTGTAGAAACCGTAATCATCACCGAGCAGCTTTGAAATTCCGGCAGACCAAAATTCGTATTTCATAAATTCTGTCTGACAGCCCTGTGTGATCGAATCGCCGATAGCGGCAATATTGTGTTTAACTTTCCTCTTTGCTCCTATCATTTGAGGCAGAGGAATATTGTCGCAGTATGAGAAGTTACCGTCATTATATAAATCTGCTGTCGCCGAAGTTAGGTTAGACATATTTGTACATGGAATGTTCGTTCCAGTCAATGTCCACTCCCAGACGAGATAATGACCCTCGTCCACATTGAACTGAACACTGTCGCTCCAGAAAACTTCATCTGAGACAACGCTCTTGGTCTTTTGCCCGCCAAATGTGACTTCGGTTTTGTTCTTTATTTCATCTTCAGGACTGCTTCCGCCGTCTGCAATCGATGCACTTTCAATCGTGTAGCTTCCTCCCGACTTGCCTGCGTAAGCTTTGTCCCCTTTGTCATAGGTGGAATCAACTGTGTTGGAAAAGTAAAAGCAGTATTCTAAGTTCCCGTATTCCTCAACAGGAAAATATGCACGGTAGGTTGCTTTTTCAACCTCATCTACCATAGAATTGTTTCCCGTTGCAACAACAGTGTTTGATATGTATTTATCAAAATTGCTGTCTTTGTTTTTAACCTTTGCCGGTGCGCTTGAAGAACTGTCTGAATTGCTATTGCACGCACAAAGTGAAATTACCATTACGGCTGCAATAATTGCAGAAATTAATCTTCTCATTGTGAATTTCCTTTCTGTAAATTTAATGTGAGAAATTATATTCTCAAGCAAATATAGTATATCATATGACATTTTATTAGTCAAACTGCTGTAAAAGAAGCTATGTTGTTGCTTGACCTTGATTTTTATTTGTGCTAAACTATTTTCAAATATGATACTGGATTACTCTTATTATAACTATAATTGCTTATTTTCAGGTGAAAAGGTATAAAGTTACTTTATTTAGTCAAGCTATTGAAATAGGAAAGAATTTGTGATAAAATATACTTTATAATTACAGTTTGGTAGATTGTATCCAGACTGTTCGGAGGATTTTATTGGTATGAAATTAAAAAGGACATTATTTGCCGTAATGAGCGCTTTAATTTTAACGATATGTTTAATCAGTCCGACGTTATCGGGATTTGCAGACGATACAGAATTGACCTATAAAATTGGGAAAGAGGTTACGGCTGAAAACGATTCTGACACATACTTTTTTGATGAGAGCTTTGGATCAGAAATTGCGGTAAATGCTATGAAGCTGATTGCAAGCGTAACAATTTCGGATTTTAATTCAAACGGCGGATTCGGTTTAAAATTTATTATAAATAATAATCCTAACAGCGATGATTTTTATTTTCTCACAATGAGTACTAACGCATGGGCGTATACGGAAACTAAGGATCCTATCGAGGTTAAATCAAAGGGAACTTATACTCTGGAGTTTGATTTGTCAAAGCTGGGACAGATTGCAAGTATACAGGGGGATCTATGGCAGGGAACAATGGTTCTTAACGGATTACAGCTTTTGGACAAGGATAATAAAGAGCTAGCTTCATACGGAAGCATAATAGAGCCTACAGTAGGTTATTTTAAAGCTGGCGAGGGTAAGATCGAAAATACTACCACCGTTCAAACTACTACGACTCAAGTTACTTCCACTACAACAAATGCTCAAAACCAGACAGTGTCTATAGCGACAACGGTATTAGATAATAACGGTGGGAATAATTTCAGTTTCTGGTGGATAGCTATTCCAGCATTGGGTATCGGAGTTATTTTGATTGTGCTTGCAATTGTATTTACAAAAAAAATGAAGTAGAAAATTCAGATAGAAAAGCATTTTAAAGATTATCATAAGATAAGGTGATTTTATGAAAAGAATTTTATTAACAGTGCTTGCATCGGTTATTTTGTTATCGACTGGCGTTTTTGGTATTAATGCTTTTGCACAAAATAACAAAAAGTCGTCTGTTTCGCAGAGCATGACATCGCAGAGTACTTATACTACCGCTGAACGCACAGATGACGATCCGTTTGCTGAAAGCAAACCGACTATTGAAAAAGAAACGCCTACTTTTTATTATATTTTAGTCGGAGTGGCTGGAGTAATAATTGTTTTTGCTGTTGTCGGTCTAATAACTTCCAAAAACAAAAAGTAAGAAAATATAGCTTGTAATTATGCTGGTCTGTTCAAAATATATCTTGTTTTTTGTGCAGTATTACTATAAATTGTTGTGTTTTTTTGTTTAAGTAAGTATTGCATAAGTGAAAATTTTGTGATAAAATATATTGTGTAGAGTTACACATAGGGCTAATTATGCCAAATTTGCTTTTAATTTTTTGTGTGATTTGATTAAGAAGATTTGCGTGAATAACTTTCACGGAGAAAGGAAGATTTTTATGAAATTTAAAAGATTGATTTCAGGTGCAGCGGCTGCGGCAATTGTTATATCATCGTTTAGCTTCTCCGCTTCTGCTAACCCGAACGCAAAGCCGGGAGAAATTGGCTTTGAAACAGGTCAGAGCAGAATGGATTCAGATGATTTTGACTTTATGCAGCAGCCTTATTCACTGACATCAGGCGATTATTACATGGGCTTAAGTGTTCAGACAGGAGCATTTACCCATCGTAACGCTATCGGTGATACCGGAGGCGACAATGGTCAAAGAATAATGAATAAAAACAAGCAATTTATTGATGGTATAAATAAGTTGTGCGAATGGGCTCATTTATACAGCGGCGGATACGCTTTGATTGATAGGGATGCAAACGGTGTAGCTTTATCTTCTAGCCATGCTGCATACGGACCTACAGGACTGTATTATGGTGAAAACGAAGGAGAAAGCGGAATTAAAGAATATGCTCAGCTTCACGATGTTAAGATAGGAGACAGCGGTACATATACAGTAGGTATTCAGGGCTATAACTTTAAGGTGGATTCTGCTACTAACTATGATGGTGATTACGGAAATGGTATAAGCATACTTTATATTACGTCTAACATTGGAAAAGAAGCAGGCGTTACAATCAGTAATCCTGTTTTGAAGCTTTATAATACAAAGGAAGAGTATGAAAAGAAAACTCCTTATAAAACAATTTCAACAGATTATTGGGTAACCGGATTTACTAAGGAAACAGGATATGCTTCATATACATTTACAAATATCTGGAGAAGGAACGGAGAAAAAGCTGATGAGACCGGCGAAATAATCAATATTGACAAGAAGTATACGAATAATGATAACTGTCTTGATGCATTCCAAATCTCAGGATATACAGGAAATGCAAGCAGTCAATTCACTAAGACAAAATTTGAGGGCTGTCAGTTCTTACCTGAATATGGAATGGAGATAACATTCAATGTTAATGTGCCTGACAATTCAGCTGAAAAGGTTGTTTCAAAGCCGTTAGAAAATGTGCTTGCAGAGGTATCAAAGATTATTAACGATGAAGGCAGTATTGCAGCTGTTCAGGCAAAGAATCCATCAATGACAATTGACCAGATCAAAGAAAAGCTAGTTACTGCATACAACACAGCTAAGGGTGTATATGATAAATACGGAAACTTCAAGTCACTTTCTAAATCATTGATTACAGAAGCTCAGGCTGCACTTGATAAAGCAGTTAGCGACCTCAAGGCTATATGTTCCCAGTTTGGAATTCTCATCTGGGGTGAGCTTAACGGATACATTGAGACAGCCGAGGGACTTGACTTTACAAAGTATACAGAAAAGAGCTGGAAGGCTCTCGAAAAAGCAATCAAAGAGGCAAAGAATTTAGTTGAAAGAAATGCAAATGGCGAGAATATTACGCAGGCACAGATAGACGCTGCTACAGCAAAACTAAAAGCTGCTATTGATAATTTGAAAGAAGTTTCCGGCAAGGCTAAAAATTCGGCAGGCTACGGATACCTTCAGTTTAAGGATAAATCAGGAAAGTATCAATGGTATAATGACGGAAAGAACTACAGAAACGTAACTGCTAAAACAGTTAAGGTTGTTACATCTGATAAGGGTAACGGCAAGACATATACAGTTAAGGCAAAGTGCGACGGTAAAGCAAAAGGCTTAGCTGATTGCGATCTTGAAATTCAGGGCTTGCTTAAAAAGCATGAAAATGCAACTGTTACAGTAAACGAGGTTAAACTCGACGGCAAAAAGCAGAAACTCACAGGTGTTCCGTACAATCTGGCAGTTGACGAGACTAATATAAATGTACCTCTATATGATTCAGAGGTAACTTCAATCCCTGAAGGTGCATATACAAGTACTGACGGCAAATGTGCTAAGGATGCATCGCCTCAGGCTCTTTCAAAGGGTGCTAAAGACGACTATGCTGCTATCGGTAAAGAGTGGAAAGAGATCACAGTTAAGTTTACAGTTAACTGGGGCGACACAGCAACAACTGAAAGCGCTTCAAATGGTGAAAATAATTCTGAAAACCCTGATACAGCAGGCGGCGCAGCAATTGCAGCATCATTGATGGTTGTTATTGGTGCAGGATATGTTGTATCAAGAAAGAGAAAAAGATAATTAGTTTTGAAGGAAAAAATTAAGAGTACAAACAATTTGTTTGTACTCTTTTTTTATGATTTAAAATTTGAAAAAGTAACCGTATAGCCTGAGATTTTAAGCGACTGGGGTATATCGTCTTTAAAAATAAGTTCGTAGTCTTTATCAGCGATAGTGCCGTTTGCAATTGTATTGCCGTTGTTTGTTTTGTATTCAACATTGGTTGAAAGAGTGGATTTATCCAGAGCAGATATAATCATTGTGCTGATAGCGCTGTCAGGAAGCTCATCACGTTTGGCGTCAAATTCGAGTTCATCAAGTTTGATTTTATATTTGTCGTCTGAAAATGTGATCGTCATACCGCTGATGCTTTCGGGCTCGGTGTAGGTAATAAGCCAACTGTTTTCTTTACGTGAAA
Source organism: uncultured Clostridia bacterium (assembly GCA_947628615.1). Classification (GTDB taxonomy): domain Bacteria; phylum Bacillota; class Clostridia; order Oscillospirales; family Ruminococcaceae; genus UMGS1601. The sequence goes on from CANRAO010000001.1 coordinate 275,443, forward strand.
GGGAGGCTTTATATGTATCGCTCCCTTCATCGTCGCTTTTTATTGTAAGCTCGCATGAGTAGGGAATTTTTAGCGTGGCGGGTTCTGCATTTTTTTTGCACGAGACTGTAATTAAAAACAAAATTAGTATCAAGGGGAAAATAAGATATTTTAAGAATCTTTTCAAATCAATTCATCCTTTCATAAAAAGACCTGTGTATGAGGACTTCCCGTACACAGGCTTTTCTTTAATCCTCAATTTCTTTGAGAACGAAAGGCAAAATATCTATTATATCCCTTGCGATCACCGATCGCCTTGACATACTTTGTGAGAGATACTCCGCAGAGCTTCCCAGAATAAACTGACCAATTGCACAAGCCGATATCGGCTCAACACCCTGTGCGACAAATGACGCTGTCATTCCTGCAAGCAGATCACCGCTTCCGCCCTTGCTTAACGCAGAGTTGCCGACATCTGAGAGATAAACCTTCTTACATTCAGGCGAAATAGCAATGCTTTGTGTTGACTTAGATAATACCGTAACATTGTATTCATCACTGAATTCTTTCACTAGGTCGAACCTATTCTCTAAAAATTCGGTAACCGAAATACCCAGAAGCCTTGAAAATTCGGCAGGGTGAGGGGTAAGAATTATTTTTGCCTTTTTGTTCTTTAGTACATTTATATTCTCACAAAGGCAATTTATTCCGTCCGCGTCGATTATTATAGGAGTTTCAGTATTCTCTATTATTTCTTTTACAAGGCTGACTGTATGGGCGTTTTTGCCCAGACCGCAGCCAAGCAATAAAGCATTTGAACTTTTTGAAAGATCTATAATTTTATCAGCGTTATCGCAGGAAATAAAACCGTTTTCATCACTGCTTAAAGCAGTATATGTTGCCTCAAAAATGCTCGATGACAGAGGGGAGATAACGTCTTTAACGGAGCATAAATTCACCAATCCCACACCTGTGCGGAGAGCAGATAAAGCTGAAATCGCCGCCACTCCTCTGTAATCTGAACAGCCGCACACGCATAGCAGTTTACCGAAAGTGCCTTTGTGAGCATTGTCGGGTCTGGGCGGCAAAAGAGATTTAACTAGCTCTTTATCCAGTTTTACAATTTCAAAATCAGTGGGTTCAGCCTGCTTTGGTATTCCTATGTCACGAGTTATAATTTCTCCGCAAAATTCTTTAGCAGGAGAAAGTAAAAGCCCTAGCTTAAGAGCGTGAAAGCAAACCGTGTAATCGTGTTTTACAGTGCCGTCTGAGACAAATCCGTTTTTAGCATTCACTCCGGATGGCAGATCGCAGGCTATTTTTACAGACTTTGATTTTCTTACTGCACTAAAAAGCAATTTTACTTCATCGGGGAGATTGCCGTGAAATCCTGTACCGAAAACGGCGTCTACTATTATATCAGCACACTTGATTTTATCGTAAGCGTCATTAATTGAGACTATTTCTGCTCTTTTGTCTAGTCTAGACATAGCCGATTTGGTAAGTGCTGATTTCGGGTTTCCCTGAGCAAGAATTATCTTTACATTAAGCGAGTTGCTTATCAACATATTTGCACAGACAAGACCGTCGCCGCCGTTATTACCGCTGCCTGCAAGAATGAGAATGTTTTTTAGATTTTGTTTGTATGCGATTTTAGTTATTTCCCTGCATAAGGACAGTGCGGCATTATCCATAAGCTCGGATAACGAAACTCCGTAATTTTCGGAGTTTATTTCTGCATATCCCATTTGTTTGGTTGTAAGTATCTTTGGCATAATAATCTCCATTCATTACTTTAAGATAGCTTATTTTTCTTTGTTATATGCAATAACAACAGCCGTTGCAAGAGTATCGGTATGGCTTATGCTTACCGAAAATGATAACCCCTGTGCGATTTTTAAAGCGTTGCCCGAAAGCTCCAAGTAAGGGCTGCCGTTGACATTGTGCAGAATTGAAACTTCGTTAAGACTAAAGCCTCTTACACCTGTACCGAGTGCTTTTGAAAAGGCTTCTTTAGCTGCCCAGCCTCCTGCCATAGAAGGGTATGGATTTTTAAGCGAAGAAAAATAGTCAAGTTCCTTATCTGAAAAAACTTTTGACAGAAATCTGTTGTTTTCAGTACTTTTTTTTATTCTTTCAATATCTATAATATCAATTCCTACTGAGTACATTTTTTATCTCCTGACAGTTCGGGGCAGATAAGTTTTTATGACCTCAAGCATTTCCTCATCCGGCGTTATAAGCACATAACACATTCCGAATTTACTGTCTTTATATGAAATATAATATGAATCATCTTCGCTGCTGCCGGAGGAAGCGTTTACAATGCTATACTCTTTATTAAAGTTCTGCCCATTAACCTGACCAAAATCAACTGCATTTTTCAGATCAATAGAAATAAGTCTTTTTCTCCTGCTTTTAGCAGTTATTTTGTCAATATCCAAATCGCCGTTTGTGCAGATGTATTCGTATTCAACATCGAAGTTTCTTATAAGATAATATGCACCGAAAAAAAGCAGGGCAATTAGTATTATCGACATCACATTAAGAAAAAGAAATAACAATACTGCAATAAGCAGTGTTGCAACAAATATTCCCGCTCTTTTTATAAATACTGTATTATCCGGTTTTCTGGTTACAAGCTGCTCTTTAAAACTATCCATAATTCTAATGCTCCCATATATTTTACTTTACTAAATTATAGCACAAGCAGCTAAACTTTTCAACACTAGCATTGATGGTTACCTTGAGGTTATTGATTATTTTATTTTGCTGTGGTATTATATTTAGAGAAAATGTATGGAGAGATTAAAATGAGACTGGTAATACAGAGAGTAAAAAGCGCTGATGTAAAGGTTGAAAATCAAACTGTAGGTGAAATATTGCAGGGCTATCTGGTTTTAATGGGCGTATGTGAAACAGATACTGAATTTGAATGTGAAAAACTTTGCGACAAGATGATAAACCTAAGAATTTTTTCAGATGAAAACGGAAAAACAAATCTGTCAATTAAGGACGTAAAAGGCGAGCTTTTAGTAGTATCGCAGTTTACCTTGTATGCTGATTGCAGAAAGGGAAACCGGCCCAGCTTTATCAAAGCAGGAAATCCAGACAAGGCAAACGCACTTTATGAGTATTTTCTTAGGCTTTGCCGTGAAAGGGTTGACACTAAGGTTTGCAGCGGAATTTTCGGAGCGGATATGCAGGTGAGTTTAGTGAACGACGGACCTTTTACAATAATTCTTGACAGTGAAGAAATAATTAAGAAGCAGTAACATATTTTAGTTTCATTTTAATGAAAAGCTGAATATAGAATAGACAAACACCTCTTTTTCATAAACATACTAAGGGGTGTTTTTATGTTTGCAAATTTAATTGAGATAATTCTTTCAAACTGCCTATATTTTGCACTTCACCTTGAAAGAAACGGAACATTTCCCAAACCGCTGTCTGCAAAGGAGGAAAGAGAATGCTTTAGCAGAATGAAGGAGGGAGATGATTCTGCAAGAACAAAGCTGATTGAGCATAATTTAAGGCTGGTTGCACATATAGTGAAAAAATATTACTCTAATTCAAGCGATCAGGAGGATCTTATTTCAATAGGAACGATAGGTCTTATCAAAGCGGTATCGACCTTTGACTATACTAAAGGAACACGTTTTGCAACTTATGGAAGCAAGTGCGTTGAAAACGAAATTCTTATGCATTTCAGGTCGCTGAAAAAATCGGCAGGAGAGCTTTATTTCGAGGAGCCCATTGATACCGACAAGGACGGAAATCAGCTCACTTTAATGGATATAATATCAGAAGATATTGAAATTATAGATCAAATCGATATTTCTATAAAGTCAGGACAACTGTATAATTATTTGCCAAAATGTCTTGATGACAGAGAGCGTGAGATTATCACGCTCAGATACGGGTTGTACGGAGCAGTGCCGCTGACTCAAAGGGAGATAGCAAAAAAGTTCGGCATATCGAGGTCGTATGTATATAAAATAGCTTATTATAAATAGATGGAAAAAATTATAGCGACCATTCATTTTTTTAATTTTAATAAGGGACAAGCAGTTGAAAGAGATGTTTGTTATTCAAATATGGCTTAAACCTAAACTAACTATGCTTTTTGAAGGGTTTTATAAAATTATAATGAATTATATTGTTGGAGATAAAACCTTGTAAAATCCTTATAATTATTTATTATGGTACATTAAAATGTGAATGGTATTATTGGAGGACGTTAACAATGAATGATATTAATATGACATTGCATTACAATAATGACCGTGAGAATGCTAGAAATACCAAATATCCGTATAGAATGACTATAAAATGTGTGGAGGATTTGCAGAAAGTAGTTATGTATGACCATGTTTGTGCTGAATATAAAGATAATCATCGTAAAAATAGCAAATTTATTCAGTCAGACTGCAACATGTTTGATGTTGACAACAGCGATAGCGATAATCCTGATGAATGGATAACACCTAATGATATAAAAAAGGCTTTTCCAAATGTTCCTTTTTACATATCATATTCACGAAATCACATGAAGCCAAAGGGTGATAAAAAACCTCGTCCAAAATTTCATGTTTATTTTCCCGATGTAACAATAAAAGATTGCAAGGAATATAAAATACATAAAGAAGCAGTTTGCAGATATTTTACGCCGTTTGACCCTAATGCCAAAGACGCTGCACGTTTCTTTTATGGAGTGGAAAATCCTCAGGTAGAATTTTATTCAGGTGACGTGCTTTTATACGATTTCATGAAAACTGTTCATGTCGATATTGATAGAGAGAAGTCTGTTAAACATTCGTCAAAGAATAAAAATATTATTCCAGAGGGACAACGCAACACCACATTGCACAATTTTGCTTTGCGTGTACTTACAAGATATGGGGATAAGGATACCATGGCGTATCAGTCATTTATCAATGAATCAGAAAGGTGCAGTCCTCCACTGGATAATTCCGAACTGAAAACAATTTGGGACGGTGCTGTATCTTTTTACAATCAGTCAATTAGAACAAGTTCTGATTATGTTTCTCCAAAGAAATATAATAATAAACAGAGAAGAAATAAATTTGAACTGCCTGTAGTTGATTCAAATGCACTTAATAAATTATATGCCAAAGACAGAAAAAACCGAAAATTTGATATTGCTGTTGCTCGATTATTTCTGCGTGCTTTTGGCATAAAAATTAGATTGAATGATATGAATAATCGCATTGAGGTTGACGGATTACCGTCAAAATACAATGCCGAAGACGCTTGCAATCTGCTCGAAACTTTAATATTAGATGCAGCAAGTAAACTTTCGTACAAAAGGGTGCAAAGTTCAGTTATACATGATGTTTTGAATGTTATTGCAAATGAGAATCATTATCACCCTGTGAAAGAACTGCTTAATGCCGTTCAATGGGACGGAAATGACAGACTAACAGAGTTATACCGTATTATGGGTATTTCAGACGACTTTCATAAATCACTTGTAAAGAAATGGGCATTACAGACAATAGCTGTGCTTTATAATAGCAATGAAAATCCCATATCTGCACAAGGACTTCTAGTTTTACAAGGGGCGCAGGGAGTGGGAAAAACACAGTTGTTCCGTCATCTTGCGATAAAAGAGCAGTTTTTTAAGGGCGGAGCGGTATTGGATATGAAAAACAAAGACAGCCTGATGTCCGCCACAAAGGTTTGGATATGTGAATTAGGAGAGCTTGACAGTACAACTAAAAAAGAACAGTCTTCACTAAAAGGTTTTTTAACTGAACAAAACGATCGTTTCCGTGAACCTTATGCTCGTAACGAAATAGTTCGTTTGCGACGTACTTCCTTTTGTGGTACGGTAAATCCAAAGGCATACTTATGTGATGAAACAGGTAACAGGCGTTATTGGACTATACCAATTGAGAAAATTGATATTCAGAAAATCTTTGAATACGATTCGGAATGGTATGCTCAATTTTGGCGGCAGATACAATCCGAGTACAGGAGAAATCCTAAAGGCTATTTACTTACAAAAGAGGAACAGGACATAGTTAACCGTAGCAATGAAGATTTTGAAACTCTGATTAACGGAGAAGATGAATTTATGACGTTATTTGACACAAAAGCAAATCAATCAAAATGGAATCCGATAACCGCTGCACAAATTGCGGACATTTTGAATACTACATATCACAGTTTGCATATAAGTAGTGTGAATGTCGGAAAACAGCTAATTCCTAGGATTGAAAAACGAATAGGAAAAGTTTTTATACGAGCTAAACGTAACGGAAAACGAGTTATATATTGTCCTCCGTTATATAAAAACTACAATTATCTTGTAAGTGAGGGGCGGGAAAGACAGTAAAATATCTATAATAAACTAAAAAAGATTTTTATATTATATTATAAAAACTGCATACCCTAACCGTCTCCTTTAATAATAAAAAGCCATTGACTTTTGAACAAAAGTTAATGGCTTTTATATATCAGCTCATAGATGTT
>CANRAO010000002.1 GCA_947628615.1 uncultured Clostridia bacterium
ACCTCTGCTCCCTTTTCAACCTCTTTGACTTCTGCAATAATATTGCTGTCCTTTAATTTTGCAAAAAACTTCAGCCCCGACGAAATGATCTTATCCCTAAAGCTCTTTGGAACAATCCCTTTAAATTCGTTCGCTGCCTCATATGCCTCCTGTGAAAGAACGTAATAATTGACTTCATCAACTGCTTCAAGACTCATCATGTTATCTCTTAGCATTTCCTCTACCGTTTCTGCATAGGTGAAATAATTCACTATACCGTCAGAAGTCGCAATCTCAGCAAGCTGATTAGGCGTGATAGGTCTGTTTATCTGACGTAAGAAATAACAAATCAGAATCTTTATTGCATATTTGTCCTGCAAGTTCATCATATTAGGCTGAAGATATTTTTCAAAATTCTTATCCATATAATCACCATGCCCTTTCTTTAAAAGGCATACCTTTCATAGACTAAAAGTTAGGATAGTCAAGCATATGCGAAAGCAATGCAATATTCACTGCCGCCTCAACACACGGAACAGCACGAGGCACAACGCACGGATCGTGTCTGCCCTTGATTTTTATAGTCTCGTTTGTCAGAGAACTGTAATCTACAGTTTTCTGCGGCTGTGCAATTGAAGGCGTAGGCTTGAATGCAACTCTCAGCGTTACCGGCATACCCGAAGAAATACCGCCGAGAATACCTCCGTGATTGTTGCTTCTTGTAACAACATGACCATGCTCGTCAACATAAAACTCGTCATTATTTTCACTTCCGAGCATCTTGGCACAGTTGAACCCTACTCCGAACTCGATACCCTTAACAGCAGGAATACCGAAAATCAATGACGCAATGCTGTTTTCCAGACCCTCAAATATAGGCGAGCCAATTCCTGCCGGAACATTTATAGAAATACACTCCACAATTCCGCCGACAGAGTCTAAACACTTGCCTGCCTTTTCAATGTCTTTTATCATAAGCCTGCCCTGTTTATCATCAAGAGTTGGAAATTCCTTTTCTCTGATTGACTTAATTTCATCTCTTGAAGTGGTAATAGGGTCGAAAGATTTATCCTTAATTCCGTGTATTTCTAAAATGTGTGCACCCGTATAAATCCCTCTGCGTTCAAGAATCTGACCTGCAACTGCCCCTGCAAAGCACAAAGGTGCAGTAAGCCTGCCCGAAAAATGTCCGCCGCCGCGTCCGTCGTTAAATCCGCTGTAACGAACAGCACCTGTGTAATCAGCATGTCCGGGACGTGCCAGCTTAGACAGGTTTGAATAGTCGTTCGAGTGCTGGTCTGTGTTCTGAATCAATGCGCATAGTGGTGTTCCCGTTGTTTTATCATTATAAAGCCCCGACATAATCTGAGGCATATCCTTCTCACGTCTTTGAGTAGATGTTTTGTTTTTCTTCGGAGCTCGCCTTGCCATAAACGACATAAGAGCGTTCATATCAATATGCTCGCCTGACGGCAGGTTATCAATCACTACGCCGATAGCCGGTCCGTGGCTCTCCCCGAAAATAGATAAATTGATGTTGTGATTCCAAATTGATGCCATTTATGCTTCCTCCTATATTTAATATGATAACTCATCAGCCAACCCACAAAAGCGCAGCTGTTTGTTACCTATAAACACCTGTTTTTCCGCTAAAATAATCTTGAATAATATCATAATGCTGCTTATGAGATATTTCAGGAAGTTCATCTTTTCCAAAATATCTAAGTTCCAAAGTTTCCACTCCATCGCACATTTGATTTCCGCCGGTTATATGACCTTTAAAAGCAGTAACTATACACTGGGCTTTATCTCCGCTGGAAAATTCAACATGATATTTTGAATAAATACCTATAAGTCTGTCAACCTCAGCTATAAGACCTGTTTCCTCGTAAAGCTCACGTAATGCTGTTTCTTCTAAAGACTCGCCAAGTTCTGATATTCCGCCCGGCAGACCCCACTTCCCCGTATCGCCTCTTTTGCCGAGAAGTATCCTGCCGCTGTTATCTTCCAGAATTATGCACGCCGCATCAAGAAATATTTTTTCATGACCGACCTTGCCTCTGATATAAGTAATATAATCCATTATTTATCATCCTTTATTTTGCCAAACCTAGCCTATTGTCTCAACAGCTCCTCCGAGAGATTTAATAACCTCAAAAAAGTCAGGATAAGATTTTCTTACACATTCCGCACCTTTTATTATAATGCCGCCTTTACATTTGACCGACGCTACAGTCATAGCCATTGGTATTCTGTGGTCGTTGCAAGAGTCGATCTCACCGCCAGTCAAGTAATCAACTCCTGTGATTTCAAGCCCGTCTTTTAATTCTTTGACCTTTCCGCCGACTGCGTTTAAAGCATTTGATATAGCCGACAAACGGTCGCTTTCTTTAATTCTCAGCCTTGCGGCGTTTCTTATGTACGACACACCTTTGCAAAAACTTCCCAAAACCGCCAGAATAGGTACAAGGTCGGGTATGTCCGAACAGTCAATGTCAAAGGGCTTGAGTTCATTTTCATCTGAATTATACACTATTTCATTGCATATTTCAATAATCTTTTTGTCGCCTTGAACACTATTTTCATTTAATCCCTCGATATTTATGTCACAGCCCAGACTGTTCGCAACACAGAAGAATGCCGCCTGCGAATAGTCTCCCTCGACCGCTTCATTATGAGGTTTAAGAGCCTTCACGCCCCTGACTGTATAACCGTTCGGTGTTTCCTTGATCTGTGCGCCGAATTTATTTAAGCAGTCAATAGTTATATCAACATAAGGTCTTGATTCAAGATGTGATGTTAAAATTATTTTGCTTTCACCCTCTGCAACAGACAAAGCCAGCAAAAGTCCTGTTATAAACTGCGAGGATATATCTCCTGCAATTTTGTAGTCTCCTGCCCTTAGCTTTCCCGAAACAGAAAACGGCATTGTGTTGTTATAATCAAACTCCACCCCGTTTTTGGCCATCTCGGTAAGATAAGGCGTAATAGGTCTCTGCGGAAGCCTTCCCCTGCCCAAAAAGGTCGTATCAACACCTAGAACAGATGCAACAGGTATCAGAAACCTCAGCGTAGAGCCTGACTCGTTACAGTCAATTACGGCATTTTCAACAGGCTTTGTAATTCCTTTAACATTTAATGTATATAAGCCGTTTCCGTCCCCTAATGCGGTTATTTCAGCTCCTAACGCTTTCATAGCCTCGATAGTTGCTGTAATATCTTTCGACATATAAATATTAGATATAACACTTTCTCCGTCAGCAAGACATGCTGCAATTATAAGCCTGTGTGCAACGCTCTTTGACGGAGGTATTCTTACATTGCCCTTTAAAATTGATGGTGTGATTTTTATATCCATTATAACTCCTCCTTTGAGCTGCAGATCACTCGCTATAAATTATTTTTGCTATATCTTCTTCGGCGATCTCCTTAGCAAAATTACCATCATCAAACTCTTTTATCTTACCGATACCGTCCTGTATAACAAATCTCAGCTTACCGTCCCTTACCTTTTTATCGGTGTAGAGTTTTTTAACAAGCTCGCATTTGTCTATGTAATCAGGAATTGTAATCGGCAGTCCTGCTCTTTTAAGCAAACTAATAACTCTGCTTTCGTCGTCATCGCTTGCAAGTCCCAGAGATTTTGCCAATTTCACCTCTGCAACAAGACCGATAGATACAGCCTCTCCGTGAAGAAGTCTGTAATCGCTTACAGTTTCGATAGCCCGCCCCACTGTATGCCCAAGATTGAGAATTTCTCTAAGACCCTTTTCACGCTCGTCTTTCATAACTACCTGATATTTGATTTCGCAGTTTTTTTCTGCAATATGCTCGCAGACTTCGGTGTTAAAATCAAATACCTTTTCAATATTATTTTCTAAATAACAGAAGAATTCATTGTCCGCTAATATAGCGTGCTTAATCGTTTCAGCCAGACCGCTTGAAAGCTCTCTTTTAGGGAGAGTTTTCCATGCGTCTATATCTATGTAGATTCTCTCAGGTTGGTTGAAAAGACCGATAAGATTTGTAGCAAGAGGAGTGTCAACAGCAGTCTTACCGCCAACAGATGCGTCTGCCGCAGACAAAAGAGTTGTAGCGTAATTTATAAAAGGTACCCCTCTGCCGAAAGTGCCTGCGATAAAACCTGCAAGATCGGTAACAACTCCTCCGCCGACCGCTATTACACAGCAGTCTCTGCGGCAACCTAAACTCAGCATCTCGTCCTCGATTTTTGCCTTAGTCTCACGGGTTTTCGATTTTTCTCCCGCAGGAAAAACAAACAAATCCGCTTTCATACCTGCTTCTTTAAGACTCTCTAAAACAACGTCTGCATAAAGACCTTTTACATTGCTGTCAGTAACGACCGCATACCTTTTAGCACTAGGAACTAGTCCGTTTTTAATATCCCTTACAAGTGTGTCAATGAGATCGTGCCCGATTTCAATATAATATGAATCGTCAACTACCTTTTTAAGCTCTACATAAAACTTTTTCATAATGGTATTTCCTCTTTTATTATAAATTAAATAAAGTAACTTCCCAAAGGCGAAAGTGCCTCCGGCAGCTCCACCGGTCTTGCCTCTTGCTTCTAATATCTAACTTCTAATCAGGCAGTGCCTCCGGCGGCTCGCCAACTATAGTTTTTTATCCTTGCTTGCAAATGAAAGCCCGCCGTTGTTCAAACTATTACATTCATCAAACTTCCCAAAGGCGGCAGTGCCTCCGGCGGCACGCCGGTTATAATTTTTTTAGCCTTGCGAAATTCGCCATAATTTTTTTTGTTCCCTTTGTATCAAAAGCAACTTCAAGCATTGTGTCGTTTGCCATTCTTTTAGCGGAAAGAACAGTTCCCTCGCCGAAAATGTTATGCAGAACTCTGTTTCCTACCTCAAAATTCTGGTCGGATGCTGTTTTGGTTTCGGTTTTCTTTTTAAAAGCAAGCTGCTTTTGAAGCGACATACCTGAATCAAATTTCACATCGCTGTACTCACGTTCAAAATCCGACTGCTGAATTAAGCCCTCGCTCTCCTCGTTAAGAAGCTCTTTGGGAAGTTCTTCAAGAAAACAGGATTTTCTGTTTCGGTTTGTCATACCGAACAGCATTCTCTGATTACTGTGAGAAAGATAAAGTTCTCTTTTTGCCCTTGTTATTGCAACATACGCTAAGCGGCGTTCCTCCTCGATCTCCGCATCGCTCTCCAAACTTCTTTGCGACGGGAATATATTTTCCTCCATTCCCACAACGAAAACCGTCGGGAACTCAAGTCCCTTTGACGAGTGCATTGTCATCATAACAACATAATCGCCGTCTTGGTCTAAGTTATCAACATCGGTAAAGAGCGAGATTTCCTCAAGAAAGCCTGACAAACTGGGTTCTTCCGCCTCCTCAGAATACTTTATCATCGTCGACTTTAACTCCTCGATATTTTCAAGACGCATTTCGCCCTCATCGCCTTGAGATTTCAAGAAAGCCCTATACCCCGATACTTCCAAAAGCTCGTCTAAAAGCTCTTCCAAAGAAACTATTTCAGAAATATCAGTGAGATGTTCAAACATTTGCGCCAAAGGCACTAAAACACTTGCCTTTCTTGCAAGAGGAAGCAAACTCTCGCTTTCTTTCATAACCTCAATCGGAGAGATCCCAAGGTCAGAAACGATCTGCTCTAAAGCCGTAACGGTTGCGTTACCTATAGAACGTTTAGGCTCGTTGATAATTCTCCTTAATCTTAAAATATCATTTTGATTATTAATAACCGCAAAATATGAAAGAATATCCTTTATTTCTTTTCTATCAAAAAACTTCTGACCGCCGATGATCTTATAAGAAATTCCGCTTTGAACAAACGCCTGCTCAATAGCGTTAGACTGAGCGTTCATTCGGTAAAGCACTGCGTATTCGTTATACCTTCTGCCCTCTTTTATCCCTGAAAGAATAGTATCGGCAACATATCTTGCTTCATTTCTCTCATTGTTTGCGTTATATACGTTGACCTTGTCCCCGTCGCCCATTGCCGTCCAAAGATTTTTACCCTTTCTGCCCTTGTTGTTTTTGATAAGCTCATTTGCACAGGTCAGAATATTCTGCGTAGAACGGTAATTCTGTTCAAGCCTTATAACCGTACAATCGTCAAACTGATTTTCAAAGGAGAGAATATTCTCAATAGTCGCTCCCCTGAATTTATAGATGCTCTGGTCATCGTCGCCGACAACGCAAAGGTTCTTATATTTCATCGAAAGCATTGACACAAGACGATACTGTACCATATTCGTATCCTGATATTCGTCAACAAGAATGTATTTATATAAATTCTGATAGTGATCCAAAACATCAGGATTTTCTTCAAAAAGCCTTACCGTATGGCAGATTATATCGTCAAAATCCATAGCATTTGAGGTCATCAGCTTATGCTGATACAGCTTATACAGCTTTGCAATAGTTGATTTTCGAAAATCTGTCTGATTTTGGTTTTCATATTCTGTAGGAGTTATCATCATATCCTTCTGACGTGAGATTTCAGACAAAACCATTCTTGGTGGAAACATCTTGTCAGAAATATCAAGCTCCTGCAAACATGATTTCATAACTCTCTGGGAATCGTCGCTGTCGTATATAGTAAAGCTATTAGTAAAGCCTATTCTTTCACACTCGCGTCTTAAAATTCTCACGCAGGCTGAGTGAAATGTTGCGGCAGTAAGTCCTTCGCTTGCATCGCCCAGCATATTTGCAATACGTTCCTTTAATTCCCCTGCTGCCTTGTTTGTAAAGGTAATGGCAAGTATATTCCATGGGTTTATAGTGCCTGAAGCAACTAGCTCCTTTAATCTTTGACCGTCAGTTTCCAAACCGTCTGCATATTTCTTTAAAAACTCAGCTTCTTTTTCAGTGAACAACGTCTCATCACTGTTATAAGCGTTTCCGAAATAAATCATATTTGCTATGCGATTGACTAAAACAGTAGTTTTTCCGCTTCCTGCTCCGGCTAAAATCAAAACAGGACCTTTTATTTTAAAAATTGCCTTTCTCTGTTCGGGATTCATTTTCTCAAAATACTTTTCCAGAGCTTTTCTTTTAAGATTTATGTAATTCTCATTGCTCATCGAGCCTGTTAAACCTCCTGATCTTTAAACAATACTAATTTACATATGCTTATAAAACTGCTTATAATCTAAAAATAATTAAAATAATTATAACATAATCTTGGCAATATTTAAAGGCTTTTTTAACGAAAATGAAAAATTATTTTCTTAAATACTATAGATTTTTAAAATATATTAGTGTATAATTTATTAAAAGCCTTGTAAACTAAAATGTTCAACATAGAATTGCGGAGGAATTGCATTGAAATTTTATTCTAATAAAAAATATAATACCATTGCGGCATATGTTCTTATTGTTCTGGCTATTGGATTTTTAATGGCAATAGCTGTGTTTAAATTTTCCACTATTCTCAAAGTTTTAAGTAAAATTGCCGATATATTTATGCCAATTATCTGGGGCTTTGCAATTGCCTACATATTAAACCCTATAGCAAAAGGTATAAACGGTCTTTTGAAAAAACGGTTTTTTGCAAAAAAACAGATGCCACGTCTGTCCACTGCGATTTCTGTAGCAATAGTCGAGCTTTTATTTATAGCGTTCATACTGGGCGTTATGTCTATAATCATTCCTGCTATTATTAACAGCGTATCTGAAATTTTTGACAATCTCTCAAATATGTTCACCCAGCTTCAGAATTACGCAAAATCTCTCTTTTCCGATCATCCTAAAATCTACGCTTTTATTTCAGATAAAATCAGCGAATATTCAACCAATGCCGCTGATCTGGTCAAAAGAGCAGAACCTGTGCTCAACAATCTTGTTTCGGGAGCATGGGGTTTTCTGGGCTTTTTGAAGGATTTCGTAATTGGCGTTATCGTTTCGATATACTTCCTTTGCAGTAAGGATAATCTGCTGGCACAGATTAAGAAAATCCTTCTTGCAAACTTCTCAAGAAAAAAATGCGAAAAGATTTTTGAAGTATCTAAAAAAAGCCACAATGTATTCGGAAGTTTTATAACAGGTAAAGTTTTAGACTCGCTCATTATCGGTCTAATAGCCGCTCCGCTTCTTCTAATACTTAAAATACCTTATGCAATAATGATCGCAGTTATAATCGGAATAACTAATGTAATACCGTTTTTCGGTCCTATTATCGGTGCAATACCTACAGGACTTCTTGTACTTCTTGTTGACCCTAAAAAGCTGATACCATTCATTATATTCGTTATTTTACTCCAGCAGTTTGACGGCAACGTCTTAGGCCCGAGAATCCTCGGCGAATCAACAGGGCTTCCTGCAATATGGGTATTGATTTCGCTTTTAGTCGGCGGAGGTTTGTTCGGCTTTGTAGGAATGATATTATCTGTTCCTACATTTGCTGTAATATACAGTCTTTCAAGAGATTCAATTGAAAAAAGGCTGAGAAAGAAAAGTCTCCCTGTTTCGACCGATTATTATAAAAACGATATCGAACATCTTTATAAAACTAAACGTGATAAAAAACCACTTACTGTCGAAGAGCTTAATGCACTTGATATTCCGAGTGTAGAAGAGGCTAATGAAATTGAACATAAATAACGCTTTTAAACTTCACGCACTAATTGGTGCGTGATTTTTATTAAAAAAATTCACGCTCAGAAAGATACCGAACGTGAATTATGCAAATATAACAGTAATATTGATATGCTAATTATCTGTGCTTTACAAATTCAAAATCTCCGCCAAGCAACACTATCATTACCACAACTGAAATAATTAAAATAACACAAGCTGCAATGATCCCGCATACCGTGCGTTTATTAAGTGCAAACTTGTTTTCTGATTTTGGCAGAATATTCATTGACCTCAAAGCCTGAGAAACAGGTTTATAAAGTATAAATGTAAAGACTGCGTTAAGTATGCTTTTAATAAGATTAAACGGAAGCAGCAAAGGTAAAATCATACTTGTAACCGTTTTAACGTCGGTATGAGTATATATAGGCGTAATTAAGAGATTAGCCAGCATCATTACTGCTGTTGTTGAAAACACCGCAGAAACAAGAGCAATTATTGCACCTTTGAAGCTCTTATTGTACTTATAAATTAGAGAAGCGGTTAATGCAAATGCTGCACTGCCGGCAAAATTCATAATAGCACCCCAAAAGCCTGTACTTGAAACAGTGATAAGCTCTAAGATCGCTTCAATAAACGCTATCGTAACTGCAGCAACAGGTCCGTAAATAAAGCCTGCAAGAGTGATAAACACATCTTTAAAATCGAGAGTCAAAAACTGTACTCTAAAGCGGAATACAAAAAGACATATGTACCCCAATGCAATAAATAAGCCCATTACGGATAGCTTTTTTAAATGGTTGTTTCTTGTGTTTGACATATATAAGTCATTCCTTTCTGATTATAAAATATATGCTTGCCTAAGATACGCCTTAGGCAATTCTCCTAAAATCATTCGGGAGAAACACCAGAAAAAACCTCTGAACATAATGCTCAGAGGTTTGCTTTTGTATAATCACAAAAATACTGTCGTTTCTTCCATCCGGACTTTAACCGTCGGTTTTGGAATTTCACCAAATCGGCAGAGGTTATCTCTGTTCGTGGACTTTAACCACCGGTGTGGAATTTCACCACCCCCTGAAACTTAATATTTTATTTTTATTTCAGATAGGCTTAGCTTTTTTATGCTAAGCTCTTTCCATATATTCGCCTGTTCTTGTGTCAATTCTTATCTTATCGCCTATTTCAATAAACAGCGGAACCTTGATCTCTGCACCTGTTTCCAAAGTCGCAGGCTTTGTAGCGTTAGTTGCAGTGTCGCCCTTAAATCCCGGGTCAGTTGCAGTAACCTCAAGCTCAACAAAGTTAGGAGGTTCAACGCCGAATACAGTACCCTTGTATGATAGAACCTTGCAAATCATCTGCTCTTTGACAAACTTGAAGTTATCTCCAAGCTCAGACGCATCTATAGGAAGCTGTTCATATGTCTCAGGATCCATAAAATAGTACAAATCACCGTCTGTATAAGAATACTCCATATCCTTTCTTTCAACAAAAGCTGTCGGGAACTTAGCTGTCGGGTTATAAGTTTTCTCAACTACCGAGCCTGTAATAACATTTCTTACCTTTGCTCTTACAAATGCAGCGCCCTTTCCCGGCTTAACGTGCTGGAACTCAACTATCTGCATTACGTTGCCGTCTTCTTCAAAAGTCATTCCGTTTCTGAAATCTCCTGCTGTTACCATAAATTTATCCTCCAAATTGTTATCATTTTTAAATTCTGAGATTCAATAAAATTATTAAAATCCACATATCTATGTTATTATACCAAATATTTATTATAATTGCAACCCCTAAAATAAACTATAATATAATCAGTTCTTTCGGCGCTTTTGTTAGGTTTATGCAGCCGTCCTCTTTAAGCACAACAAAATCCTCAATTCTCACTCCGAATTCGCCTTCGATGTAAATTCCCGG
Source organism: uncultured Clostridia bacterium (assembly GCA_947628615.1). GTDB lineage: Bacteria > Bacillota > Clostridia > Oscillospirales > Ruminococcaceae > UMGS1601. The sequence goes on from CANRAO010000002.1 coordinate 10,487, forward strand.
CTCAATCGTCAGAACAGAGTTTTTCAAAAGCTCGCAATCAGAATTAGGAGATGCGTTCGGATACTCGTGAATTTCAAGACCAACGCCGTGCCCTAGCGAATGACCGAAACAATCGCCGTATCCCTCATTAGTTATTATATCACGGGCAACGCTGTCAAGTTGACTTCCTCTTATACCTGCTTTTGCACGCTTTATACTTTCTCTCTGCGCAGTTAAAACTATATCGTAAATCTTTCGCTGTTTGTCGGTCGATTCGCCCACGCAGACCGTTCTTGTCATATCGCTGTGATAGCCGTCATAAACTGTTCCGAAATCCATTAAAACGAAGTCGCCGAACTCAACCCTTTTATCACTCGGCTCTCCGTGCGGCATTGAAGTGTTCTTACCAGACAGAACGATTGTTTCAAACGACATCGCCTCCGCACCGTGTTCAAGCATAAGGCTGTCAAGTCTTAATGCTATCTCTCGCTCGGTTCTGCCGACCTTTATAAATTTTAAAATATCGTCAAAAGCCGATTCGGCAATTCTCTGCGCCTTTTGGATTTTCAAAATCTCATCATCGCTTTTAACTGTCCGCAGACTTGTAATAAGTCGGCTTAACTCCTTATCTGCCCTTATCTTACCCTTGAGATTTGCCTTAAAATCAATAAGTCCGCTGACTGTTAAATAGTCGCTTTCAATTGCGATAGTTTTTGCTCCGTGTTTTTTTAACAGACTATTTATTTGATGAAAAAGCCTCTGCTGTTCTATAACCTCACAGGTTTTGACCTTTTTTCTTGCCTTTTCTATGTAACGAAAGTCTATTATCAAATATGCGTTATTCGGAAAAATCAAAACCGTTCCTGCCGAAGACTTCATATCGGTAAAATAACGTCTGTTCACATCTGAGGTTATTATTGCACAGTCGCAGAAATCACTGATTTTAGACTGTAATTTTTCAATATTAGTCAAAATGATCTCCCTTTTCAAAAACCGCTTTCAATTCATCAAGACCCAAGAAGTAGCTTTTCTTGCCATATCCTGAAATCTGGGCTATGCAAACGTCTTTAATCACAGACTTCGACCTGAACACCTCACGGGAGTGAATATCGCTAAGATGCACCTCGACCACAGGTATTTTTATTGCGGAAATTGCATCTCTTATTGCATAGCTATAATGAGTATATGCTCCTGCATTTATCACAATTCCGTCAAATACTTTTCTCGCCTCGTGAAGCTTATCAATTATTGCTCCTTCGTGGTTTGACTGGAATATCTCACAGTCAAAGCCTCGCTCTTTTGCATTTTGCATAATCTCGTTATTAATGTTATCAAAACTGTCCGTACCGTAAATCCCGGGTTCCCTCTCTCCCAAAAGGTTCAGGTTAGGACCGTGTATAACTAATACTTTTTTCATTCAAATCACCGTTTCTCAAATTAATTCAATACTGACAAATAATACTTTTTCATCATCAAAGCGTCCTCTGCCTGAGTTCCTGCACTTTCGCAGATAAATGTCGGGGACAAATTCTTCTTAGCAACAAGCTCCATAAGTGGTTCATACTTAGGTCCGTATATATCGTCCTCAAACGTTAGATGCTTTTTCTCACCGCCCGGCTCTGTATACATTATCTTTGAAAAATGACTATGGAATATTTTCAGTCTGTCGCTTCCTAGCTTATTCTCAATTTTATCAAGAATCCCCTCATACTCTGTTTTTCCCTTTATCCCTCCAAATGTTCTTGCATTCAGATGACCAAAATCAATGCACGGAATAAAAGTCTCATCTAAGGAGCAAAGCTCCAGAACCTCCTCCAGATTACCAAGCTGATTTACCTTTCCCATTGTCTCAGGGCAAAAATGTATATCGCCCAGCCCTTTTGATACTACCTCAGACCTCGCACGGGTTAGCGTATCTTTAGCAAGCTCTAAAGCCTCCTCACGGGTTATTTTTGCGCACGAGCCTGCGTGGACTATAATTCTGTCTGCCCCGATCCGCTTAGCAGCGTCTGCGCTTTGAAGTATGTAATTTATGCTGTTATCACGCTTTTCCTTTTCAATGCTTGAAAGAGATATAAAATACGGTGCGTGAAGTGATAACTTTATTCCGAATTTCTCTGCGTTTTCAAAAAGAGCAAAAGCCGTATTGTCGGATACCCTAACTCCCTTTCCGCACTGATATTCATAAGCGTCTATACCAAGCTCTTTTATAAACTTCGGAGCGTCAACAGAGCTTTTATATTTAACTGAAAAACTGTCGCTGTTTCCGGCAGGTCCGAATAATGCAGACATAATAACACTTCCTTTATTGTTTCTTACACATATTGTAGCATATATCGTGAAAATTTACAAATGCAATTTTATTCTATTTATTTTCCTGCTGATATTGCAATAGCTTTATAAAAATAATATAATATATTTATATAGTTTTATAAAAATAATATAATATATTTATCTTAATTAAAAGTTTTCGCTCAAGCCTTTTTCAAAAGGCTTGCGGGTCAAGGGCGGAGCCCTGTCGCTGACGAACTGTCAGCGAAATTCCTTACGGAGTGCGCTCCGAAAAGGGTGAATTTAAAAATAGTCCAGTGGACTATTTTTAAAGAGGGGAAGCCCTGCAAGAGAGGGCTTCCCTTAAAAAACTTATTTTATATAGATTTTAATATGAAGTAAAAAGCAGATTATTACTGTACAGATTATTGTACAAATAAAGTTGTATAATAAAAAACAATTATAGATAAAACGGAGGTCATTATGGCTAATTTAAAACAGGTTTATGTCTGTTCAAACTGCGGGTATGAAAGCTCAAAGTGGAACGGAAAATGCCCCAGCTGCGGCGAGTGGAACACCTTTGAAGAAACAACTGCCGCTGTTGTAAAATCGGGCAGAAACACAACAAAAAAAACAGCCGACATAACAGGCGGTATAAGGTCGATAAACGAGATCGACGGCAGCTTTGACGAGGTAAGATACAGTACAGGGCTTTCTGAGCTTGACAGGGTTCTCGGAGGGGGACTTGTAAAGGGCTCGCTTGTTCTTTTGGGCGGTGAGCCGGGAATAGGAAAGTCGACTATTCTATTGCAAATCTGCAAAACTCTTTGCCAAAATAAAACTGTGCTTTACGTTTCGGGCGAAGAATCTATGCGCCAGATAAAAATGCGTGCGGAACGTCTTGACGTGCTGAGCGACAATCTGTACCTGCTTGCTCATACCGATGCAGAGGCAGTATGCGACGCTGTAAAAAAGGAAAAACCCGATATAGTTATCATAGATTCCATTCAGACTATGAATATATCGGCTATATCCTCCTCTCAGGGAAGCATAACGCAAGTCAGAGAATGTACAAACCTTTTTATGAGGACTGCAAAATCTGAGGAGATCCCGTTCTTTATTGTAGGTCATGTCAACAAGGACGGTGCTATCGCAGGTCCTAAGGTTATGGAGCATATCGTTGATGCCGTGCTTTACTTCGAGGGGCAGAGAAATATGTCTTATCGTATTTTAAGAGCAGTTAAAAACAGATACGGCTCAACGAACGAAATTGGCGTTTTCGAGATGACCGACAAAGGTCTTCTTGAGGTTGATAACCCGTCAATGATGCTTTTATCGGGGCGTCCCGTAAACGTGTCGGGCTGTTGTGTTGCCTGCGTTATGGAAGGTTCCCGACCGATTATGGCAGAGGTTCAGGCACTTGTTGCGAAAAGCGGATTTGCCTCACCAAGACGAACCTCAACTGGCTTTGATTATAACAGAATGTCGATAATAATTGCTGTTTTGGAAAAACGTCTAGGATTTTACTTCGGCAACCTAGATGTTTTTATGAATATAGTAGGCGGTTTGAGACTGGACGAGCCTGCCGCCGATCTATCAATAGCACTGGCTCTATATTCAAGCCTTACCGACAAAGTTATCCCCGATAAGCTGATAGCTCTCGGTGAAATCGGTCTTGGCGGAGAATTAAGAAGCATATCCCACATTAACCAGCGTCTTTCTGAAATTGAACGGCTGGGCTTTGAAAAATGTATTGTTCCCAAAAGCTCACTAAAAGGCATTGATACGTCAAAATACAGTATGAAAATTGTCGGTACATACTCAATAAAAAACGCATTTAAAGAAGCGTTCATCTAAGCAGTAAAAAACACCGCCCTAAAAATAGGGCGGTGTTATACTTTTGTAATAATTGACAAATTGTTGCACCGCTAATGTGAGATATGAAAAATTCACGTTCCACAAAATGTGAAACGCGAACAGGCTCCGGCGGCTCGCCGGTGTAGACACTTAGCAAAAGATTTTTCCGATATGGACTTGAATTTTCACCTGAAAAATTAAAATCAAAACCGTAAATTATTTCGTTTTTATTTGAGTTATAATTATATCATATTTTGAAAACCGAAAACTTCCTCTTCGATATAAATCAACGCCAATTGGACTTGTGAGTTCAAATGGCATTAGGCTTTTCAAAATCAGCACCGAGAAATATTAGTACAATGCTAATCGGTTTTTTTGGCAATTGCTAAAAATCATATTTTTCCGCAATAAAAAACAGTCTTGGAAACCTGAATATAATCTGCCCGTTCTGCTGAACAGGATATGTATTTTTAGCTTTATCTAAAATATCCCGTTCAAATTCCTCTTTATCGATATTGTTGAGTTGATCAAGAAATGGACGCAATCCACTACCTTTGTACCATTCAACAATGCTTTCATGTGATGGCATCTTATGAAAATAAATAGTTTCCCATATACGAAAATTACACGAAATTTCAGAAAGAGCATCAAAATATTCCTCTTCTTTCAAAGTATAAAATTCTCTTGAGATAGTAATCTTGTTTTTCCATTTATCTGATTCTGATACAGTCTTAAATACATTATGCATTGGGTGCTTAGATTGTTCAGGTATCTGTATCGCAAGTAAACCATTAGCATTCAATAGCTGCATAAGGTTTTTAAGTAACTGCTTGTGATCAGGTATCCACTGAATACAGGCATTTGAAAAAACAACATCAAAATGAGAGTTGATATTTTGAAGTTCCTTTTCAGCATCCAATTTAATGAAATCTATATTGGGGTTATTTTTTCTTGCCATATCAAGCATATCGTCCGAGCTATCTATTCCGATGATCTTAGCTTTCGGAAATCTGTTTTTCAAAATTGCAGTGCTATTACCGATACCACACCCAATATCCAGAACACTTTGAATATTTTCATGTGTGATCGCATTAGCTAAATCAATAGCAGGTAAAGTCCGTTCGCTCTTAAATTTACTATACTGTTCCGCATTCCAATTTGTCATATTAACAACTCCCACAAATATCCGTTTATAAGAGCAAGATAAGTGCTTGACCTCTGTCAATTAATATACACTATTGCTTCGAAAAAGTCAATGAATCATGAAAAACCACAGAAATCCCCCAACCTATTTGCAAAAAAATCAAAGCATAAAAGTTAATATTTATTTTTTGAATCATCGCAACAATACTAGGAAACAGGCGTAAGTATTTAAAGTTAATACTTATTCTATATTAATTTAAACATAAACTTTTTAATCGAACTACTTAATACTAAAATAAACATTTAACAAGATTTTTGCTAAACTTAGCTCTGATATGAAAAAGCCTGATGCAACAACTGTTATTGAAAGCAACCGATTTAAAGAAATTGTCTGGCCTTTGCCAGTTAATGAATTGCTTTATGTGGGCAGAGCTACTCATACAAAGCTAAGACGAAAAGGTATCTTTACCATCATTGGCAACCTTGCTAACACTGATCCTGAATTACTTCGTTTTTGGTTAGGTAAAATGGGAGTTGTGCTTTGGCAGTTTGCAAACGGTCTTGATACATCTATCAGTTTCTTTCGTTTTTTAGTTTTATTAATCTTGCTGCAATAAACGATACCAGAGGCACTGTCAGTACAACTCCCATGCTTGATGAGATTCCCTGAATCAGTTCAATTGCAATATCGTTCATATTCATTATCTGCCGACCTGAATAATCGTAACAGTACATATAAACAAGAGTGTTTATTGAACCACCGGTAAAAGCTAGAATAAGAGTGTTTGACATTGTACCCATCATATCTCTGCCGATATTTATTCCCGATTTGTAAAGTTCCTTAATTGTTAGCTCTGGATTTTTGACGTGTATTTCAAATATAGCAGATGAAACCGACATTCCTACATCCATAACTGCACCAAGTGAAGCAATTATTATTCCGGCAAACATCAGTTCGCCGACTTTGATATCTGTCATATCTTCTATAAAAATTAGATTTTCAACGTCAGAGACACTGTACCCCGTAATTCGGCTTAAATGCCCCGCAATAAGCGCACATATTCCGGCAATAATAACACCCATAGCTGTGCCGATTATTGCTGATATAGTTTTTCTGCTTGCTCCGCCTATCATATACATAGTTACTACAGTCACAAGCACTGACACTAATATTGCCGCAATACACGGCGAAACGCCTTTATAAATCATCGGCAGAAAGAGGAATATAATACATATAAATGTAAATATAAGCCCAATAACAGAATAAAAACCTTGTTTGCCACCTATAAGCCATATTGTAAGCAGAAAAACTCCAACCAGTCCTAAAAGGGCAGGTGAGCGATAGTATCCATAAACCGATGCTACAAGCTCGCCGTTTGATTCATTAACTACTGCAGTGACTATAAGTCCTTTAGTACATACTGCGCCGTATAAATATCCAGACGCACTTGTTGCTGTAACCTGTTTTCCCTTGTAGTCTCCGCTAAGTATTTTAAGCTCAACAGTTTGATTCCCCACACGAATACCGCTTTCCTGTAAATTGTCAGTTATAATGCGGGTAACTTTTGCCTTTTCAAAGCTTCTGCCTTCAGTAGAAATGAGTGAATTTTTATTAATATTGTTAAGTCGGCATAGAAAAGCAAAGAAGATGATGCAGCCTATTAGGATGCAGCATCTTCCCGCTACTGCCGCTGATATTTTTTTATCATTCGACATTTTATTTATTCTCCAAATACTTTTATAGTTTACTTAACCTTAACATTTTTCGCCTTTTTGACCCAACTGCTGTATACCTTTTTAGTTATGTTGTTTTTGTTCTTATAAGTTGTATATGCCCTTACTCGTACATAGTAAGTTTTACCGCTTTTTAATTTCTTTTTTAAAGTTATTTTCGTCTTGTTTGTAAACTTATCTAAAAGCTTTTTCTTAAAGGTTTTCTTTTTTGATACCTGTATCTCGTAGCCTTTTGCTTTTTTTACCTTTTTCCAACTAACAGTTATCTTTTTCTTTGTGTTGCTTTTTACTGTAAGATTCTTTATCTTAACTTTATTCATTATCTTTTGTGCGTTAGACTTATCATTTGTGATTTTTGTTGTGTTTTGTAATTTAGAATTGCCTTTTGAAGCAGTATTTTTAGCAGTATTTTGCTTGTCATTTTTACTGTCTGACACTACGTTGCTATTAGTATCATCAGTTTTTATTATAGAAAATTCAGTATCTATTTTTTCATTGGTATCAGTTCTATAAGTATTGATTGTGAAAGAAGTATCAGTAATTTCTACTATTGAATGGGTAGGAACATCTTCCTGCCAGCGACTTGCAACATAAGCCTGCATTCTGGAGGTAAGGTCATAATATTTACTTCCGGATGATGAGTTTGCAGTCATATATAAAATACCTTCAGGATTTACAACAGATTCTCCGTCGGTTTTCTTAATAGCATTTTTGTCTTGAATTGATTCGAGATAGTTTAAATATGCACGTTCCTTTTCATCGTCGGTATTGTCCTGAACCTGTTTATATGCCTGAAAAACAGAGCTATTGTCGGGTGCAGCATCAATATCATAGTCGAACATATCGCTGTACTCGTCTTCTTTATCATCGTAATAGGTATCGGTCTTTTTTCCTCCGTTAAGCAAATAGCTTCTTGAATATGCATGGTCGTGTCCGGTAAATACAACGTCTATGTCATTATCCTCAAATATTGGTACAAGCTCATAACGCAGATTTGTAATTTCAGGCTCGTTAGAATGTTCCGCTGAGCCATAAATATCCTGATGAAGTGTAACAAACCTCCATTTACAGTCAGAATTTTTTGCTACAGCCTCTTCTATAAACTGCTTATGTTCTGCGGTATTGGTATCTTGTGTATTAAGCATAATGAATAACGCATTTCCATAAGTAAACCAATAATCGCCTCCTACTATTCCGTTAGAGCCAAGCTCGCTGGAATTTGGAGTGTTAAAGTGATAATTGTAGTTGCCGAGAGTAGCGTCATGGTTACCCACAGTCGGGGCAAGCGGCAGAGATTTCAGAGCCGATGCACTTAAAAAACCTGAATATTCTATTTCGGAATAAGTATTGTCGGTCTTTACCGCAGGTGCGTCTTTTGTTCTAGACTGAATCTGGTCTCCTGCCGATAGAACAAAACCTATGTTCTCGTCTTTTTGAAGCGCATTGTCAAGTGTATTGCTCCAGTTAAAAGCGTCATTGCGTACTGCGTCCGATTGTGCAGAATAAAACGCGTCTGCACTTTCCTCGTCCTTGGCACTGCTGCTTTTCATCGAATTTGAAGAACCGATCTGAGGATCTCCTACGAAAACAAAGCTGAATCCCTTTGACACGTCCTGAACATCAAAAGGTGTTGTTTCTAAATTACCGATTTGGTAATAATAAGTACCCGCCTTTAAATTCTTTACTGAAGTTTTGCAGGCATAGAGTTGTTTACCGTTTTGAACAAGAATATCATCTGCTGTACCATTCAGGGTTTTTGAATATATCGGTTTTGACATATCGGCGTTAGCGCTTACAGAAAAAGTCACGCTTTTAGTTTTTGAATACCAAGCAAAGTTAAGCTCAGTTTCGTCTGAACCGGGAGTTATTGACACTTTTGTCCAGTCGTTTTTTTCCGTTTCCCAATTTTCTTTCCAGCTGTTCCAACTGTTAGTAATGCCTTTATATTCGGCAAAGCTTTCGGCGTTGGTCTGTCCGTCCTTCGGTACATCTGCAAATGCAGACATACCACAGCCCAAAGCAAGCACTAATGAAATTGCCGCGGCTGTAAATTTTGCACATGATTTTTTCATAGATTTTTCTCCTTTATGATAAATTTCGGAATTGCTTTTAGCTTTCCAAAATTTATTATAATAGTTATAAAGTAAAATCTAATATCGCATTAATGTAAAAGTCTTGTCAAAAATAAAAATAAATGAATTAAGGTTTTTCTTGATTATATGAAAAATAAACAAAAAACTATTGTAAATAAAGTTTGATTATTTATGTTTTGTTGATTAAGTTTATAAAATATATTATTATTATCATTTTAATTGGATTTTTATGGTGATATTATGATTTGTAAAACATACTTAAATCCTTTTACTATATCTTCAGACTTAACTTCCTTACCGCAGGAAGCAACACATTCATCAGAACGCCGCCTATAACAGTAGAAAACTCCTTCCACTTCTCAGAAAGCATTCTTGTTTGGTTAGCCCAGCCGTTAGAAGTTCTTGCAAAATCGCCCTGTGCAAGAGACGTCTGCTGCATAACGTAATTATATCTAAGCTGTACCTTTTCAGCCTGCGACATCTCTTTATATGATGTTTGTATACCCTGAGATAACGCATATGCTTCAAGATTAGCCTCAGTCATTACAACACCAAACTGCTTTAAGGTTTCGGTTTCCCCTGTATAGATTGATTTAAGCGCAATGCTTGCTATATCCTGCTCGACATTGTAAAACGAAGCCATATCCGCCGAAAGACCTGTCAACGCTACAGCCATATCCGTAGCAGCGTCCTCGCTCAGTCCCATACCTGAACCCATAGCGGCAAATACAGAGCCTGTCTGCTTTGCAGTCAGCTTTGATATGCCGTAGGTTTCAACACAGGTTTCAGCGAATTTCTCCATTTTTTCAGTTGATTTACCGAAAGAAACGTCAACTACGTTTTGTGCCTCTGCAAGGTCTGAAGCTGATTCAATAGCTTCTTTGCCAAAGTTGAATATCTTTACGCCTGCAAATGCTCCGGCAGCGACCTTTGCAAAGCTCATAAAAGAGCTTCTCAGTCCTGTTATTGAATTTTGAGCACTTGCAGCACCCTTGCTGAATGGATTGAAAATGCCCGACATCTTGCCTTTAAGCAAATTCAAGGATTTCCCTAATGCAGTTGTTCCCCTGTTAAAACCCTTACTGTCTATTTTAGTATTAAAATTTAAGCTGCCATCAACAGCCATAGTATCACCTAACTTTCATACTGCCACTGGCTCGCTAGGTGCGCTCGGCTGTTATTTAAAACTGAATATATTTTCTTTCTTGCATTTGGGACAAATTTTTCTGATTATCCCTTTACATTTAGCTTCAAAAAGCACTTTTCCGCACTTTTTACATTTAATCTTTACTAACTTCTCAATTCCTATCTCCTCTTTTCACTCAAACTTCACCGACTAAATCGTTTATGAAGTCTATTTCCGCCTTTTCCTCCTCAGTGTAAACAGGGTGAATATCAATAATATCCTTATTATCTCTGTAAAATTCCTGCTCATATTTCTCCAGCTTTTTGCCTTTTGCCTTTTTTCTGCGAATATTAACTACCTGAGAATATAAACCCTCGCCCATCTCAGAAAACAGCCCAAGAAACGTCCACCAGTGCATATATTCAAGCTCCCTTACTTCCTTTCCTGCTGCCTTATTGATAGCAGAGAATATATAATGCTCATCCTGCTTCCAATCAATTAGCTTTGTAGGTGCTTTCTTTGACTTAGGCATATCGCCGCCGTCTAAAAACCAAGAGGCTTTTTCGTATGCCTTTTCTATATCGTCAGGTACTTCCTCAAAGAGACACTCTACACATACCTGTACCTTTTCGGCAATATTAAGACTTCTATCGTCAAACGCCTCAAAAATAAGCAAAGCAACACGGTAATCGCTTCTTATCGGATAGTCCTGACCGTCTACATCTAGGCTCTTTGGAAGAATACCTATCATTTTTTCACCGCATTTGTATATTTAGCAATTCTTTTCTTGGATTGCTTTGTTTCCTTATCTATTGAGCTTTTAACTATAGGAAGTAAGGCGTCAATGAAATTTGCATATAAAGGTTGCCCTCCGGCAAGTGACAAACAGCTAGCTGTTCCAAAAGCAGGAGTACAAACATCATTGCTAAAAACAGTGTTTATCTCTTCTCTTATCTCTCTGTCACATTCAGCGGCGATTTTTCCTAATTCATCAGTATCGCTTGCCTCAGCGTCCTTATACTTTTTCTCCAATTCCTCTAGCCTTTTTTGTGAAACTGATATTCTTTCTAAAATACCAAAATCACAAGGATTGAACCTTACAATACGGCTTTCATCTCCGTTTACTGCAAACTCCTTAAATCCATCGTTAAACTTAAGTATTTCTGCCATAATAGTCCTCCGTTCTGCGTTCTCACGCTAAAATAAAAGAGCGGAATATCCGCTCTTTATCATTTGTTTTTTTCTGGTGCTACTTCTACTCTGTCTAGCTGGTTTATTGCTGTTGCACCTTTTGTAAATTTAGGCACTTTATCAGCGATAGTTACAGTACCTTCCTCACGATTACCGTTAAAGGTAACATCAAAAGGAATATTAATTCCGCCCGGTGCTCCGCCGTATGACTGCGGTTTAACGATAGCGTCCTCAGTCCAAGCGTCATAAGGTCCTTCTGTTTTGTCAACTAAAACCTCAAGCACCTTTGTCTTGCAATCGTCACCTGTTCTCCTGTTCATAGCAATATCTTTGAGCTTTGGATAAATCTCATCATCAGGATTTGCATAGTACGGATCAGCTGACATACTCGGCTCATATCCGTTGTCGTTTACCGATGTTTCATCAAGGATATTTTTTGTGGTTTCAACGTCAGGATTTAGCTCAACCGACATATCCTCAATATCCTTGCCTATCAAAAACCATTTTGGTGTTTCACTTCCAAAGGAAGCGTCGATATAATGAAGCAGATAACTTCTCTTTAACTTACCTTTTATATTTGCTGCTGCCATTTAAAAAACCTCGCTTTCAATTTCATATTGTGCAATAATCTGTAACTGATATTGCACCCCGTCGTTTAAATTTCCATTCGGAATATTATACAGCATTCCGTTTGCTGTAGACAGCTTTTTCAAACTGCCCTTAAGAGTTGTATCTCCTATTGTTATCTCTATCTCCTGTTCATTTGCCTGTCTTTCAAGCCACATAGCAAGCTCTAGCAAAACTCCCGAATTGCTCATACGGTCAAAATCGTTGATTGACGGATATACGGCATACAGGACAAAATTATGCTGTCTAGTCTGATTTCCAAGCAAATCCTCAGATAAAAGGCTGTCGCCTGTTGAGGATAAACCGTAATTAGTTGGAACATCATCAGTAAAGTCTATATGTATATCATTGCATACCTCGTTTATTTTGGAAAACTGCAATAATATATCCTTTACAAGTTCGATTATATTCATTTTTAATCACCATACCTTTTTTAATTTGTGCCGGTGCAATGCAAAAGCATTGCTTTAAGCGAGACATTATTGCTTAAAAGGCACAAATTTAATGCGAAAAATTTATTTTTTCGCATTTCCTCCTGCATATTTTGCTGCTCTTTTTAAAATAGCGTCTTTATGGTCTGCTTTCATACGCTCAAACCACATCTTGCCTGCTCGTTGGTGCTTTGAGGTACTATATTTTATATCTGCACCAGTGGGATATTTCTTCATACCTTTTGGACTGAAAAAACCTACTAGCTGACCATTTTCAGGAGATATTCCGAAAATAGTTTCTCCATCTTTCTCAAATATAGGTATGTTAGGACCATAAACTTTTCCATAGTACAGATATCGTGCATAAGGAGCAACCTGATGTATTTCTCCGCTGCCTATTTTTGTTCCTAATGATGCAGACCTTACTAAAATACCATTTTGCATTGGTGTATAAGGTCCCATAAGACGTATACATTCACTGTCAACGAAGCCCTGTGCATTATTAAACTGCTTGTTCATTCGAGTTGAAAACCCCTCATTCCACTTTAATTCCATTGTTATTGTTCCATCTTTATGATGCACATCAACAATTTTTCCTCGTGGTGTCTCAACATAAATTTTTCTATCAGCCATAGCGACACCTACTTTGCAGATACTTCTATGTGAGGCAATCCGCCGTACATCATATTATCAACAGAGCTGACAGTTACAAACTGCGGATACTGCTCACGAAACATCTTCATACTGATTGAAACTGCTTGCTGAGAGGTATTGTCAAATTCAAATTCGGCAATACCCTTTACAAGCATATCCTTTCGAGGTGTTTCGGGTACATTGTCTCCATTTATTGAACTTTTGTAAATATATACGGTTGTACCGTCACAGGAGGTCAGACCGCTTTTTAAAATATTAGCCTGTTGGCTTGACCGCCAATAAACTCCTCTTATCTCGTGTCTGGTATATCCTTGAGTATCCTTATCGTATTTATATAGCGTACAGTCTGCATTAATCATCATAATACACACCGCCTTTTACGCTTAACGCCACGATACAGCAGTCCTGTTCCTGAAAGCCACTTATATACAATACCCTTTATCTTTTTCTGCTCGTTTTGCATAGCAGTATCTGAACTTTCATAACTTTGAGACCAGCCTCCAACACTCTCTGATGATATTCCTCCGTGCTTTCTTTCTGCTTCATCATTTTTGCAAATCACCTCTGCAATTTCACAAGCACAAAGCATAGCACTCTCCGGCAACTCGGAGGTGTTTGATAATGACGGAGCATACCTCATTAGAATTTTTAAAGCCTGCCTTATGTAAAATGCAAATGAAGCCTCGTCAATAACAGCCTTCCTGCCTATAAGATATTCAGTTTTATAAAATACATATTTGATATGCTCGGTCATTTAGATTCACTCCTTTTATTCCTTACTTTCCTTTGGCTTCTTAGCCTCAGGTTTATTTTCCTTTGGCTTCTTAGCCTCAGGTTTATTTTCCTTTGGCTTCTTAGCCTCAGGCTTAACAATCAATCCTATAGTTTTCATAATGCTCTCCTTTCTATTCTGCAGCCTTAGCACTCAGATAAATACCAGCAGCCTTGTTCTTGTATACGTCAACAAGACCGTACTTACGATATTTGAGTATATATGAATCGCTGTCAGGATTGTTTGCAGGAGCTATAAGGTCGTTAGCAATGTGTTTGTCATATTTGATTATTGCAGGCTTGTGAATAATCATAAAGTTGATGTCTGTGCCGCCTTCAGCTTTCTTATAGTGTCCTGCTTCCTCGCCGCCAGATTTACCGTCAAGCAAATCAATAGCAGTATAGAATCTGCTTTGCGGTACTTTCTTCTTTACGGAAAAAGCATTCAGCACTTCTCTTGACTTTGTTGTATCAAGAGCCATAATGCCATTTAGGAGAGTTGGAGTTGCATACAAAATCCTGTTGTCCTCCGGCACTTCATCTTCGTCCATTTTGTTCTTAGCTTCTAACAAAGCCTTAAGAAATTCTGCAGCGTCTGCAAATGTAGCAGGCTCTGCCTTTGATATTCCGTCTGTTCCTGCAAGAGTAGCAAAGGTAAATGCGTCTGCTTCAGGTGCAACCTTAGTTCTCATCAGTTCAGCTCCTGCTTTGCCAAATGAAAGGTTGAAAGTTTCCTCATCGTCCATAACGTCAACGGAAATCTTTGTACCACGATCGTAATTAAACTGGGTTGTTTTCCACACAAGGTCAACATTGCCCTGAGTATAACCACTGTTACGGTCATAATCACCTAATCCTGTTACACTGATTTGAGGATAGCTGATTTCATTTGCATTTACGCCTGCTTTCATCATTGCAGGATCTCCTGTAAGGTCTGATGTTACTGACGCTAGTTTATACACCTCGTCAAGTAAAGGTGTGAAATTTTTAGCTAATGCTATTGCCATAATAAATTACCTCTTTTCTTTAGTCTTTTTCAGGCGGCAATCCCATTGCCACTCTGAGTGTTTCTGTTCCTCCACCTGTAATTCCCGTGTTTCCCGTGTCTTTAACAGGATTTTTAATAGGCTCTTTAGATTCAAACATATAGTCGTTTTCCGACTTTACTGTTTCAAGAGCCGTTTTGATGTCGTCTGCCTGATTTTTGCTTGCTTTCAGGGTTTCAAGGTCAAGCAGTGCCTTTACCGCCTTTGCATTTTTTGCACCGCTAGAAGTAATCGCTCCGTCAAGTACAGAGTTAAACTCCATATCGGCTACCTTCTGATTGTACTCGGTGTCCTTCTTCTCGAGGTCAGCAGTTAGGCTGTTGATTTTATCCTGCAGGTCTTTAACATCAACACCCTCAAACTCTTTCAAGGCGGTCTGAGCCGTTTCAAGCTGAGACTTGTAATTGTCCCTTGCTGCAGTTATTTTATCAACCTCCGCAACCGTCTTGTAATTTGCCTTAAAGGCTTTGTCAAAATCGCCTTTCTTTTCCTCAGGGATTTCAACTCCGATTTCAGTTAGAATGTCAAAAATGCTTTTCATAATAAATCCTTTCTACATAGCTTATATACCGCTTTGTCTGCGGTTGAAATTGAGCCGGATAAACCTCCGGCGAGGTAATTTTGAATATAATAAAAGCACATTGAAATTAATCAATGTGCTAATATCCATTATTTATGTAAGAAATAAAAAACAGTGTAAGTAATAATTGTAATTACAATCACTGATATTGTAATTATAGTTTTTAAGCTAAAGTATAGTTCTATCATTGCTACTCCTTAATTTTAGGCATAATTAAAGCACTCAGCTTAAAGCCAAGTGCTTAAATTAACTATTAAATTTAGGTATAAAAATACCACTTACACAAAACGTATAAGCGGTATATTAATTATCAAAGAAGTGTTCAAGCTCTACCTCTGATTTAATATAAACAGCACCGATATAGTAACTATTATGAACAGTTATCTCTTTTCCATCTAAAAAATAAATTTGTGTTTCAGAACCATCTACATCTTCAAGCAATTTATCTTTAACTAAGTTTGGGATGTGTTTTTCCAGTGCTTTACACTGCTTGATAAATATATCTCTATCAGCTTCTGTGCAAATGTTATAATCATATTTGTACATAATCAATCCTCCAATCCAAACTGGTTATTTACTGATTTTCTAGTCTTTTTAGCCGTTTTCAAAACATCCTTAATCGCTTCATCTCTTGACATTTTCTTGCGTTCCATTTTATCTTTTAATATTTCTTCAAATGTTGTAATTGGATCTTTAATATCTAAAACCTTTCGTTCCTTTTGGTCGCTCATTAATTCTCGGGCTTGAAACCTAAAACGATTTCTTAACTCGCAAGCCTTTCTTGCTTGTTCTTCAATAGGTTTAGATTCATCAATTACGTCTGGAATAAGTTCACAATGATATTTATACCATTTGCGGACATCTATATTAGACATCTTACCTTTCATATGAATTATATCATTAAAATCCTTTGAAGTCAAATCTAATTTTAGCTTTCCAACCCCTATATTGCCTAATCCGTCAACCGTTACTCGTTCCCTCTGCTGTGGTAAATTCATAGCGTTTGAAAATCGTGCATATTCAGCCGAAGTACCTCGATATCGGCAACGTGCGTTGATTATATCCTCCTCATTAGCACCGCCCTCTTGCAATAGTTTTATTTGCTGTCTCTGAGCTCGCATAGTGGTCTCAAGCCTGCGTTGTCTTTGCAATGCCTCATACTTTGTATACTGCTTGCCTCCGTATTCACAAGGGGTATTTTCCTCTGCATTCATTTTGTCAAGTTGTTCATCTGTATATGTACGTTCCGATATACCGGGAACAAACGGGTAATAATCGTGATAGCAGTTAGCACCGCAAAGCCCTGTAACCGAGCCAAGACCGCAAACGGTAGTCAGCTCCTCTTTGGTATAAACTTTGCCCTGCCATTCCTGATGAGAGGGTCTTGCTCCAATGTGATATGAAACTTCAAAATGTTCTGTACCAAGTGCTTTTGCATTGTCCTCGTTTACCTTAGCCGTAACCTGAGAGACGCCTGTCATTACTGCTCGCCTAGCGGCAACGTCTATCCTGTTGCTCCAACCGCTTGCATAATCTACAGTACGAAGTCCGCTGTTTGTCATTTCAGAGACTGTACGCTTCAAAACAGTGTTATAATCGAATGCTCCGCTTGTTATGTCAAGTATAGCGCTGTCTAGTGTGCTTTGATAGAAGTCAGCTATCGGTGAAAACTTTAGCTTTCCGTTAGGTTGTCTTACAGCAAAGCCTAACGATTGAGTTATATTTTTAAGTTCACCGCTTGTCTGCTTAGACACAGCAGAAAGCATTTGATGTAATGGCTCATTGTCAGCGAACTCAATAAATGACTTTCCCACCTTGTCATACAATGCCTTATCACGAACATATCCGCTTTCTACGGCGTTTTTAAACATTTCTTGTATCTCATCATCACTTATGTTTAAATGCTCCTGAATGGCTTTCTGAATGTCCTCTTTGGCAAGTCCAAGCTCATATAACCTGTTTATCTGCCAATCGGCTGAACGTGTAATCTCGCCGTTTATCTTTATACGGCGGACTATATCCTGCATTATACGATTTTCAAGCTGTTTCATAGGCTTGTCAAATGCCATTGAAATAGCCTCTATCTCGTTAGGCTTTAGCATTTACTTACCCTTGCTTTCCTTAACCAAAATAATTAGAGTGGCACAAATTATTGCCGTAATTATAATTGCTGTCATTATTCTATCACCTCCGCTGCCTGAGGCAGATTTTTAAGAGCTTCTTCAATAGGCTCGCCGTACCATTTAGAACGGTACTCCTCAAGCCTCATTACTCCCATATTGACGTCGCTTCTGTCCTGCTGTCGCTCTGTTTCATCATCAACTAAAATACTGTCCTTAAAATCGCATATAAAATCATATTTCTTAGTAGCCATTCCGTTATAAAACGCAAGAGCATATACAAGGTCCTCCAAACAGTCTTTTAAATTCTGCTGAATAGCGGAAACCGTATTATACTTACGCTTCTTAGCAGACTTAATCTCGGTTGCGGTCTTATCGACCGTCTGGGGGTTTGAAATATCGCCGTATGAAAGACCTACTTCAAACTCGATATTGCGTTTATACTCCTCAAGTCCTGCTATTAAATCATTTTGCCTAAACTGCGGAGAAAACTCTTTGTAAAGCTCATCTGCTCCAAGGTCAAGCCCTACATAAAGCCGTTCATTGAGCCTATCAGGCTTGCCGTCTTCTTTCAACACCGCCTCATCAATATGTACTGCTCTTTCTCCGCTTTCAAACTCCCAATCTAGCCGACCGAACTGCTTATCAGCCTTGCTTATAATCTCCAAAGCAGAATCAAATACAGATACACCGCAATGAGAGCCGTCTATGTTGTTTTCGATCGGATTTCGGTAATATCCAAAAGCAGGACGCTTCATAAGCGGATAACTCACATTATCCTCAAGATTTGCCCATTCTGCAACAGTATCAAGTGAAATCTCTCTACCTAAAGTATTAGGACTGGCAGAGACATAAGCCTTATTAGTTATTGTCAATCCCTTTTCATAATCCAAATCGTGAAATTCAAGCCTTGTATAGTATTTGTCTTTTAACTTCTTTGTTTCAGGGAAAATAACCTTTATAAGCCGTCCCTCAACATCAAATTCAACAGGTAAAAAGGCATTGGCTGATACATACTGCACTTTATCCTCGCCTAAGGGTTTTATGACCATAGCGCCTGTTGCCAAGCCCTTCTGTAAGTGCATATTTATATTTCTTATCGCTTTGTTGAACAATTCATCAAGTGCCGGCAGTGTAACGCTTGCCGTCATTTCATTAAGCGTGATATTTGAAAACTCCCTGACAACCGACTGCTCAAGCCTAAGGCTTGAAACGCCTTTTTCCTCATTCAGCCAATCAGCATTACCGGAATAGCACTTCTGCCAAAGCTCTATTTTTTCGAGCATTTTATTTGATAGAGCAAGCTCAATATTCAAAGCCGTTTTTATATCTTTTACCGGGAACAAACCTCTTATCAGCCCTTTCATAAAATTTATAAATCCCATTTATTTTCCTCTCCGCTTCCAAACTCTGTTGAGTGCATATCTTACTGCGTCAATGCTATGGTTATCCTTATCGGGATAGCCCGAAATGACATTGCCCTCTTTATCTCTTTCATACTCATAGTCTAAAAACTCCCTCGCCGTCTCAGGACAGCGTTTATTATCTATTACTATCTCTCTGAGGCTTTGCAGCCATTTCATTGAGTATTCAACTGAACCAGGTCCTTTGTCAGCTTCTCTTGCAAGCAAACCATACGAACGATAATCGCCGACAGACTTATTCTCTGAGCTATCGCATATTATAATGTCGTTTGCAGTAACACCGTGATTTTTAATAAGCTCATCTGCAGTCTGCCTGTTAGAGCGTTTATTACAGCGATACTCGTCAAAAATAACAAGCCTGCTGTGTGCAGGCTCATAATAGCACGCTGTATAGTGATATGGATCGGGATACCAGCCCCAGTCAACTCCTCTGTATATGCGATCGAACTGTTTAATCTCCTCATCTTTCACCTCTTTTATAACAACATTGTCAAAGACATTACCGCCTGTACCGTTAGCAACGCCCATATACTCGTTTTCATAAGCTATTGGATTAGTTTCCTTTAAAAACTCTGCGTCGTCTAAAAACGGCTTTCCGAGCCACTTCTCAGGTACAGTCAAATATGTGCTTTCGGTTACAAGCCTATCTGCTCTGGGAATTTTAATATACTTATTAGCCCAGTTCTGAGCCGATTTCGGAGGATTGAACGATTTAAACTTAAATGCTGTATCTCCGCCTCTGATAACCGACTGCTCTATCTTACGGACAGCCTCCTCGCCCTTAAACTGGTCAAGCTCCTCAAACCACAATATACCGATGTATCCGAAAGGCGGTTTAATAGACTTGATTTTGTTCTCATCATCTGCACCTCTGAAATATATCTTTTGTCCTGTCTTTTTCCTTGTGATTTCGAGAGGCGATTTTATATAATCAAATTCATCATCAAGACCAAGCGATGAAATTGCCCATAATATCTGACTAAACACGCTGTCTTTGAGCGTATTGCTTACCTGTCTTAAAACACAAGCGTGCATATCCTCATTCTTCATAATCAAATCAACAACATTTTCCGATATAAACGAGGATTTCGTAGAACCACGTCCACCGGGAAAAACATACTCGGAATGATTATGTTCTGAAATATCAAAAAGCACCGACGAAAATGACGGTGCTACAAGGCTTGCAGGTATTCCACTGTATATATTCCCCTCAGACGTAGGAGGGCTTAATTTATTCTTTTCTAGCTTTAACCTTTCCTTATCGATCTTGATTTTATGCTTAGTATAAGCATCATCTTGAATAATGCTTCTCAGCTCGTGTATTGCCTTATGGTCGCCTGTTTTTGCTCTTGCCATTAAAGCCGCATTCACAACAAGCATATTGTTTATAAATTCAGGGGCAAGCGAATCAAGATCAATACCTTCTTCTGTCAATAAACTATAATCATCAGATGTATTTGCCGGCATATCAAGCAACATCTCCATAACCTGCTTCATACTCTTTTTTCGGCGTCTGGCAACACCTGACGCTTTACCGCCTTTTGAGCCTTTTTCTCTTGCTTCGCTCTCGCTTCGAATAGGTATTAAGTTCTTTTCATTCAGGGGTCACCACCTCTTTTTGTTTTTGGGTATAAGAAAAGCCCTGCAGAGCAGAGCTGATGTTGAGGGACATCAAATAAAGGAGAGAAAATATGCCAAAACGTTTAAAAGTTACAGAAGAAAGTCCAACTGGTAGGAATGAAAAATTCCATGACAATTTTACTAATCAAAATTTCACAAGAGATCAGTTAGTTAATCAAATAAAAAACGGTAATTATGAAAATTATCACATACGCAACATAAACGGTGTTGATACACCTGTTTCAAACCCAGACCCCAATCGCAACAATAATTTAGGTTAATATTACTTGTCCCTCAATGTCACTTTATAATCATCTTCGTAAATAATATTATCATCTGTAATAGTTGCCACTAGCTCATCTTTCTGTGTGGTAACTATTATTTCTTTTATTTGTTTATCTCCAATTTTCATTGGTAATACCTCCATCGCAGAGACACTCTCTAAAATATAATTTGCGGTTTTTTAGCTAATAGCAGGGATAAACCGCTAACCCAAACTAGAAGGATATATTATAATTTACACTTTCCTGATTCTAATTTTAGCATACTGATTTGTGTCATGTGTGTCAAACGTGTCATTTGTGTCATTTTTTCAAAAAATTTTTTAATTTTGCCTTTAACGAATCAGACGTTACCCCTTGACCTATCTCATCAACAACTGACTCCCAAGTAGGTTTATCCTCTCCGTCCTCAATAGGATTTATGTAATATAGCTTCACTGCCTTTTTCAGTTTGTAATCCGATATGCTTTCAACAAACTGATCTATGTTGTCTCTCTGTTTCTTTCTCTCAGCCAACCTTGCGAGCTTAACTACAGTACCGCCGTCAGGCTTGTACCCCTCAATATGAACATTATGGTTCTTATGAGGAAAACGTGTTGCTGACTGTACTGTATCACCCACATAATGATTTACATTCAAATCATCTTCTAAATCTTGAATTTCAGCACAAATATTTCGGTACTGCTTAAGCTCAACTATCGTCATAGTTTCTCCCTTCTCGTAATTAAATTTCCTGCTATCTCAAGTCAGACAAGCGACCGCAGTATCTTACCTCGTTCCAATTAAAAAATTGATACCAGCCATTTTTTTCAACTTTTAAAAGGTTTTCCTCGTCTATTATCCAGTAATTGTTTACACACCTAACAACTACCTCCGAGCCGTCCTTAAAGACGACCAATAAATCAAAAGTATCCATAACTAATCTACCTTTCTTCTTTGCTTTTTTCTACAACGTCAGGATAATTTATAGTTTTATTATTTATCCTTACAAATAGAGGTATAATCATAAAGAACAAAGGAAACCATTCTCCTGTTACGTAAATACCTGTGCTTACGGCTAAAGCCGTAGAAAGCCAAATGCTTGCGTATGCTATCCAAACCATTATCATTGTTGTTCACTTCCTTTCTCTTTCTCATTCTCTAAAACCTTTAAAAATTCAATAAACGCTTGGAACATTGTTATGCTTTACCCTCTCTTTTAAGCCACTTCAGTAACTCCTTCATACATTCAGAACAGAGGTCGTACTCGTACTTTTCACTCCAAGATATTTTGCTGTATGTTTCTTTACCGAGCTTAATACAATTTGATTTTAGGTGGTCATACAGTTCATAAAATTTTCCGCATCTATCACATTGCTTTACGTCCATTTGCTTCACCCTCTCCTAAATCCATTTTTGCACCGCAATTGGGACAGAATTTAAAATCTGGAAATCCTTTGCTCTCACTGTAACCCCATCCGCAATTACTACACTCATTACCTGTATTAAATGGAACCGATATTTTTAACCAACGTGCTTTAGGTCTAAGGCTTTCAGGGTCAATGGTTTTCATTTCGTCAAGGATCATTATTGTATAATATTTTGATAACCTTTTCTGTCTAAAAATCCAATTTCTGAAGTCATCCGCATCAATCAGTCTCATTTATTTCACCTTGTGTATGCGTCAATGTCTGATATTGAGCCTTTTACATCTTTAACTACTGTATTTAAACAGTCTTCAAGCGTTTTATCACTCTGCACTATTGCCTGTGCAAATTCATCCTCCTGTTTGCAAAAACTGATTAATACATCAGTAACAGGCTTTTTTACCGCATTGACATATTGGTTTCCCTTTTTAATTGTTTTCAGCTCTTCTCTTAATTTTTTGATTGCTTCTTTTTGCATTTTTTAACCTCCAATTAATTTTTTTAGAATATTATTCACTTTTTTATTCTTTAAAATATACCGCTCTAAGTATTGGGCGACTGTCATAGCTGCTTATCTGTTCTTCATAACTTATTAGCTTTGCGCCTTTATACATATTTCTCGGCTTTCGCCACTTTTTAAAATGTATTCTCTCTATTGTTATTTTTGGCTGGTTTAAATTCCTGCTTGTCGTATATCTCCGTCCGTGTATAGCATTTTCACTTTGAAATGTTTTTGACGTTTCCTTGACCAGATATTCTGCAAGCTCGGTCAGATCATCAGTATATAAAACCTTAGAATGTACAGTTCCGTACTTATCCCAAATTTTCATTACTGCACTGAGCATTTTTATATCATTTAGAACTATGTGATGATGCAAACGATGTCTTTTATACTCGGTTACTAATATGTACTTAAGCTCTTCCCCTGCTTTCTTATATTCCCGACGTAACTTCCTCAAAAAGTTTGCTACAATCAACTTTGCTTTTTCGGGTTCAGGTAGTGTGCCGTTTCTATATGTTAAAGTACAATGTGCATCTTTACCTTTTTTAAAGTTTGCATTCATCAGCCAAGATAGCTTTTCAATTGCATTTCTTTTATTTACCTCCGCTGTTCTCTCAGCTGTAGGCTTTTTTATTTCTGCTTTCCGTGTATGATTTCCATACGCTCCTGAATGATATTTTTTAACTATAATAAAATTACCAGCCACAATCGTTTTTTTTATATACATTTGATTGCTTCCTTTTCATCTTGTGGTCGGTGAGTTAATTCCTTTATCAAGCCGTAAAAAAAGACAAGATTTTTTAAAAGTGCCTAAAATAGGCACTTTTTTGCTTGACTTTTTATTTGCTTTCTGATATAATATTTATGTAATATTTTGATTGCTTCTAAATATTACGGCAGTTACCGCCTCATTCGGTGACTGCTTTTTTTATATCTCTTAATCTCACCGTCAAATAACAATTTATTCCTTTCTGCTTGATTTTTGCCGAATACATATCTCGGCATTTTATTTTGCCGTTTACTTTTTCAACTTCACTCCTCATAATCATTGATACAAACGTATACAACCCTGCTCCGTCACCATACGACGGCGAATATATGACATCCTTTCCAAGCCAGTCTATTACTGAATTGATCGTAGTAAACTGCTGTTCCGGTTTCTTAACTGCTGTCTGCATTTTTATTCTCCACTTCTTTCTTTTCAGAATCATTATCACAAGCAGGCTTGTTGAACATTTCGTAAAAGCGTTCAGGATTTTCTTTATAGCAATCCTGCTTTTTAAATTTTCCTTCCATCAGGCACATCTCACAGCTCATATGACACTTGCAGCCTGTTTCGGTATTTCTGCCTTCTTCAACTAAATACACGACCACTTTTGCTTCAAGATACTTTTTTACTGCTTCTGAGAACATTGCAACTGCACGCTTAGGATTGGTCGTTGTTTGCTTTGTCTTTCCAAATTCAATCGTATATTCGTCATTGTCATAGTGCATAAACACTTTATTTTCAAAGCTGTATACTTTTTTACTAGCCGCCATATCTTTTCCGCAACTCCTTGCTTTTATATTGACAGCTATCTGTCCATATATGCTTGTCCCTTGACCTTTCAGGATTTTCCTTATATCCCATATCATTGAGCATCTTGCGAACAAATGAAACATTAATATTGCATTCGACTGCGATTTCTGCACTTGTTAATCCTTTTGTATGTAAGATGCGAAGTCTTTGCTTCAATTCTGACGAAGAAGCCGGCAGCTTTTTGTCAGTGGTCTTTTTCCGTTTCATTTATTATCTCCTTTATTACCTTTTCTACAAAGCATAAATCTACATACTGTCTTTTTTCAGCATCTGATAGCTGATCGTGATAAATAACTAATTCTTCGATATTCCGTCCAATTATCTCTTGACATTCCTTCAATTTGGTGTTATCATCTTTAATAGGATAGTTTTTGTTTGAGCTTGTCTCCGCTTTCTGCGGTGCAGGCTCTTTTTCTTTTTCTAGGGCTAAGATTGCCATTAGGACAGCTTCTGTACTTGCCGGTACTCCCATCATACTTCGCTGTCGCCTCAACTCTTTAATTGCTTCTTCTACTGTCATTTAATCTTCCTAACTTTCTGCTTTTAGCCATCTTTTTAGTGCAAAACTGCAATCACCATCGTCACAATGAGTAGGACACGCTTCACAAAGCAATAAAACACTGCTATCTAAAAATTTGTACATCTCATCTAAACTCATAGATTTTATTTTTTCGTAGTTTGTCATTTGATTTTTCCTCCTTAATTACACTCTTTAATTCCTAAGGCAACATGTCTTGGTTTTAAACCCCAACCGCTTAAAACATATGTTATTTCATATTCTTTTTCACTTATTTTGTGTTCAATTCGTTCTTCAAGTGTGTCAACTGGTATGAACTTGATATGGTCACCTGTTTGAAATTCTCTGTCATTGTTGCGTATTTCAAAGTTTTTTCTACCGCTAAGTACATCATCACAAAAGTTTGTGTATAGCTTTAATTCATGTGTCTTCATTTTTTACCTCCGTTTCCTTGCCTTGTACGCTCTCCGTGCAGGGCGGTTTTTCTTTTAAGCATTTCTGCATTGCTTCGTTTATCTCGTTTAAACTTCTCTGATACTGTTCTTGGTAGGTCATTCGGTTACCTCCCAGTTTTCAAAGTTCTCCTCATCCCAAGAATAATTGCAAAAGTGTTCAATAGCTTCTTTTAAAAATTTATTTCTATTCTCTCCGCACTCGTCTGCAAGTTTAACCATATTGTTAACCCATTGTGCTACTATTTTAGCTTCCCTTTTTACAATTTCTAATTCAGTCAATTCCTCTACCTCCATGCCTTTTACTTCTATGCTTTTTTCTTTCTCCTCGCCCTCAAGCAGAGGTCTTAGCTCCTGCTCCTTGATAGGTATTGCGAAATAATCTGCCCAGCGTATTAATGTCTTTGGGAAGAATACTTTCAATGTCATTATTATGCTGTAACCTATTAATACAACTAAACCTATCATCGCTATTGCTGTCAGTGTTGGCATTTTTCGGTCAACTCCTTATATTATCCTTTCTTTTAAACGTCCTGTATTTTACACTATCTGACCTTTCGCCTTTGCTTCTTCAGCTTCTATCGACTCAACAAGCCGTATGTAACTTTCATCACTTAACAATCTCGAAGCTGCCTCGCCTACTCTTTTTGCCAGTATTTTGCCAAACTCAGGATCCAGTGTGTCAGATACAGTGCCGTCAGGGTAGTGATAAACTACAGTCAACGGATTTTCTTTCTTTTTTGCCATATAAACACCCCTTTTAATGATATTGTTTTCAAAGTTTGGACTATTCTAATATGCGAACTTTGCATATATAATTGTGGTTGGGATTTGCTTTAATTGTGACAATTTTGAAATAATTATTTTGAAAAAATTGCAATGATTAGAGTTATTATTGAAATAACCAAAGCAATATCAGATTTATAATATGAATGTTTTTCCTTAACGGCTTTTTTCATTTTCCTCACCCCCTCTGCACATTCTATTTTGCTTTTTTTTGCTACTATGGCTGAGTCGGGATATATTGGTTTTTTAATTCCTCAAGGTACGCTATCAGGTTCTGAAAAATCTCTGACTTTTCAAATCTGCACCAGTCGAGGTAAGGCAGTTCAAAAGACATTCGTACTACATGAGGATGTCCGTCTGAGATAAATTCTTCTGTTTGATACATTTTATTTCACCCCCCTGCTTGCTCTTTCCCTCTGCTTTATGAGGCTTCTTTTATTCCCAAAAGGTCGTTTGGCGTAACACCGAGTGCAAATGCTATTTTTAAAATATCTTGCTCACGTATTGTTCCACCGCCATTAAGCAGATAGCTAAACTTTTTTCAGTATAGCCAGCTTGTTCGGCTACATATTTGTGTTTTAAACCTTTTTCCTTGATTATCTTTTTTGTCATTTCTGCAACCATATTTTCTTACCTCCTTTCAGATTTTATCCAAATATCTTGGACTAATTAGATTTTAAACCAAGTTTCTCGAATTGTCAATAGTTAAATCCAAAAAACTTGAAACAAAAATGCACAAATATTTAGATAATTTTATGTGCGTGTTGTACAAATTTATTGGATTTAAAAAATTTTTATCTAAAAATCTTGATTATATGGTATTTTTATGCTATAATTTGAACAATCGTACAAGGAGGTGTTAAAAATGATAGGAGATAAGATTAGACAGAGAAGATTAGAATTAGGACTAACTCAAATACAACTTTCTGAAAAGACAGACATTAAAAAAAATACTATCAGTAATTATGAAAATAATATTACTTCGCCAAGTGAAGAAAATTTAATAAGATTAATCAATGCTTTAAAGTGCGATGCTAATTTTTTATTTGAAGATGAGATGAATATAATTAAAACTGATAGATTTAGTTTTAATGAAAAAACACTCATAAAAAAATACCGCACTCTTGATAAGTACGGTAAACAGGCTATTGATAATTTATTAGATGTTGAATATAACAGATGCACAGTAACTGAAAACAAAGAAAAGACCGTAAAAATGTTTAAGGTTGCTCGAAGTTCAGACGGCGAAAAGCCTCAAACAGTCGAGCTTACACAAGAGGAGTATGAAAGACTTCTTAAAGCTGTTGAAATGGACGATAATGAGTTTTAAAATAAATTGACTTTATAAGGAGAGACGGATTGTGAAATCAAATATTATGAAAGTTATATCTTTTATTGTTCTAATTGTAGGTTTAATAGGAAGTATAGCAAGTGGAGCGATATTTCAAACATATGATTTTGATAAACAAAGGTTTGTATTTAACTCAGAACTTACAATAGGTTCTATTATTGATGTTATTTTGTTTTTTATAGTTTTTTACACATTCACAACAATACTTCAAAAGTTAGAGGACATAGAAAATAATATTTCCGAACAAAAGAAAAGAGCCAAAAACGACTCAGAGATGATTTCCGAAATGATAATGTCAAATGAAGCTGTCAAGGAGAATGTGTGGAAATGTCCAAAATGCGGTGAATTAAATTCTATAAAATCAAAACTTTGTAAAAACTGTGCTACTTGGAAATAAAAAAATCCCCGCCAGTACCGCAAATACTGACAGGGATAAGGGAATTTATGGATTGTAGAAAATTCCGCCAAATTCCTACAAATTTATTATATTACATTATTTAGAAAATGTCGAGGAGAAAATTAAATGAAAAGAATACTGATACTATTAATAGGTGTAACCCTAGCTTTTTTAGGATTAACTGCTTGTGGTGGAAGCAAGAACACATCAAGTAGTATTAAAGAAACTAATTATGGCTCTATCAAAGATTTTTCATATAAATTATCTGGAGATAAAGTTTTATTAAACAGATACAAAGGCGATGCAAAGGTTCTAGAAATAAAAAATACATATGAAATTGAAAATAAAGAGTATAAAACTGATATATCTAATTTCCAAGTAAATTCAAAACATGTTGAGACACTAATAATTGATGAAGGATTTACAGAAGTTTATACTGCAATTTTTAATAGTAGTAGTGTCAAACACATATATTTCCCTAACAGTATGAAAAATGTTTATAATTATACGTTATCATATTTACACCCTGATGATGGAGAAATGATTAATATTTATTATGCAGGAACCAAAAAGAAATGGAAAAAAATATTTACTAAATACGAAAGAACAAATGTTAAAAATGCAAAATCATCACAAAAAGGTATTGCTATTGCAGACAAAGTAAATGAAATGTTGGGAAGTAATTATGACAGTTCTTTATTTGAATATCATTTTTCTGCAAATATAGACGATATAAAATAACGATAAGGAGGTACATATATGAAAAAAACATTAAGCATCATAACCTCAATAATTATGATGATAAGTCTATTTACATACATTATTCCGGTACAAGCAGCATCCATATATGATTGCGGCGATTATCAAATTGAAATAATAAATGGTGTTCGTGTTGGAGACTGCATTATTACATCATACCGAGGCAATGAAGCATATCTTGAAATACCAGAAGTAATTAGCAGCGGACTTATTTCAGGAACGGTTCGAGAGATTTTTGGTTTTTCTTATACTAACTCTTTAATAAGTGTAACAATACCTAAAACCGCTGAAGTAATTGATATAAGTGCTTTTGAATACTGTATCAACTTAGAAAAGATTACTATTCCCCCTTCAGTAAAAGAAATCAGGGAACTTGCTTTCAGAGGCTGTGATAAGCTAACTATTTACGGTTATACCAATACTGCAGCAGAAACATACGCAAAAGAAAATAATATACCTTTTGAAAGTATCGGCGTTTATACTGAGCCTACTACTTCTCCTACTACAGAAGCACCTAACAAAACAGTGATAACTACAGCAAGACCTACTCATAATCCAACCAAAAATGAACCTACGATCAAAACAAAAAAGGCTACAATCAAGAAACTAAAGCCAATAAAGAAAAAGACTTTAAAAGTAACCTGGAAAAAAGTAAGCGGAGCAAAAGGTTATGAGATAATGCTAGCTACTAATAGAAAATTCACAAAGAATAAGAGAACACTTAAAGTTAAGAAAGGTTCTTCTACGAGTAAAGTTATCAAGAAGCTAAAGATCGGCAAAAGATACTATGTTAAGCTCAGAGCTTACAAAAATGTAAAAGTAGACGGATATACTGTTACCGCAAATGGACCTTGGTCTAACATTAAAAGAAGCAAAAAAATCAAATAAATAAAAACGCCCCTGCGGTGCGCCAACACCACAGAGGCAAACGAATTAATCCCAGTCTCTAAAAAGGGCTAATTCTGCCCTTTTATTTTAGCATAACATTTTTTGTATGTCAAGATAGGAGGAAAATTTATGCCAATTTACAAAATGAACGGCAAAAAAGACGGAAAACAAAAATATCGAGTGCGTGTCAATTATACTGATAGACTAGGAAAGGCAAGACAAATAGATCGTGTTGCCTATGGTCTTGATGAAGCCAAACAGCTTGAAAGAGAATTGAATTATCAGCTTAAGCATGAAACTCCAACGGCAAAAATGACAGTACAGGATTTATACGACGAATATATCGAGGTTAAAAAACACGAAATCAGAGAAACATCACTTGACAAAACTAAGAAAAATTTAAAAAGATATGTTCTTGAACCTCTTGGAAATGTGAAAATTGATAAGTTAACTATTCCAGTCTTACAAAAATGGAAAGAAAACATTGAGCAGAAAAATCTTTCAATTAAAACTAGACAAAATAAATACAGTGAGTTTAGAGCATTATTGAATTATGCTGTAAAAATGGAATACCTTTCACAAAATCCTCTTATAAAGGTAGGTAATTTTAAAGCGCCCCTACAGCCTAAAAAAGAAATGCAGTATTACACAGCAGATGAATTTAAGAAATTTATACAAAAAGCAAAGGAAGAAGCCATACAAAGCGAAAATAAAGGATATATGCACAAATGGCATTACTATGTGTTCTTTAACATTGCATTTTATACAGGGTTAAGAAAAGGTGAGATACACGCTTTGCAATGGACTGACATAAAAGACGGTTATTTAAGCGTTACAAAAAGCATAGCTCAAAAACTCAAGGGCGGCGACCGTATAACCCCTCCTAAAAACAGAAGCAGTATACGTACAATTCAAATGCCAGAGCCACTGATTCAAATTTTAAATGAACATTACGAAAGATGTAAAAGCATAATTGGTTTTAATGACAGCTATTACATTACCGGCGGAGAACGACCGCTAAGAGACACAAGTATCCAAAATGAACTTAAAAAATATGCTAAACTAGCAAATGTAAAGGCAATTCGTGTACACGATTTCAGGCATAGTCACGCTTCATTGCTAGCAAATGAAGGGATTAACATTCAAGAAATAGCTAGACGGCTTGGACACTCAAAAATCAATATTACTTGGGAAACGTATTCGCATCTTTATCCTAGAGAAGAAGAACGAGCAATAAACATCTTAAACAAAATCGTGTAAAAAACGTGTAAGATAAAAAATACCGTCCTAAAAATAGGGCGGTATTACATTTTTGGTCGGAGTAACAAGACTTGAACTTGCGACCTCTTGACCCCCAGTCAAGCGCGCTACCACCTGCGCCATACCCCGATAAAATAATTATACATCATTTTTTATCATTTGTCTAGCCCAAAATGGAATTTTTTCAGTCCTATTAATCTACAAATTATTGATTACTCCAACTCACTTCTCAATAGCTATGAAAGGTATCTCCATCTCGTCTTTTGTAAGTCCTGCGTGAACTCCTATAAACTTGTTTTCTTTATTATAAATAGTTAGATCACTCACCGCAATAGCAATGTAATCTCCTAACATTTCATTGAATCGCTTGTGATTTTCACCACTGCCAAACAGCTCTTTAGCAATTACCTCTTCTTTGCAAAGCAGCATAAACTTGTCTCCGAAATGCTTATTGAATACTGCTTCAAACTGCTTTTCCATTCCTTTTTTCACAAATAAATTCAATGCTCTCGGCTCAATTGAAGGCATTCGCAATAGACATTCCATAACATCAGGATAATCAGTTATAACTACACCGTCTGAATTAATTTGCCCGTGATCTGCCGTGATAATGAGAAGAGTATCGCTCAAATCTTTTGACAGTTCCTTTGTCTGACGCTCTAACTCACGCAAAACACTTTTGCTCTTTTTAGAAAAACAACCTGTTCTGTGCATTATGCTGTCTGGCTCGTTCCAGTACGCATAGATATATTTCATGCCGTCCAAACTGCAAAGATGTTTTATTCTCATACATATATCACTGAAGTTCTGCGGATAAGGCTCTTTAAATGGAGTTACCTCATACGCCATAACTCCTGCCTCTTTTATCATGTCCGCAACACGCAAGTATGGACAATATGTCCAAGCTGCATTGAATTCAGCTGCTTGATTGCCGTTGATATCTGTGTTGTTGAATACCGTAACATTCTTGTCAAGCTCTTTGTAGTAGCAATCCCAGCCGAGCCAGCTATGCTGATTCGGGAACAGCCCGCTGTCGATAGATGTGGTAGCAGAAACTGTCGTTGGAGGAAAAACAGACGTATATATTCCCTTTAAATTACTCCTGAAAAAGCCGTCTGAATCAAGGTTTTTCTCAACTATATTTCTGCCCATTCCGTCTAAAAGAAGAACAACTACGTTTTTATACTGTTTTTTCAAAATCTCGTCTGCCATCGTAAGCGTTTTATTCGGGGCTTTCGCACCGAAATATTTTAGTACCGAACAGGCAAGATTAGCAATGCAGTTATTGTAATCAGGATATAATAGTCTCATACTGCATTTCTCCTTAAATTAATATATTTATATAGCATAATCTAAATATTTTAAAGCAAAACCGATAAGTCAGACAGCTTATTTATAATATAATTCGGTTGAATTGAGTTTTTCTTATATAAATTATTTCTGTCAATAAGTATCGTACAAATTCCTAACTGCTTTGGTCCCCAAATATCGTCAACTAATGAATCACCAATCATTGTTATTTCATCAGGTGTACACCTAAAACAGTTAAGTACATACTCAAACGCTTCTTTCTGAGGCTTAAAGAAACCTATCTCTTCACCAATAAATATGTAAGGAAAATATTTATCTAATCCTGTAGTTACTATTTTCTGCCTTTGCCCATCTGAAGGACCGTTTGTCAAAATCGCCAAAGTCACATCTTGTTCTTGGAGTTGTAAAATCGTTGGAATAACATCATCAAAAAGCTCTATTTTATTATTGATCTGATACATAAATAACTCATTAAATTTTTCAGACAGGGCAATGTTTTTTGTGTAATTCATTGAACCCAGAACATCACTGTATCTTCTTATTCTATACTCATCTACCGTAATCTGTCCCAAAGAAAACTCTTTATATAGAATAGGTTCAATATTTTTATATCTTTTCCAAAACTTAAAGCTGTCTATGTTATTTTCATTAAGTAATGAAGATATTACTTCTCTTGCTTTTCTCTCTGCACTATTAAAATCACACAAAGTATTATCAAGATCAAACAGTAAATATTTGCTCACAGCTTTTCTCACCTACTTATAACTCAATCCAAATCCTCTAAATATTTTCAAGCAACCCCGTTAAGTCTGACAGCTTATTTATAACATAATTCGGTTGTATTTCGTTTTTCTTATATAAATTATTTCTGTCAATAAGTATCGTACAAATGCCTAACTGCTTTGGTCTCCATACATCATCAACTAAAGAGTCGCCCACAAATACGACTTCATTTGGTTTCAAATCACACTCCTGTAAAATTCCCTCATAAAAAGCTTTATCAGGCTTATAGCGTTTCAAACGCTCAGATGTGTAAATGTGTTCAGAATTAAAAATGTCTACATTATTAAATTTGAGATTTTGAAACAGCGGTTCATCATCTGTAGTCGAACCTATTATCAAATTATATTTGCTTTGAAGTACATGTAAAGTATCAACCACTTCTGGAAAAAAATATCTGTTTTTCATAGTGTCCAGCATAATGTTTACGTCTTTATGATAATCACCAAAAATTCCGTACTCGTTATATAATTCGCCCAGACTTTTTTCAAATATGTCTTTTTCCAATAAAAATTCACTGTGGTTTCTTTTGTAATGATTATTTTTCTCTTTCCACTTGCTATAAAAAACCTCCGGAATTATATCTTTATCATATTTGTTCAATATTTTTTTAACGGCACGAATTGAAGCGTCTCCTGTAGAAATCAATGTTCCATACACATCAAAAATAATTGACTTATACATTGCAAGCCCTCCAATTCAACACATTAATTAAATTTATTTAACTCCGCTGACAGCCAAAACCGTCGAGCTTGAAAAATCCCACAGCTTTTCGCCACGTTTATACTGATTGATACGCTTGTCAAACCGCTTATTTATAAGCTCGATCAGCGTATCGTATTCGCACTTAGAAAGAGCGTCTGAATTTATATTCAATGCCTTTTGTACCGAGCATATGCTGTGCATTCTCTGAATATTTATCTGCTCAACAGCCATTTCGTATGACACCAAATAATTGTCAGGTGCGTAATCAACTATTGTAAACATATTTACATTGACGTCTTTAAAACCATAATTTTCAAGCTGTTTGGGGTAATCATGCTCGTCCATTTCATAAATACCGACATTTGAAGCTATGGGATTTTCTCCTGCTTTGCTCCATGCCTTTTCAATAAGTCTTTGTTCTGTTTCGCTTATATCCGCATCAATATTTTTAACACCCAGCTTTGTGCGTACTGACAAAACAACAATTCTGCCGCCGTTTTTCAAGACACGGTACTGCTCTTTAAAAAACGGCTCGTGCGGAATATGCTCGGAAACCGTATACGAATAACATAAGTCAAACAAATTATCTCCAAACGGCAAAGAAGTCGCATCAGCATTTATAAACTGCACTCCAGTTTCTTTAGATTTTGCCTTTGCATACTCAATATGTGCAGAATCCAAGTCAACTCCTGTTATACTTACATTCGGAACATATTGTTTCAGCTTATGACAGAAAACTCCTCCTGCACACCCTATCTCAAGAATATTATCACCGGATTTTGCACCGATAGCGTTCAGCCAAATGTCTTTATTCTGTTCATTGAATCTCATATCTCGGCTGCGGTAAAGCTCCTCTGTTGTCTGAATATATTTAGACCAGTTTACATTCATTTTAAACCCTCCAATTAAGGCTATCAATAATACTCAAGCAGCTTTTCATCGATGGGTGCAATCGGTTCTTTATTTTTGATATTACTATATAATGCTAGCTTTATTATTTCGTCACGGTCATTAATACGATTGTAAATATCTTCAACGGTCATATTATTAAGAGTAATTCCAAAAAGTCCTCCGTATTCAACACGCTCATTGTCAGAAAAATAATCGGGCATCATCAGAAATTTCATTGCACCAAGATATGAATACTCTCCGTTTTCAATACCAAGCTCCTCAAAGCATTCTCGCACAATACATTCTCTTGCAGTTTCACCGTTCTCAATACAACCGCCAAAAATCTCATATCGGTTTCTCCACTTATTCCAACCGAGAAGATAATCGTTCCCTATCTTCACAACTGCAAGGCAGTGAGTAAGTTGAGAACAGTTATTCAAAACATTTTCATCAGTATTATTCATTGAAATAAAAATATTCCCGTCATAATCCTTTATGATATAATCAGCAAATTCCATATCAATATTCCTCATAAAGCCCTAGTCGCTTTAAATAATTAGTTAAAGTATGGTTGAAGTATTTTCTAGGGAAGCCCTCTCTTGCAGGGCTTCCCCTCTTTTAAAACAGTCCACCGGACTATTTTAAAATTCACCTCTTGCGGAGCGCACTCCGTAAAGTATATTTCGCCGACACCCGTCGGCGGCAAGGCTACGCCCTTGACCTGCAAGCCTTTTGAAAAAGGCTTGACCGAAAACTTTTGATAGCTTACGCTATGTTTTTTATACATTGTCTAATCAACCTCAATAATTAATTCAAATAACTCCCCTATTCTCTCCTTATCGCCTATCAGCTCCAAAAAACCGAATAAGCACTCAAGGCTTGTTGCCTTTCTGTATTCAGCAGTACTTGCATGTTTGGGAACAGCCATTCCGCTTGCATTTCGCCCACGCTTTACAATATAGGCCTCAGTCTCGGTCAGTATATCTGAAATTTTGTCTATCGCTTTTGCCTGATACTCAGCACAAACCTTTTGAACAGTATGTTCATGCAGCTTACCTACAGGCATATTAGCCGAAAGCAACAATTTTTTCCGTACCAGCCTTTCATAAACTGCGTCTCCCAAAAACGCAAGAGTCAAAGGACTGTATTGTTTAGCTTCTTTTTCAGTCATAATATCACCGTCATTTATTCCATATATTCAAATTCAAAGTCAAAGATCGAAACCGTATCTCCCTCTTGTATACCCATTTCAACCAGCTTGTCTATTACACCAGAAGATTTCAGCACCCTCTGAAAATACTGAAGTGATGAATAGTCATCCATATTCGCAACACGAAGTATATCCCAAAGCCACTCTGCCTCTACAAAGTATATACCTTCCTCTTTTGTGATTTTGAAATCTCGGTTTACAGCTAGCTTTTCCTCAAGCTCAGCCTGCGTTAAAGGTTCTGCCTCGTAACGCTTAACAGGGGGCAATTCTTTAAGTTTATCCCAAATTGCGTTGCAAAGCTCTTTTGTACCTTTTGTTGTAACCGCTGAAATTGGTACAAACACATAACCCTTATCCTCAACAAAAGACTTAAATTCCACAATTTGCTCATCATTAGCCATATCGCATTTATTTCCCGCAACTATCTGTGGTACACGGCTCAGCTCCTCGCTGAAATTGAAAAGCTCTTTGTTTATTGCCATAAAGTCCTCTTTCGGATCTCTACCCTCAACGCCTGAAACGTCTACCATATGAACAATAAGCCTGCATCTTTCAACGTGCCTCAAAAACTCATGCCCAAGACCTACTCCCTCGCTTGCCCCTTCGATAAGTCCGGGAATATCAGCCATAACAAAGCTCTCTGAATCTCCCATTGAAACCACTCCGAGAACGGGGGTAAGAGTAGTAAAGTGATAGTTTGCGATTTTAGGCTTTGCCGCCGAAACAACAGAGATAAGAGTTGATTTACCGACATTCGGGAAACCGACCAGACCAACATCGGCAATTAATTTAAGTTCAAGCTGAACATTATAAGAATCGCCTTTAAATCCCGGCTTTGCAAACTTAGGAATCTGCCTTGTGGCGGTCGCAAAATGTGCGTTTCCCCTGCCGCCCTTGCCGCCCTTGGCGATAACTACAGGTTCACTGTCTGAAATATCAGCAAGAATTCGACCGCTGTCTAAATCCTTTACAACCGTTCCGACAGGCACTTTAATAATCAAATCCTGAGCGTTCTTTCCTGAACGGTTTTTCTTGTTTCCGTTCTCGCCCTTGCCTGCCTCATACTTTTTCTTATATTTAAAGTCGATCAGGTTAGACAGGCTTTTATCAGCAACAAAAACAATATCTCCACCCTTGCCGCCGTCTCCGCCGTCGGGACCTCCTGCGGCTACATATTTTTCACGGTGAAACGATACTGCTCCGTCTCCGCCGTCGCCTGCTTTTATAAAAATTTTAGCCTTATCTACGAACATAAATTACACTCCCTGAATTTCAAGTTGGGTTCATATATACATAAAACATATATAGTATAACACAAAATATTTACAAAAACAAAAAATCCCCAAGCAGTATTGCTCAGGGATCAAATAATCTTTTACGCTTGAGGATAAACAGAAACCTTTTTCTTGTCTCTTCCGAGTCTTTCAAACTTTACAACGCCGTCTGCTGTTGCAAACAATGTATCATCCTTACCGCGTCCTACATTCATACCTGCATGAATGTGTGTTCCCCTCTGGCGAACCAAAATGTTTCCCGAAAGAACAAATTGACCGTCTGCTCTTTTAGCACCGAGCCTCTTTGACTCTGAATCACGTCCGTTCTTTGTAGAACCCATTCCTTTTTTATGTGCAAAAAACTGCATTGAAATTCTAATCATAATAGGTAACCTTTCCTTTCCGCCCGCATAAGCAAGCTCACTAAAAAGCTATTTCTCAATAACCTTAACTAAAATCCTGCCTGTAAATTCATCTGATAAAAAGTACATATGCGTCAAAAGACCTAATAAAACCTTTTCCGCATTATCATCTAAACCAACAAGCTTCAGCATAACTTCGTTTTCCTCAACGCTCACCTTGGCATTCGACTTAAAAGCCTCAGTAATCGTATTACAAGTCAGCATAACCGCCGAAGAAACGCTTGCACAAGCTATATCCTTTCCGTAAATGTCCTGCATTGCATGACCGCTTATCTGAAAGCCAAGCAGCTTGTTATCTGCGTTTTTAAAAAAATTTGCAATAATCATTATGCCTTGATAGATTCGATTCTAACCTGTGTGTACGGCTGTCTGTGACCCATCTTTCTGCTCTCACTTTTCTTTGGCTTATAAGTGAAAACTGTGATCTTCTTAGCTTTTCCGTTCTTGAGAACCTTAGCCTCAACCGCTGCACCCTCAACATACGGAGCGCCCACTGTAATACCGTTATCTGCATTAACTGCAACGACCTTATCAAAGGTAACCGTATCATCAGCTTCAACGTCCAGCTTTTCAACGAAAACAACATCGCCCTCGTGAACCTGATATTGCTTTCCGCCTGTTTCAATAACTGCGTACATTCTAAAACGCACCTACCTTTATAATAGAACTCGCTATGTTCGGTGAAATGATACAAGTCATTTACTTAAACAACCGAAAATATGCGGCTTGTATATTTTAACACATAAAGTATGTGAAGTCAAATGATTTTTTTAAATACATAAAATGTTTATATTTTATTTACAAATAGCTGTATATATTTGTTTTCACAATTAAATACTGCTTCTTCATTATATATAAATATAATTTAAAACATATTTTCAATAGATAAATGCAACAAATCTTCATAGTATATTTAGTAAATTGTGCCAACTGTAGCGACAGTGAGTTCTTTGTTTTCACATAAACATACTAATTTAAAGAAAAATTCACATTATTTTATAAAAAAATTGAATTTTAAGGTATTGACTTACTTCCATATTTTAGTTATAATACAATTATTGTTTTTTTAATAATCTTAATTATTTATTTAGAAGGTGGAGTAAAATGCATTTTGGATTAAAAAGAGTGATTGCTACTACTTCAGCAGCAATAATAGCTGTAACAGCATTAACAGGAACAATAACAGCATCTGCCGTTGATATTATAGATTCAGGACAATGTGGCGAATCCGTATATTGGACGCTTGATTCTGAAGGTGTACTAACCATTTCTGGTAATGGTCCAATGTATAAGGAATCTTATACCGAATTTACTAAGTGGACATACTCAAAATACGCAAACAAAGTGAATGAAGTAGTATTTAAAAATAATATTACGGAAATTGGTAGCAGTGCTTTTTCAAGTTTTATTCAACTTTCAACTGAATCTAATTATCCAAATCTTACAAAAATCTATTTGCCCTCAACACTAGTGAAGATTGATAATTATGCATTTTCACATCTTAATTTACAAGATATTTCTTTTCCAAATAATTTAAATGAAATTGGAGAAAGTTCATTTGCAGGCACGAATATTAAATCAATTAATCTACATAGTGGAATGTCTATTGGCGGCAGTGCATTTTATGGAATTAGTGCTTTAGATGAAATATACATTCCAAAAGATGTTTGTTTTGCAAACACAATTATTGGTTGTCAAGGAATGCCACGTGCACCTGCGACTTTTAGCAATTGTACAGGACTTGAAAAAATTACTTTAGAAGATGGGCAAGAAATAACTGATTCTTGGGGTCATGTACTATCTGAAAACGGACTTGGAGCGAACTTATGTGCCGGTTGTACTTCTCTAAAAACAGTAATTATAGGCGGAAATGTTGATTATATTCCGTCTCAAACTTTTGGTAATTGTCCTTCACTTTCTGATATGTACTTTTATACTCCTGATTTAAGTACAATTGAAGCTAAAGATGCAAATAACGGTCGTAATGAATCTATAGACTCAAAAAGCAAGCCAACCTACTACGTTATAAAAGACAGTAAAACTGAAACAACCCTCCGAAATGCCGGTTATTTGACAGATGATAATGTTATATATCTTGCTGCTGAAGATGACATAACAGCTCTTGAAAGCAAAGTTAAAGATGCTGAATCTATTGGTACAAGTAATTGTACTGAAGATTATGTAAATAAATTAAACGAAGCCATTGATTCAGGAAAAGCAATTTTAGATAAATATAAAACAGATAAGTTTTCCGGTATAACTCTTGACGAAGTTGAAAAAGTTTTAAATGTTTTGGATAACCCAGAATATAAACCAGCCGACTACACCTCCGTAGATGAAGCTATTGCAAAAGCTGATAAATTAGATTTAAACAAATATACCGATGAATCCGTTAAAGCATTAAAGGACGCTATAGCTGCTGTTTCAAGAGACCTTGATATAACTGCTCAGGACAAAGTTGACGCTTTCGCAAAGGCAATTGAGGACGCTATTAAAGGTCTTGTTGAAAAGAAATCAAATTCTAAACCTAACACGCCTAATAACAATCCTGCTGTTAAACCAGCTACCAGTGTTCCGATAACTACAAGAAGTCCATCACAGGTTGCTAAAGATAAGAAAAGTGCTGAAAACAAAGTTAAGCAGGCAAAAATTACAAAACTAAAAGCAAAAAGCAAATCCAAGAAAAAGATAACGGTTTCGTGGAGAAAGGTAAAGAAAGCTGTAGGCTATCAAGTTCAGGTATCTAAAAAGAAGAACTTTAAGAATAATCTGTTTGATAAGTTTACTACTAAGAAGAAAATAACATTCAAAAAGAAACTTAAAAGCGGTAAAACCTACTATGTACGAGTAAGGGCATATGCAACATACAAGGACGCATACGGCAAACCGCAGAAAGTTTATAGTAAGTGGATCAAAAAGGTTAGAAAGGTCAATGTAAAATAGACATCATCCTTCTAAATTTATATATCCCAAAACGGCAAATCGCCTGAGCATTATTGTTCAGGCGGTTTGCTTTGTATAAATTTTTATATAACTATTCCCCCGTTTACGCTTAGTATCTGACCTGTAATATACGACGCTTCGTCAGATATTAAAAATTTAACCGCTTTTGCTATGTCTTTGGGCATTCCTATTCTTTTCTGCGGAATGTCGTTTATAAGATCATCAATATCAGATTGAGACAGCTCTGAATTCATATCTGTATCAATAATTCCCGGGGAAATGCAGTTTACTCTTATTCCGCTTGGACCAACTTCCTTTGCAAGCGCCTTAGTAAAGCCAATTAGCCCCGCCTTTGATGCGGAATAAACGACCTCGCATGAAGCCCCTACCTCGCCCCACATTGAAGATATATTTATAATACTGCCGCTTTTATAATGAATCATACCGGGCAGAACAGCTTTACATACATTCATAGCTCCGATAAGATTTACACCTATCATTCTGTCACGCTCTTTTGATGTCATATCTGTGAACAAACCGATTTGCGAAATTCCTGCATTGTTGACTGCTATGTCAATTTTTCCAAAATCAGATTCAATTTTATGTACCATTGTTGATACTTCATTATCGTTTGAAACGTCTGCTTTGTAAATATTTACATTTTGATTGAATCTTCTTATCTCTTCAAGAAGCTCTTTAGCTTTTTTATCAGAGAAATTATAATTAATTGCAGCACTTATACCTGTTTTGGCAAGTTCTATTGCTATGCTTCGACCTATTCCCCTTGACGCACCAGTTATTAATGCAACCCTGCTCACAGACTTCACACTCCTAATAATTTGTCTAAGTTAAATTATATCATAAAACTAAGCCAATGTGAAGTCTGCAAGAGGTTGAAAAAACACTTTTCTGATTTATATTTAATCCCCATGAAGATTTGTAAAATCTGATTAGAGGCTTCAATACTATTTATGATTCTGGTCAACGAAGTTTTTTGAAAGAATTATATTATCCTCGCTTTTGTTGTAAACATTCCCCTGTTCATCTGTATAATTGTCTGTAACAACATAAGTTTCATAAGTTGGGTTCAATACTTTCGGACGATATATCTTTGTTCCGTCAACTGACTTTATCATCATAGTGTCTTTTTTCAAACTATCAAACATATTATCAAATCCTTTCTTTATAATATTATCTGCAATTGTACATTTGATATGTTATAAATATTTTTGAAATTATATTGTTTTTAACTTCAAAAGAATGTATAATATTCTTATACTTTTAAATATTTCAAAATTATAAAGAAAAATATGCAAATCAGCCTGCATATTAAAAGGACGGTTATCTTATGAAAAAAGAACAAAATAAAATAGTATTGAAGGGACTTTTAAGGTTTTTACTTGCAACTTTTTTCTGTCTGGTTTTAATGATTTTTTGGGTAGTCTTTCACGATAAGGCGAGAATTTTGAACGATATTGTTTTCGGTCTTTGCTTTATACTAATTCTTGGAATGATTTTCGGTGATTACGGTATAAAAGTAAGCGAAAAAATGAAAAATCAGGTTAAATTTCACGGCGGTGAAGACTGTAAAAAACTTGGAGCGAAAATAGGATTTGTTGGTTCGATTCCAAGCTATATAGGAGTTATAGCCCTGTTTTTAGCTAAGATTCAAGTTATTAAAGCACCGCTTTGGCTGTACGCTGTTTTTAATGTATATTTTTACCCTATATTTGATATGTTTTTAACAAATGCAGAATATCAAACTGTAAACGACCATAATGTACTTGTTTTATCATCTGTTCCTATTTATTCATTTATTTTTCTTATAATTTTACCGCTTGTGATGCCTATTGCCTGTCAAATAGGCTACAGTATAGGATATAATGACATAGACGTAAAAGCAAAGCTGTTTTATAAAAGTAAAAAAAATATATAACTTTGTTTTATTACTCATAATTACAAGCTCTTTTTCATAAAATGTATTAATTTCATTTTACGAAAAGGAGCGATTTATTTTGGTTAAAAGCTCAAGAAAAATATATGCTGCCTTAGGTGTTATTTTCTCGTACATCGTAATTTACAGCTTCCTGCATGGTATCAGCACAGATATTCCCAATAACTACAATGCCCATGAAAACGCAATCGCAACTTCTTCCTCATCAGACGATTCAAAGCCCATTATCATTTTAGACGCAGGTCACGGCGGAGTTGACGGAGGCTGTTCTGCTTATAACGGTGCTTTGGAAAAAGAAATAAACCTCAGTATTGAACTTTCTCTCAAGTCTATTCTTGAAACATTCGGTTACTCTGTAGAAGTTACCCGCTCGACCGATACTTCTATTTTTGACCCTGGTATAGTGGGTATTTCAAAACAGAAAAAGTCAGATATGAGCAACCGCCTTGCTCTATTTAACAAATACGAAAACGCCGTTGCAATATCTATTCATCAAAATCAGTTCACCGACCCCCAATACAGCGGTGCTCAGATGTTCTATACCGAGACAAATCCGCTTAGTCAACCGCTTGCTCAGACACTTCAGAACACCTTTAGAAACAAGCTTCAAAAGAATAATGACAGAGAAATAAAAAATGCAGGAAAAGATCTATATCT
The DNA here is from genome assembly GCA_947628615.1 of uncultured Clostridia bacterium. Lineage (GTDB taxonomy): Bacteria > Bacillota > Clostridia > Oscillospirales > Ruminococcaceae > UMGS1601. Next base: position 53,479 of record CANRAO010000002.1, read on the forward strand.
GCTCTATTATTCCAAATGCCCGTCTGTTATGGTCGAATGCGGTTTTCTATCCAATAAGCAGGAAGCCGATCTGCTTCTCTCTAAGGGTTATCAAAAGCAGGTTGCACTAACAATTTTCTGCGGTCTGAATGATTTTATTAGAACTAATTATAAAAGCATATAAGCTATGCTGAAAGATTCAAATAATCAAGCAAAGATACAAAAAGCGTTCAGAAAATTCTGAACGCTTTTGTTTTTTACTTAGTCTTTTTCTTAACTACCATGCTCCACTTACCGTAATAAGTCCTTTCGTTAATGAGAAACAACACTATGAATTATTGCCGGTCATTTAACCTTAACTTTCTTTGCTTTCTTAATCCAACTGCTGTAAGCCTTCCTCGACTTTCCTTTTGAATCTTTATAAGTAGCATATGCTCTTACCCTTACAAAGTAGGTCTTTTTACTCTTAATTTTGCTTCCCTTTATTGTTATTTTTTTCTTTTTTGTATACTTATCATATAATGGTTTCTTAAACTTATTCTTTTTGGAAACCTGTATATTATATCCTTTAGCTTTACTAACCTTTTTCCAGCTTACAATTATCTTTTTCTTTGTCTTGCTCTTTACTTTAAGCTGTGTTATCTTTGCCTGCCTCATTGCATTTTCTGCCTTGAGTTGTGAAGCAGTTTTTGTTACTTTTACAATTGAAGATGCTTTTGGTTTATCCGTAATCCTTGCAGTTGTAGGCACTGTTGATGTCTGTGCAGGTGTATTGTCCGATTTTGATGAATCTGATGATGATTCTGACGATTTTGACGGCTCTGTCGGATTAGTCGGTATATATGTACCCAGATCATCAATAGCGGCCTTCAGCTTATCTATAACCGCTGTCCTCTGATTATCATCTGCTGAAGCGTTATTGTAGACGTCTACAAGATCTTTGTATGCCGTTTCAAACTGCTCCCACTGACTACTGCTGTAATTAGCATTTTTCTTGATTGATGCAGCATCAAACAGAAGTTCCTTAACTTCTCCGCTTTTATTCAAAACCATATTGCTATATGCTGTTGCAAATTCATCATATACGGCTTTTTTGCGGTCATAATTAGTCTTTGAATTATAAAGTGCAGACTTCAGTGTACTCAGCTTGGATTTCATTTCAGAATACCCGCTGACGCAATCACTTGAATCTAATGCTTCACATTTTATAATCGCCTGATTAAATTTTACCATATCCAAAGCATAAACATCTCTTGCAACATAGGTATAGCCCTTGTTATCTCCTCCATTAAAAAATACTTTAATCCATTTTTCGCAATCATTGGCACTCCCAATATTTGCACCTGTTGGGAATCTAAGAAAATACTTATCTAAGTTAGGATAATACAAATTGTGAAGCTCTGCCATTATGTTCATAACACGACTAGGCTCGTAGCTGGTCTTAGCAAGGTCTTCAATATTATCGAAAACCTTTTGTGCAAAATCAGGATTCTGCATCAATTTGTAAACTAATGTCTGAATAGGATCATTGTTTCCTCTTCCGCCATTATAGATCTGATAAAGCTTGTCATTTTCAGGGCTTTCACCATCATTTCCCCAGAGGAATGCTCCCATCTCTACATCATAGAACATAAATCTCCATTTGCCGTCGCTGTACTTTCCTCCGGTCTCTGTATCAACTGTTCTTGTTCTCCAAACTTCCCAGTTTTTACCCGACCAGTCTTCGTTTGAGATATATGTTTCCACTGCAACGTAATCGGCAAAGCTGTCTAAATCTATCATCTTAGAAATTTCTTCATAATCCGCCTTCTTTGAAAAATCCTTTGAAGAATCCTTAAAATAGCTTACAAAATCATTCCAAAGAGTTACGTCCTCGTCCGTACCTTCCTCTATCTTGGGGGCATTATTGTTTTCAGTATCAGGCTTGATCATTACAACATTATCTTTATCAACGCCGAAATGACTTTGTGCATAGTCGTCGTTATAATCTTCCTGCATAGTATAAATTCCCCAGTATTCGCCGTTTATAAATGCAATACAAGGAACGCTTGCCTGAGTTGAAAAATTCCTGTCAAGCACGCAGGTTTGCAAAAGTGAGTCTTTATACTTTACATAGTTAGCGTCATTACCGCCGTTTCTGAGTGTGATTTTCTTAAACGATGTAATAGAATTACCTTCTGTATCCTTTGCTTTGCCGTCAAAGAAATCATATTTAAAGCTCTTTTCACCGTAATCGCTTCTTGCATAAAGCCTGAGGCTCTTTTGATATTCTCCTCTTGAATATCCTCCCTGAATTCTTATACCGCATTCTTGTGAAAACACAGCTTCATTATTCTTTATGTAATCAATATGCACAGGTCTTTCCCATTCTTTACCCTTGTTAGTGCAGTTTTTCTGAAGATATATTCCGTTCTGATCGCCAAATAAATTATCTGCATCGGTAACAATAGACATTATCGGAACACCCGAATATGTTTCATTTGTCTTTCCGACAAAATATGATTTTGTAACAACATTACTTGAATCTCCGTTTTTAATAGCAACAGCTCTGATAACCGTAGCCTTATCGACCTTGACCGTAGGCGCATCACTTCTATCCCAGCCCCTATGGTCTCCGTCAGTTAATTTTTCCTTGCTTATTGCAGAAAGAACATTATCTTCACTGGTTCTGTCAACAACATTAATCTTTCCTTCATACTTATTTGACTTGTCAGTAGGAGTGCTTCCGTCAGTGGTATAATATATTTCTGTACCCTCCTCTGCAGTGATCTCAAGATCAAAACTGCTTTCAAACGCACCGCTCTCTCTTGAAAATTTCGGAGACTGTATAACCGACTTAGCATTATTATTGCTTTCACCCGGCGTTGGGAATACCACCTTGCAGTTCTCATCACCGTCAGGGATCCTTGCATAAGTAGTATCATCAACAAGAGAAGGCACAGTCAACTTATTTACACTTTCAGATGTACTTGAAAGCAAATCCAAATCCAAACCATCACTCGAAATATTCATAGCAACATACGGCTTGGAGTCAACCATAGTCGCATCCAAATGACTATTGCAGTACAACACAAGGTAACCATTTGCCGGCACTACTGCAGTACCGTTAATGGTTTCTGTTTTATCCTTTGCATCCAAATCAATCTTTTTAACCTGATAACCGGATATATCTATTGCAGAACCGGTTGGATTATAAAGCTCGATCCAGTCGCAAAGCTCAGTTTTAGTTTCACCGTCTTTTTCATAAACTGCTTTGACATCTGTTAGATTTCCGTTTTCACCGCTGTTTCCAAGACAAACCTCATTAATAACAATGCTTTCAGCCGCCGTACCAATTACAAATGCAGACATACTGATAGCTGTACAAGTTATTGCTGCAGCCGTTGCAAAGCTAGTTATTTTCTTTAAAACACCCATATTTTCCTCCTAATATTCTAATAGTGATAATTCATAACCGGTCAATATTTTCCATAATAATTTTAATACTTGTATTATCAACAAAAAAATAAATCAATATATAAAAACTATTATTTAAAATCTATAATCCGCTATCCTTATGATAAATAATAAAAAGTAATTTGTCAACACTTATTTTTAATATTTTTTACAAATTCTATAATACAAAATCCCGGCAAACTTTGATGGCTTGTCGGGATTTTGGCTATTCAATAAATAGCGTAATATAATATTAAATTTTAATAATCACAACTTTGACAGTCCCAACTGCTGTCTCAGCTATGAAAGCTGAGACACAGCTATTGGTTCTGTCTAGTTTGGACAACTATACCCACTGGGCATATATTTAGGAATATTTAGAAGGCTTTTATCTGCCGCCTTAGAAAACATCTTGCTTTCCAAAGGCAGAGTGTGTAGCTCTCTCTGCTACTTTACTTTTACTTTTCTGAGCTTCTTGTTCCATTTACTATATACTTTTTGAGCCTTTCCATTTATATCTTTGTACGTTGTGTACGCGCTCACCCTGACATAGTATTTCTTTCCGCTCTTGATCTTCTTAGTGATCTTTAAAGTCTTCTTTTTTGTGTGCTTGTCGAAGATGATCTTGCTCTTCTTGAATTTCTTGTTCGTTGATACCTGGACTCTGTAGCCCTTGGCTTTCTTGACCTTCTTCCAAGATACTGTGATCGTCTTCTTTGCTTTGCTCTTTACTTTGAGCTTTTTAATCTTTGCCTGCCTCATTTGACTCTTAGCTTTTGCTTTTGCTGCTTTTACTGCATCTGCTTTGCTGGTTGTCTTTACAATAACATTATTATTTACCGGCGGCTTATTAACGTTAGTGCCGACATTATTGTTGTTATTGTTTACGCTAGGCTTTTCACTTGGACTCGTAGGTTTTTCCTTAAGTCCACTGATTGCTTCCTCTATGGCTGCTTTCGCTGCCTTGAGGTCTCTAACTGTTAAGTTAGAATTTTGTTTTGCTATTAATCCTTTTGCTTCATTAATGGTTTCTGATAGTTTTGCATAACTATCTTCTGTGTATTTACTACTATCAATTGCTTCTGCTTCTTCTACTGCTTTACTTAATTCATCTTTAGCTGCTTGTATTGCATCTGTGTCTTTCTTAAGACCATTTACAGCGCTAGTGAGATTATCTGATGCTTCCTCTAAATCTGATACTTTTGAATCTACTGTAACACTCTTAGCTGCTTCTATTGCATCTGTCAATGCTTGATAGCTATCTGCTGTGTAGCTTTCTGAATCCAATGCCTCTGCGCTTTCTATTAACTTCTGCAAATCGCTCAGCATTTTTTCTTTATCTACCTCTTCAAGACGGTCAATAAATGTATTCAAATTACTTGCTGCATTAGTTATCGTTCCTCTGTCAGTTACACTTTCCAGATCATCAAGAATCGCCTTTGCAGCGTCATATGCAGCCTGCAATGCTTCTATCTGACTTGCTGTATACTTATACTCCGGACCGTCATCAAGAATTGCTTTTGCTTTATCCACTGCTTCCTGAAGTGCAGGAACATAAGCACTGAAATCTGTTATTGGTACAAGCTTGTCATATGCTGCTTTTATCTGCTCCTTGAAGCTGTTCAACTGTTCTGACGATACTGCTCCGGTAAGTACAAAGGAAGTTGTGTATTTTTCTGCCAATTCCTTCTGCAGTTCTTCAAAACCTGAAGATGTCCATGAATCTTCTGTATAGTCTGCTTTGTTAGTATTAATATATGTATTCATTTCAGCTATGAAAGCGTTTCTTTCCTCCGGAGAAGCTAAATCTGCAGTTAATACAAGTGCTTTTATACCTTCATCAAGCTTTGTTATTGCATCTGTTATATCTGTAATCTTTGCTGCCGGATCAGCATATACCTTCTTTGCATAATCATACAATGACATATCTGCTGTCTCATCTCCGTCAGTATCGATCACCTTATCAGTGAATACAGATGCTGCATTCCGATGATAATCACCTTGATGAGTTTTTACCTCATCAGCCTGATCTATTACTGCCTTCAAACCGGTCTTCAGTGCTTCGTTAGGATCCTTTACCTGTACCTCTTTTACTGCAGTTGAACCCTTATATTCATCCGTACCATCTAAACTTGCTTTGATCCAATAGTGTCCTACAGCAAGGTCGTCAGAATTGTACTTATATGACGGACTGTCAGTACATTCTGCATTACCGTGAATCTCAAGTTTAACCTTATCCTTCAATTCAGCATTTTCAACATTGTCTAACTTTACAGTAACGCTTGGCTTAAATCCGCCCTTTGTTCCGTAGTTGATGTCAGCACAGTTGATTTCTATGCTGCTGGTTTTACGTTCGTCTGTCAAATCCTCTACGATCATGCTTTCAGGAACAGGTGCTGAGCCGCCTTTAGTTCCATCAACTATCTGTTGTTTAACACCTGAGTCTTTAACAACATGGATTTTGGCATCTGGAATATCTTTGAATGTCGTAAATGCTCTAGGTGCAAATCGACCATCAAATACCACACTTGATGCATATATATATATATCTTTTAATGTAGTTGAACAAGACTCAAAGGTACGATGTTTAATAGTGAGTATATCTTTACAAGTATATTCAACTTTTTCCAAAGAGTTCAAACCGCTAAAAGCTGACACCGCCACAGAAAGAGTTGGTGAAGCAGTTTTAACTGTTCTTATAGTGTTTCCAGCGTTGTTTGTACCTAAAGTATTCAATGCAACTGGCAATATACCATTTAAACCATCATTAAAATCTTCAGGTATCACTAAATCACTAACACCTGTTAAATCAACTTCACTTTTAAATGATGCTTCGTATACGCTCCCAATTTTTGTATACTGAAAATAAATGTCAGTATTTATAGCATTACCAGTTATTGTTATACACGATGTTACTAAAATTAATGATAAAACTAAAGATAAAACTTTTTTTAACACTACTAAACAACTCCTTAGAAAATTAATATATCTCATATATATGATTATTTCTGTGACATTATGATAAATACCACAGAAAATAATCATATTTATAAAAGAAATATATTAGGCATATTAATTAATATGCCTAATATTATTAATTTCTAAGTAGCTGATGTAGGATTAGGGTTAGGATTAGGATTAGGGTTAGGGTTAGGATTTTGATCGTATCCAGCAATAATTGAATCAACAATAGTCTGACCAGTTGTTGTAATTTTATTATTAATCCTATCAAATAATCCTGTTCCACCTACAGTAGTAACACCATTATCCCAATAAGCAGTTACTATACCTAAATCTGCTGCATAATAATTTAACCAATAATCATAATTAGTTACCTGTACTAAATTATTACCAATAGTTCCATCACTATTAGTAACAGATTTAAGCAAAGGACCATATTCACCTATGAAAACTGGCATACCTAAATTCCTTGCAAAATTGCTAATTGCGGTAAACTGAGCCTCCATATATGCTTTTCCACCGTATTCAGCATTTTCATCCCATATACTTGTACCATTTTCATATAGTGCAAAGGGTTGTGGATCATAATAATGAACATCAAGCATTAATCTGTCAGGTGTTGGATCTGCTGGCTTTGTGAATCCAGCAATGGTATAACCAATATTTGTAGCAAATCCTACAACCATCAATACACGGTCATCATTATTTGTTCCTTCAGCATTACGTACAGCTTCAACAAATGCTGCATTAAGTGCATTTATATTGCTGTATTCATTTGCTGTTGGATTAGAAAAAGTATAATTAGCAAGCTCATTAGCAGCCTCAAATACTAATTTTTGATCATAACCTGCAAAATTATTAGCTATATCTGTCCATACAGCTGCAAATTTGTTCTTGATTGCCTCAAATTCAGTACCTGTTTTGGTTATATCAATCCAACTTCCCGGTGTATTTAAATCACCATCATTATGGATATTGATTACAACGTACATACCAAGATTATATGCATAGTTTACTACCTGCTGAATTCTTGCCATATAAGCGTCATCGATCTGGTTATTACCGTCAATCATATTCAAATATGAAATAGGTATTCTGACTGTATTAAATCCGGCTTCCTTTACAGCTTGAATAAGCTTCATAGTTGTTTTTGGGTTGCCCCAAGCCTTCTCATTAACACCCTTATCGTCAGATGCCTCAAGTGAGTTACCTAAATCCCAAGCAAGACCCATATTTGAAGCGATTGTTGAAGCCGTCTGTCCTGTTACAGGATTTGAAACTATGCCTTCAGTGTTATCATATACCTTAATCTCTGTAACTGTACACATATCATATGCAGCTATAAAGCTGGTGACAGAGTTAGGTACTTCTGTGGTAAAGGTATATGTGCCTTCTTCCAAATCTACATAGTTTGGATCAACAGCTACATATATCATATTACCTTCATCATCAAGTTCGCCAGTTGGCAGCATGATTTCTGCTTGTGCAAAGTTACCCTGCTCATCAACGCTCTCTTTTGCATATGTAACTGTTACGTCAATTGTTGGATTTGTCCATGCATTCAAATCAATTGCGGTAACCTCAATGTTCCACTCATTACCACTAACTGTTGCTGCACCTGTAGGGTTTACTGTGAAATTACTTGCAGTACCCTTAGTCCAGCTACCTGTAGCGGTAAATGGCTTCTGAACATATTCGCCTGATATTAAATCAAGTGATACTATAGTTACCTCTGATGTACCAAGCTGTGCTCCTGTCTGAAGGTTAATACCATAAGGTGTTGCACCCTCTGCAAGTTTGCTCTCAATTACTGAAATAGGAACATTTACTGTGTATTCCGTTCCTGCAACAGGAGTTCTACCACCTGTCTGATCATATCCGTTAGGACCTATTGTTGTTCTGTTCCAGCCACCCCAGGCTGTGTCGTATACAAGGAACTCGAAAGTATCATTGTATCCAACATCAGGTTCACCTTCCTGAGGTTCTGCCGGTGTTCCTACAACATCATACTTAAACGTGATCTGGAATGCAGAATCCTGATAATATTGAGTTCTTGGGTAATTACCAATGAAAGTTGCATTACCTGTGAATGGGCCCTCATTTGAAATAAGGTTTGTATCAGCGTTTGCGCTTAACGATGTGCCTCCAATGAGACTTGTTGCTGCTAATGCTGTTGCAGCAACACATGAAAGCAATTTTTTAAACTTTCTCATAGTCTAATCCTCCTATCTGATTAAATATTTAAAAAATTGACTTCGTTCTCCGGCATAAATGCTCTAGAATCAATTATGCCTTCAAACTTGAGCGCGTCGCCGTAAACTATTGTCTGCGGCTACAATTAAATAGTGCATCGGTTAACCTTATCTTTATTTAATTGTCTGATTTTACATTAATATATTATCCTTTTAATGTCAATAAACTTGTCCCGAAATTCCATTTTATGTCTCGAAATAACAAAATTAGCATATGTATTTTATATAAAATTTCCTAGTAATTTGTCGATATTTTGGTCATTTCATTACCTTTTTTCAGCTTTATTCTAAAATTTTTGCCCTATCCTTTCTTTATAACTCCTCTACCTTCCTTTTGTATGTCGCTTCGAATTCCTTCGACCGACCTTTCGACAACGGTATTTCATCATCGTTGTTCATAAATATTTTTTCATTCCTTATGTATGTCTTGATTTGCGATAAGTTTACTATGTGACTTCTGTGCGGCATGAAAAAATCAAAATTGCTGAGTTCTGAATATATTTCGTTTATTATTCCTCTGCATATATAATCATTGTCATTAGTTATTACTATTACCTCTCTCTTTTTCGTTCCGCAGGATATGTACATTATTTTGTCCGCAGATATTAGTATTTCCCTGCCGTTTAATTGCTTGAATTTTATTACGTCTTTCCTTAGAAAGTTCGCAAACCTTAGATAATCTTCTAATATCCTGCTTATTTCTGTTTCCTTGCACGGCTTTTGTATGTAGTCGAATGCGTGAACTTTATATGCCTGTTTTAAGTATTTAAAATTGTCGGTTATAAATACTATCTGTACTTGCGGATCAATTCTTCGTATTCTTCTTGCCAGTTTTATTTCTTCTATTCCCTTTATTTCTAAAAAAATCAAATTGAATCTAATGTGAGTTTGTAATAACTCTTTTCCGTCAGTATAAGTGAATACGTGTACCTCTGCATTAAATTTTGGAGCATCTCTATATAGGATTTCAGTTATTCCTTTTGCCTCCTCATTATCATAAACAGCAATTCTATACATATTATCACCCTCCAAAAACACTATACCAAAATTATACAAGAAATTCAATACATCATTATCTATTTTTTGATATTTTTTGCAAAATTTTTATTTATTATTTACAATTATTATAAAATAAAGGTGAGTACCTTTACAGTACTCACCTTATAAAAAACAGCGTCTGAACCATCCCCGATTCAGACGCTGTTTGCCCCACTGGGCATATATTTAGGAATATTTAGAAGGCTTTTATCTGCCGCCTTTGGAAACCATCTTGCTTTCCAAAGGCAGAGTGTGAGTGGCGTCACGCCACTACTTTACTTTTACTTTTCTGAGCTTCTTGTTCCATTTACTATATACTTTTTGAGCCTTTCCATTTATATCTTTGTACGTTGTGTACGCGCTCACCCTGACATAGTATTTCTTTCCGCTCTTGATCTTCTTAGTGATCTTTAAAGTCTTCTTTTTTGTGTGCTTGTCGAAGATGATCTTGCTCTTCTTGAATTTCTTGTTCGTTGATACCTGGACTCTGTAGCCCTTGGCTTTCTTGACCTTCTTCCAAGATACTGTGATCGTCTTCTTTGCTTTGCTCTTTACTTTGAGCTTTTTAATCTTTGCCTGCCTCATTTGACTCTTAGCTTTTGCTTTTGCTGCTTTTACTGCATCTGCTTTGCTGGTTGTCTTTACAATAACATTATTATTTACCGGCGGCTTATTAACGTTAGTGCCGACATTATTGTTGTTATTGTTTACGCTAGGCTTTTCACTTGGACTCGTAGGTTTTTCCTTAAGTCCACTGATTGCTTCCTCTATGGCTGCTTTCGCTGCCTTGAGGTCTCTAACTGTTAAGTTAGAATTTTGTTTTGCTATTAATCCTTTTGCTTCATTAATGGTTTCTGATAGTTTTGCATAACTATCTTCTGTGTATTTACTACTATCAATTGCTTCTGCTTCTTCTACTGCTTTACTTAATTCATCTTTAGCTGCTTGTATTGCATCTGTGTCTTTCTTAAGACCATTTACAGCGCTAGTGAGATTATCTGATGCTTCCTCTAAATCTGATACTTTTGAATCTACTGTAACACTCTTAGCTGCTTCTATTGCATCTGTCAATGCTTGATAGCTATCTGCTGTGTAGCTTTCTGAATCCAATGCCTCTGCGCTTTCTATTAACTTCTGCAAATCGCTCAGCATTTTTTCTTTATCTACCTCTTCAAGACGGTCAATAAATGTATTCAAATTACTTGCTGCATTAGTTATCGTTCCTCTGTCAGTTACACTTTCCAGATCATCAAGAATCGCCTTTGCAGCGTCATATGCAGCCTGCAATGCTTCTATCTGACTTGCTGTATACTTATACTCCGGACCGTCATCAAGAATTGCTTTTGCTTTATCCACTGCTTCCTGAAGTGCAGGAACATAAGCACTGAAATCTGTTATTGGTACAAGCTTGTCATATGCTGCTTTTATCTGCTCCTTGAAGCTGTTCAACTGTTCTGACGATACTGCTCCGGTAAGTACAAAGGAAGTTGTGTATTTTTCTGCCAATTCCTTCTGCAGTTCTTCAAAACCTGAAGATGTCCATGAATCTTCTGTATAGTCTGCTTTGTTAGTATTAATATATGTATTCATTTCAGCTATGAAAGCGTTTCTTTCCTCCGGAGAAGCTAAATCTGCAGTTAATACAAGTGCTTTTATACCTTCATCAAGCTTTGTTATTGCATCTGTTATATCTGTAATCTTTGCTGCCGGATCAGCATATACCTTCTTTGCATAATCATACAATGACATATCTGCTGTCTCATCTCCGTCAGTATCGATCACCTTATCAGTGAATACAGATGCTGCATTCCGATGATAATCACCTTGATGAGTTTTTACCTCATCTGCCTGATCTATCACTGCCTTCAAACCGGTCTTCAGTGCTTCGTTAGGATCCTTTACCTGTACCTCTTTTACAGCTGTTGAACCCTTATATTCATCCGTACCATCTAAGCTTGCTTTGATCCAATAATGTCCTACAGCAAGGTCGTCAGAATTATATTCTAAGGCTCTTCCAGTACATTCACTATTATTATACATAGCCAATGTAACCTTATTCTTCAAATCAGCATTTTCAACATTGTCTAACTTTACAGTAACGCTTGGTTTAAAGCCGCCCTTTGTTCCGTAATTGATATCAGCACAGTTGATTTCTATGCTGCTGGTTTTACGGTCGTCTGTCAAATCTTCAATGATCATGCTTTCAGGAACAGGTGCTGTACCGCCTTTAGTTCCATCAACTATCTGCTGTTTAACGCCAGAGTCTTTTACAACGTGGATTTTGGCATCTGGAATATCTTTGAAAGTCATAAAGGCCATTTTACTAGTCCTAGCTACAGTAAAACTTACAGAAGAAGCATATATATATATATTTTTTAAAGTTGTAGAGCATTGAGAGAAAGTTAAAGCTGAAAACTCCAAATCATTTTTATTTGTATATCTAACCTCTTGTAAAGCATTTAAACCACGAAAAGCCGTTGCACCAAGAGATGCACTAGATGAAGAAGTTTTAACAGAAGTAATACTATTGTTATTACTTAGACTAGCACTATTTAATTTTACATCCGCTTCACCATGACTATCATCATTATATTTATCAGGGAAATCTAAAGATGTTATACTAGAAAAATCTTTACTTCCATTTAAAGAAGCTAAATAATAACCACCAGATGCATAACTAAAAGAAAAATAATCTAACTCCGTTGATGACGCATACATAGCCCCTGTCAGCGATGTAACTGCCATTGTCGCAGCTGCTACAATGGATAAAAGTTTTTTTATAATCATAAAAATCAACCTTTCTTTAATAAAAAAATTGCAGGCTAGTAATTTTGTAAACAACATTTAATTAATATATGCAAATCAGTTTTGCGGACAAAGCGCCTGCATACCTTATCCGTTATGCTGATATGCTGAAAAAACATCAATCACCCTCTTTGTTAAAAGCAGTAAATGCGGCATCACCCTCTTTTTTTTAATATAAAACAACATTGAGTAAAATAGTTATGTATGACTAAGATTTTTAAAAGAATTATTTCTGAATATATTTGGGTCAATATCAAGAGCAATACATATCAGTAAAAACTCATCAGCAAGCATTTGCCGATTGCCGTTAAGCATTTCTGAAATAGTATCCTCATCCAATCCTGTTTTTTGAGCTATATAAATTTGTTTAATGTCGTTCTCGTTTACATAAGCATTTAATTTTTCTACCACTTTCATATAATTCCCCCTTCTAGTTCTATGAAATTAAGATGATATCTATATTATAATCTATATATTATAGAATGTCAAGGGGTTTTTAAAAATTTTTTCTTATTTTTATAGTTTTTCGGTTGACAATAACTAACAATTAATATATAATATAATAAAATTTTTATGAAATTAGGTGGTAAAATGTCACGAGAAACAATAGCAAAGGTACTAAGAAAATTAAGACTTCAGAGCGGATTAACAGCAAACGAAGTTGGAGCTATGATTGGTAAGAGCGGAAAAACGGTCAACGCATGGGAAAATAACAGAGGTCAGCCTGATGCAGATATGCTTATGAATTTATGTGATATATATAATGTAGAAGATATTCTGTCTGAGTTCAGAGAAGTTGAAAGAGACGCATTTGCGGTATCACATCATGAAAAGGAAGTAGTATTGGCATATAGAGAGAACACTTCTATGCAGCCTGCGGTAGACAGACTTCTTGGTGTCGAGAAATCAAAGAAAATAACAGTATACAAAGCTGCCCGCAGTGATAACAATACAGAAGAAGACGGTTATGTTGAGCTTACACAGGAGCAGGTTGACAGTCTTGTAAACGCTCCCGAAACGGACGATGATTTTTAGTATAAATAAAAAAGGCTCTTTATGTTAATAATACATAAAGAGAGAGTAAAGCATAAAAAGCAATTAGCATAACAACCGTCCTAAACAAAATGTAAGCTCCTGATAATGGAGTATAATCATAAAAAATGATTTACGGAAAATACAAAAATGCAAGAAATGCCGCATGGCAGTGTCTTATTGATTATAATGTAAAATCACTACCTGTTTCGGTATTGAGCATTGCAAAATCGGCAGGAATCAAAGTTATAAAAAAAAGCAAGGCAAACAAGGATTTACTTTTGCCTTATTTGAGCGGTATTAGTTTTTTAATAGGAAATCAGTGGTACATAGTATACAATGATAACAGTACCCGTCAGCGAAACCGATTTACCGTTGCGCACGAGCTTGGGCATATCTTTCTCGGTCACGAGTTAGAAAAGAGAAATCAAATGACGCAAGCGTTCATGAAGTCAGAATCCAATGCTGAACAGGAAGCGAACATATTTGCCTCAAGACTGTTAGCACCGGCATGCGTTTTATGGGCGCTTGGCTTAAAAAACTCAACTGAGATTGCGTCTGTCTGCGATATTTCTCACACAGCGGCAAAATTTCGTGCCGAGCGAATGGAAACGCTTTACAAGCGTAACAGATTTCTTATAGCGCCTCTTGAAAGAGAGGTATACAACAATTTTAAGACATTTTTACAAAATTGCAAATAATATATAACAAAAAAGGAGAGTCATAAAGGCTCTCCTTTTAATATTTATAAATTTTCATAAAAATAAAAGCAGGCAAATACCTGCTTAGATAAACAAATATTCAACTCGTTAAAATCTTTTCAAGAACACAATCAACTTACGCTGGTCTTACTTCTTGCTTCTTACCTCTTGCTTCTAGTTGCTAGCCTGCCGTTGTGCAAAGTAAACACATTTTGCAAACTTTTCAAAACAGCAGAGCCTCCGGCGGTTCGCCGGTGCAACGTCACCGTTGCCTAGTATTTTCTTTTACGAGCAGCTTCTGATTTCTTTTTTCTTCTCACAGAAGGCTTTTCATAGTGTTCTCTTTTACGAACTTCAGCAATAACCCCGTCCTTAGCGCAGCTTCTCTTAAAGCGTTTAAGAGCAGTATCCAAAGATTCGTTTTTTCCAACACGGATTTCTGCCATGGTTAATTCCCTCCCTTTGTCACCAATAACAGAGGCATTAATGCCGATGCAAAGAATTTAACAGATAGTGATAATGAAGGATTCCTACCCTTTTAGAGCTTTCAGACAAGCCCACACCTCTGTTTTACCTATCAAATTCACCATTTCATCAGCTTAACAAAATAGATTATACTATAACTTTTTTCAAAAGTCAAGGGTTTATCTTATTTAACTACAATATTTACAAGTTTTCCTGGAACATATATTTCCTTTACAATATTTTTACCGCTGATAGCCGCACTAATTTTAGGCTCTGATTTTACTTTTGATATTACATCGTCCTTGTTCTCATCAACGCTTATAACAAGCTTAGCTTTGACCTTACCGTTGATCTGAGCGACAATCTCGATAGTATCGTCAACACAGAGCGACTCGTCATACTCGGGCCATTTCTGCTCATTGAGCATACCGCCAAAGCCGACATTCTGATAAATTTCCTCGGTAATATGAGGTGCAAACGGGTTTAGCAGAATGATAAAGGTTTTAAGCTCAGCCCTATTTATCTGCTTTGTCGCATAAATATCATTTATAAGAGTCATAAGAGCCGCAATTGCCGTATTGAATTTAAGGTTTTCAATATCCTCAGAAACCTTCTTAACGGTCTTGTGGAAAGACGCCTTCAATTCCTCACGGTAATCATCTCCGTCAATAAGCATATCCTGAAGAGCCCAAACTCTGTCGAGAAACCTCTTGCAGCCTTTTATTGATTTAGTACTCCACGGAGCGGTCTTTTCAAAGTCGCCGACAAACATCTCATAAAGACGCAGAGAATCAGCACCGTATTCATTCACAACATCATCAGGGTTTATAACATTCCCCCTAGACTTAGACATCTTTTGTCCGTCCTCACCTAAAATCATACCGTGAGAAGTTCTTCTCATATACGGTTCTTTGGTGGTAACAGCACCCAGATCATACAAAAACTTATGCCAGAACCTCGAATATAAGAGATGAAGCGTTGTATGCTCCATTCCTCCGTTATACCAGTCTACGGGCATCCAGTAATTAAGAGCTTCTTTAGACGCAAGCTCATTGTCATTGTGAGGGTCGCAGTATCTTAAAAAATACCAAGACGAGCCTGCCCACTGAGGCATAGTATCTGTTTCTCTTTTAGCAGGTCCTCCGCAGTGAGGACAAGTGGTATTAATAAAGCTGTCAAGTGTTGAAAGCGGCGATTCGCCGTTATCGGTCGGCATATAGCTTTCAACTTCCGGCAAAGTTAAAGGCAGTTCACTTTCAGGAATAGGCACATAACCGCACTTGTCGCAATAAACTATAGGAATAGGCTCTCCCCAATATCTTTGGCGTGAAAATACCCAGTCACGCAGCTTGTAGTTTACCTTTTTCTTGCCCTTGCCTGTTTCCTCCAGCCAGTCTTTGATTTTCACCTTAGCTTCCTCAACTGATAGTCCGTCCAAAAATCCGGAGTTTGTCATTATTCCGGTTGCACAGTCAGTAAAGGCTTCTTTAGTTACATCTCCGCCTTTAACTACTTCAATTATAGGAAGATCAAATACCTTGGCAAAGTCATAGTCACGGGTATCGTGTGCAGGAACAGCCATAATTGCACCTGTTCCGTAGCCCATCAATACATAGTCGGAAATAAAAATAGGGATCTCTCTGCCGTTGACAGGGTTAATTGCATAAACACCGTCTAACTTAACTCCCGTTTTTTCCTTAGCCATTTCTGTTCTCTCAAAGTCAGATTTTCTTGCCGACTTTTCCTGATATTCGTGAATAGCGTCGTTGTTTTTGAGTTTAGACGCCCACTTCTTTAAAATTGGATGTTCAGGAGAAATAACCATATATGTTGCACCGAAAAGCGTGTCGGGACGGGTAGTATAAACAGTTAGTATATCGCCCTCAGATGTCGTAAAGTCGACCTCTGCACCCTCAGAGCGTCCTATCCAGTTTTTCTGGGTAGTCTTTATTTTTTCAAGGTAATTGACTTCTGATAAATCGTCAATTAGTCTTTGAGCATATTCGGTAATTTTCAGCATCCACTGGCTCTTGACCTTGTGAACTACCTCTCCTCCGCAGCGCTCGCAAACACCGCCTACAACCTCTTCGTTTGCCAGAACAACCTTGCAGGAAGTACACCAGTTTACTGCCATTTCACTCTTATACGCAAGACCCTTCTTAAAAAGCTGAATAAAGATCCACTGAGTCCATTTAAAATAATCAGGGTCGGTCGTATTCACCTCTCTGTCCCAGTCAAATGACAGACCCAGCATTTTAAGCTGGCCCTTAAATCTTTCAATGTTTTTCTTCGTTACAACTGCCGGATGAATCTTATTTTTAATTGCAAAGTTCTCTGTAGGCAGTCCGAAAGCGTCCCAACCCATAGGGAAAAGAACGTTATACCCTTGCAGTCTTTTCTTTCTTGAAACAATATCCATTGCCGTATACGGACGGGGATGTCCTATATGTAACCCCTGTCCCGACGGATATGGAAACTCAACAAGCGCATAATACTTAGGCTTTGAATAATCATCTGAAGCCACAAACGTCTTGTTTTCGTCCCATATATCCTGCCATTTTTTTTCAATCTCTTTAAAATTGTAATCCATTTCCACTTCAATCCTTTATATAGTTTTATCTGTCTAAAAGCGTTTAGCTTTTCTGTCAAATATTAATTAATATATCACTAAACATTATTGGGTTAAATATTCCGAGACGTCAATATGTTCTCCGTCTGCCCAAAGACGCTCAAGATTATAATGCTCTCTTGTTTCTTTATAAAAAACATGAACAACAACATCGCCGTAATCTATAATTATCCAGTTAGCGTTTCTCTCGCCCTCAATTCTCAAAGGCTCTGCTCCCTGCTGCTTCATTTTAAATTCTACCTCGTCAGCCAATGCTCTTGTCTGTGTTGTTGACGTACCGTTTGCTATTATAAAATAATCGGCAATTATAGTCAGATCACTGATTTTTATTGCCTGTATATCCTCTGCTTTTTTTGCGTCCAAAGTTTTAATGATAAGATCCAGCTTTTCATCAAGAGTCATTTACACTTCTCCTTTTTACTTCTTACTTTTTAATTTACCTATATATTCATTATACGCCGAAAGCGTTGATTTTACTATTTTGCACTCTTTGTTCACAGTGCTTTTAATTGAGTACTTTAACGCCTCCAGCATTCCTATATCCAGATCCTTTTGTGCGAGCTTTCTGTACTTTTTTACATCGCTGTAAGTTCGGTCGACCGATACCAGATCTGCAAGATATACTATCTTTTCAAGCGTTGACATACCCTCTCTGCCGACTGTGTGATACCTGACTGCATTCTGTATATCTACATCAATAATTTTAAACTCCTCTTCAATGAATACAGAACCCGCAACAGCGTGATACAAAGCCTTTGATGTCATTTCAGTATCGTCAATAAAAGTTTTGCATCTCGACATAAGCTCAAGTTGCTTTTTAATGCTGTCCTCTTTGCAAATGTCGTGTACAAGACCTGCAATATATGCTCTTTTTTCATCATAATTATTCTTTTTTGCCAAAGCCTTAGCTTCATTTGCCACGCATATAGAATGATGATAACGACTTTTGCTGAGCTTTTTTTTCAAACAGCTTTTATAATATTTTATTCTTTCATCAAAATCTGAATCATCTAAATCAACAAAATCCGTCAATATACAAATTCCTTTCCAGAATGTATTTTACTACCTTTTCGTCTAAATAGCAAGTCAGTTTTTCAAAATCCTTATCATCAATTGCCTTTCTGATCTCTGTTGATGATATTTCAAGAGGCTCTGCCGGCACTATTATGACCTCTCCTCCAAGCTTAATAAGTTCATCTGCGTATAATTCCAACTCGCTTGTATCCCTATCACATCTGCTTAAACAAACCAATGTGCAAATACTGAGTATCTCTTTGAACTTATACCAATCTTTAAAACAAAGAAGCATATCGCTTCCCATTATAAAATTAAGTCTGTATTCTTTATCAGAGTACTGCTTTTTAAGTTCTTTAAGAGTATCAATTGTATAGCTTTTTCCCTCTCTTTTTAGCTCAATATCGCTTATGCATATATCTTCACAGCTTATGCTGTTATCTCCAATCGACATCTCTATCATTTTTATTCTGTCTTGCTCACTAGCTAAAAATTCTGCTTCCTTATGCGGAGGTATCTTTGATGGAATTATTACAATTCTATCAAAATGTATAGCCTTTGAAGCCTCACAAATAAGCCTTTTATGACCTTTATGAAACGGATTGAATGTTCCGCCGAAAACAGCAATATTTTTCATATCAATTACCATTCCTTATTGGAATTTATACTTTTAAATCTACCCGCCTCAAAGTATTACGGCAGCTTAATAACAGGCTCTTTGTCGTTTTTCTTATACAAAATCCCGATTGAGCCTATAACCTGAACAACATCCGCTTCTATCGCCTGTGCGATTTCAGCAGTCGCCTCCTTTGCAGTATACAGAGAATTGTCAAGCACCCGAATTTTCATAATCTCATGAACTCTGAGGTAATCGTCCACCTGACTAATCTGCGTTGCAGAAAGCCCGCCTTTACCTATCTGGAACACGGGATTCAGCTTATTAGAAATGCTTTTTAAATATGCCCTTTGCTTTGAATTAAGCATTTATATAAACATCTACCTTTCTGATTTAATAACTCTATAAAATCTTCAATAACTCTTTTATTGCATTTCCCCTGTGAGAAATGCTGTTCTTTTCATCTTCGCTCATCTGAGCCAGAGTTCTGTCTTTGTAAACAAATATAGGGTCATACCCAAAACCGTTTGTTCCCTTTTCATCATAACCTATTTTGCCCTCGCAAGTACCTCTGACGGTCTCTATCTCACCGTTATCACGAATAAGACAAATTGTACAGACAAACCTTGCAGTACGCTTTTCATCATCAACTCCGTCAAGCTGCTCTAATATTCTCATATTTCTCTCATGAGGAGTTTTTAATCCCTCATACCGAGCCGAATATATTCCCGGCTTTTTATCAAGTGCGTCAACTTCAAGTCCGCTGTCGTCTGCTATTACATAAGTTTTAGAAATATCATAAACTGCCTTTGCTTTCAAAACAGCATTTTCGGCAAAGTCAGCTCCTGTTTCCTCAACCTCAATATCTATCCCTGCCTCCGACTGGGAAACGACATCAAAACCCAAAGGCGATAAAATCTCCTTGAACTCCTTTACCTTACCCTTATTATTTGTTGCCAGAATAAGTTTCATTACTTAACTTTTTCCTCCCACTGATTTTCCTTAAAGCCTACAAATACAAAATCATCGCCTATAAGTAACGGTCTTTTAACAAGCATACCATCACTCGATAATAGCTTTAACTTTTCGTCGTCTGACATATCATCAAGCTTATCCTTTAAACCCATTTCGCGATAAAGAATCCCGCTTGTGTTGAAAAACCTTTTTAAATCAAGACCCGATTTATCATACCACTCCTTAAGCTCATCAAAGGTTGGATTTTCCTCTTTGATATGGCGGTCTGTATATTTAGCACCCTTAGCATCTAAAAATGCCTTTGCTCTTTTACAAGTAGTGCATTTAGGGTATTCTACAAATAATAAACTCATATTAATCCTCCTTTATTCAAATAAAGCGTCAACAAACTCCCGTGAATTAAACGGCTCAATATCATCTATCCCCTCGCCAACAGTTACCAGCTTAACGGGAATTTTTAAATCCTCTGTGATTGAAATGATAATTCCGCCTTTAGCAGTGCCGTCCAGCTTTGTAAGAATAATTCCCGTAATGTCAGCGACTTCGTTAAACTGCTTTGCCTGATTAACTGCATTCTGTCCGGTAGTTGCATCTAATGTGAGAAGAACCTCCAGAGAACACCCGTCTGCCTGTTCGTGAACTATTCTTGAAATCTTTTTTAGCTCATCCATAAGATTTTTCTTGTTGTGAAGCCTTCCTGCCGTATCGCATATGACCACATCAACCGAACGTGCTTTTGCGGCAGTCAAAGCGTCGAAAACCACTGCGGCGGGATCCGAGCCTTCCTTTTGTTTTATTATCGGCACACCCGCTCTTTGCGTCCATACCTCAAGCTGTTCAATAGCGGCGGCACGGAATGTATCTGCTGCGGCAACAAGAACCTTTTTGCCGTCGTTTCTAAGCTGATTTGCAAGCTTTCCTATCGTTGTGGTCTTTCCTACTCCGTTTACTCCGATAACCAGTATAACAGACGGCTTTGTAGAAAGATCAAGCTCTTTTTCCTCACCCAGCATATCAGAAATAACTTCTTTCAGCAAATCCTTTATCATTGCAGGATCGGTTATGCCCTGCGTTTTAACACGTTCTCTAAGCTCGTCGCATATTCTCATTGAAGTGTTTACACCAATGTCGCACATAATCAGCGTTTCCTCAAGCTCTTCAAAAAGTTCCTCATCTATTTTTGTAAACACTCCAAGCAGTGCATTTATTTTTCCCAAAAATGCACTGTTAGTTTTAGATAATCCCGATTTCAGTTTTTTAAATAAACCCATAGTAAATTCACCTGTATATTTGATATTATTCGATTTCTAATTGCTGCCCTACTTCCATTTTGAGCAGCTTAGAAACTCCCTTTTCCTGCATAGTAACACCGTAAAGAATATCGCATTCTTCCATTGTTCCACGCCTGTGAGTGATAAGTATAAATTGAGTTTTATCCGTGAAGTTTCTCAGATACTGTGCGTATTTCGTAACATTTACATCATCAAGTGCCGCTTCAATCTCATCAAGAATGCAAAACGGCGACGGCTTTATTTTAAGTATCGAAAAGTAAATTGCAATTGCGACAAACGCCTGCTCTCCGCCCGATAAACTCATAAGGTTTTTGATAACCTTTCCCGGAGGTGCAACCTTAATTTCAATTCCCGATTCAAGTATGTTTTCAGGATCAGATAAAACCAGCTCTGCCGCTCCGCCTCCAAAAAGTTCTACGAATATCTTCTTGAAATTATCATTAATTTTATTAAAGCTGTCTGAGAAAATAACCTTCATATTTTCAGTTAGCTCGTCAATCAGCTTTTCAAGCTCGTTTTTAGACTTAACAACATCTCCAAGCTGAGCCTTCATAAACTCATACCGCTTTGAAACCTCAGTATATTCGTCTATAGCATCAAGATTAACTGAACCCAAAGCCTTCATTCTATTCTTTATAGAATTAAGCTCCTTATTTGCCTCTGTTTTATCATCAACAGGCTTAGCCTCAGCCACTGCCTCGCTTCGTGTAAGTTCATATTCCTCATAAAGCTGTGAAATGATTTTATCAAACTCTGTTTGGTAAGTAACCTTTTTCTCAGAACCTCTTTCAAGCTCACGGGATATGTTTTCACGCTCATCTATCTTTATTTTCTGATAAGCTCTCTGCTTAGCGCTTCTTGCGTCATATTCCTGATAAGCTGACTGCTCTTTTCTTATTTCAGCATTATACCTGTCTATTATATCCTTAGAATCTGTAATACCGTTTCTTATATTGTCGATTGACTTTTTCTTTTCCTCGATCTGCGCTTTGCTTTCAAGTATCTGTAAATCAAGCCTTGTCTTTACATCGCCGGCATTTCTTGCGGATTCCTTCAACTGCTCAATAGAAAGCATAACTGCCTGCTCATCACGTTCAAGCTCAATAATATTGATTTTCTGCTCCGAAAGCCTTTCAGATAGTGCCTGTCTGCCCTCTTTAAAGCTCTGGATTTTCGACTGCGTTTCATCTAAATTCTTTTCTTTTTCGGCTATCTGAATATTAACAGTCTCAAGCTCGCTTTTAGCGTTTTCATAGCTTTCCTGAGAAGACGTTATTTTCATCTTTAGCGCTTCGATCTGATTTTCAGCATCGCTTAATTTATCATCATAGCTGATACCCAGATCATTTAAGCGGTTCAACTCTCCCTCAAAGCGAACCTTATCGGTTATATGCTCTGATAAAAGCTCTTTTTCACCTTCAATATCAAGTCTCAGCTTGTTTACCTCTTGCTTCAGACTTTCAAATTTTTGCGAAAGTTCTGCCGTTTCATTCTCCAGAGCCGATATTTCTATCTTGATCTCTTCAATCTCATTTTTTCTTGTCAGTATTCCCGTTGAACGTGAAACGCTTCCTCCGGTGAACGAACCTCCGGCATTGATGACCTGTCCGTCAAGAGTGCATATTTTAAATCTGTAACCGTACTTTTTAGCTATCAAAGCAGCAAGATCAATATTCTCAGCAATAACAATTCTTCCGAGAAGTGATTGTATTATGCCCGAAAACCTGTCATCAGCAGAAACAAGATCGCTTGCTATTGCAACAAATCCCTCGCAGCTTTCAAATCCGCTTTCTTTGAACTCTCTTGGCTTGACTGACGTTATTGGCAAAAAAGTAGCTCTGCCCGAACGCGTCTCCTTTAAGTGCCTTATAGAACGCTTTGCAGTATCCTCATTATCAACTATTATATACTGCATAGCTCCGCCGAGTGCCGTTTCAATAGCAGTAGAATACCGCCCCTCAACTGTTATAAGCTGTGCAACAGAACCAAATATGCCCTTGATCTGTCCGTGCTTTTTAGCCTTAATTATCTGCTTTACAGAATTTGCAAAGCCCTCCATAGAATTTTCAAGGTCATTTAAAAGATTTACTTTTCCTCTTAGCTCTCTGAGCCTTATTTCTTTTTTTGTATAGCTTTCTCTTGCTTCATTCAAAGCTTTTGTTTTTGACTCGTTTAACTTTGTAATGCCTGCTATTCTATTGTTAAACTCTGAAATTTTTTCTTCAGCTTCTCCAATTGCCTTTTGTATCTCTTTCTTTTCATCATTGTTTTCTGCAATCAGCTTTTCTGCGTTTTCAATATAGGCTTTTCCCTCTTCAATCAGCTTTTTATTATCATCAATAGCTGACAAACTGCTTTCTACAGTAAATGCAAGCTCCGACTTCTTTATATAAAGAGCATTTATCTCACTGCCCTTGTCGCTTATACTTTTGTCAATTTCATCAGACTTTACTGTAAGCCCCGAGAGCTCTGCTTCAGTTGATTCTATTTCCCTGCTGACAGATGACTTCTTCTCTGCAATTTTTGTTAGCTCTGCTTCTTTTTGATTGATTTGCTCTTTGAATTCACTATCGTTGCTCTGAGTTTTTAATATCTGCTCTTCTATACTCTTTATTGACTTATTGATATGTTCAATGTCGTTTTCCAAAACGGCAATTTTAGAATTAGCCTCACTGCTCTCAAGCTCAGTGTTATGAATAAGCTCCCTTAACTCATCAATGCGCTCATTACATTTAGCACGTTTTAAATTGTTCTCATCAATATTTTCATCTATCTCGTCGAGCTCACGGGTAAGAGCTTCATATTCAGCAGTGCATGAAAGAATTTTTTCCTCTAAACCTGACAGAGTAGTTGTTATCTCATCGAGCTTAGATACCCACAGAGAGACCTCCAGTGCCTTTCTCTCATCTCTCAGCACAAGATACTTCTTTGCCTTTTCAGACTGGCTTTTTAACGGCCCGACACGTCCTTCAAGTTCTCCTAAAATATCTGTGAGCCTCAGTATGTTATCCTCAGACGCTGCCAATTTCCTTTCAGCCTCTGCCTTTTTATATCTGAACTTAGATATTCCTGCCGCTTCTTCAAATATCTCACGGCGTTCACTAGATTTTCCTGATACTATATCAGCTATTCTTCCCTGACCTATAATTGAATATCCGTCTCTGCCGAGACCTGTGTCCATAAAAAGCTCAAGAATATCTTTGAGCCTTACCTGATCGCCGTTTAATATGTATTCGCTGTCTCCGTTTCGGTACAGCTTTCTCGTAACAGAAACAAGATCGTTTTCTATATCAAGCGATCTGTCTGTATTGTCTATATTCAAGGTAACTGACGCAAATCCAACCGATTTTCTCATCTGAGTTCCTGCAAAGATGACGTCCTCCATCTTTCCGCCTCTCAGGCTTTTTGAAGACTGCTCTCCAAGAACCCAGCGTACAGCGTCGCCGATATTGGATTTTCCGCTGCCGTTAGGACCAACAACTCCCGTTAAGCCCTTATTGAAATCAAGCACGATTTTATCCGGAAAAGACTTAAATCCGTGCATCTCAAGTGATTTTAAATACATATATAATACGCCTTTCTGAATCTTATATATCCCTACTCAGTTTTTATTAACCTGATTTTTTCCTTTTGCTTATTATCCTGTATAACTTTAATTTCTATTCCAATGCTTTTAAAAAACTCTATGTTAGACTTTTTTTGTCCTATAATTTTACTTACAAGCTCGGGTCTTACGCTTACAATTGCTTTTTCTGCTTTTCTGCATTCACATTCAAGCAGTTTTAAAATCTCATTTTTATAAAGCTCGCTTTCGCATAATTCTCTGAACGCAGGGTGATAAAAACCGCCTATGCAATCCTTTTCAACAACCTCGCTTGCGTGAAGTCCCAGCTTTATGACTGTTATCCCGTTTTTCTCAAACAACGATAAAATCCGTGCCGATAACTCAACTGCACATTCAAAGCTAAAGGGAACATATTCACCGCTTTTGAACATATCTCCAAGACGGGTGTGTTCCATAATTACAACCGGATAGATCCTTGCTTCATCAGGAGACAGCTTCACTATCTCTTGAGCCGTATACAAATCAATTTCAGGGGTTGATTTATAAAGTCCTACCATCATCTGTAATCCCAGCCTGAAGCCGTACTCTTTTATCAGTCTTGCTGAGTTTATAACGTCCTGTCTTGAATGACCACGCTCGTTAGCCGTCAAAACCGTATCGCTCATAGACTGACAGCCCAACTCAATTGTAGTAACGTGGTTATCCTTTAAAAGAGTTAGAATATCCCTGTCGATATAATCGGGTCTTGTAGAAATTCTTATCCCGCCGAATTTGCCCTTGCCTATAAACGGCTGTGCAGACGACAGAAGTTCATACATATATTCACGGTTTATCGCAGTAAAACTTCCCCCGAAAAATGCAATTTCAGTTTCAGCTCTGTCTGATACAGAAATATCCGTCATTGCCTTGCTTAATGTTTTTTGTACATCTTCAGCGTGCGGAATATCCGACTGACCTGTAATTGAAGTCTGATTGCAGAAACTGCATTTATGAGGACACCCCATATGAGGAATGAAAAAAGATATATTACATTTTGCCATATCCCATAAGCTCCAAAGCCTCTTTTGCCGCTGTCTGTTCAGCGCTTTTCTTGCTTCTTCCAATACCCTCGCCTATCACATTTGAATTAAGCATTACCCTGACAGTAAACTTCTTATCGTGATCCGGACCGCTTTCGGCAACTAAACGATATTCAACGCTTTCCTCAGGATTACGCTGTATAATTTCCTGAAGCATTGATTTATAGTCATCATTGCTTTCTTTTTTCTCTGTAATAATATCATCAGGCATAAACCTCATAATATGCTTTTTTGCAGCTTCCAATCCGCCGTCTAAATAAATTGCCGCAATCAAAGCCTCAAAAGCGTCTGAAACAATTGACGGCCGTTCATTTCCGTGACTTCTTATTTCGCCTTTACCGAGCAATATAAAATCACTTAATCTTATCTGATCTGCAAACTCAAACAGCGCTTTTTCACAAACTAAAGACGCCCTTACTCTGGTAAGTTCACCCTCCGGCAAATGCTTAAAATGTCTGTATAAATAATCGGATACGACAATAGATAAAACAGAATCACCTAAAAACTCCAAACGCTCGTTGTTTTTACCGTGCCTTTTCATCTCATTTGCATACGAAGAATGTGAAAGCGCTTCATATAAAAGCCTTTGGTTGTTAAACTTATATCCGATAACCTTTTCAAACTCATTAAGCCTGTTTTCTAAATTCTTTTCTATATTATTATACTGACCTTTCATAACTTTTCCTCACACTTATCCTGTTCCTAATTTTTTCTGACGCTTATTCAGCCTTATTCTCCTTTATTTTTTTCATTTTTGCAAGACTTTCGCTGACCTCTCCTATAACATCTTCTTCAGTGAATTTGTATGCTTGTCTTATAGCATTGTAAAACGCTTTCGCATTTGAACTGCCATGTGCTTTTATAACAGGCTTTGCCGTTCCCAAAAGAGGCGCTCCACCATACTCTGAATAATCCATCTTCTTCCGGAATTGTTTAACCTTTTTTAAAAGCAAAAGCGCTGCAATTTTTGACTTCAAATCATCTAAAAGCATTTCTTTAAGCGCCCCTGAGAAGAATTTTCCCAATCCCTCATACAGCTTGAGCAGCATATTCCCTGTATATCCGTCGGTTACAACAACATCACCAACTCCGTTCGGAATATCTCTTGCCTCTACATTTCCGCAAAAGTTCAAAGGAGCAGTTTCAAGCAGCTTGTAGGTTTCTATTTCAAGTTCTCTGCCCTTTGAAGATTCCTCGCCGATATTTGCAAGCATAACCTTAGGGTTTTCAACAGACATTATCTTGTTCATATAAATGCTCGCCATTACAGCAAACTGAACAAGCATTTCAGGTCTGCAGTCCGAATTTGCACCGGCGTCCAAAAGCATAACAGGGTCTGCTTTGGTAGGCAATATTGTAGCAAGCGCCGCTCTTTTTATTCCCTTTATTCTCTTTACAATAAAGGTTGCTCCTACAACAAGAGCTCCTGTTGAACCGGCAGAAACAAAAACATCTCCCTCACCATCTGCAAGCATTTTCAATCCAACTGCCATAGAACAGTCAGCCTTTGATTTAATGATTTCAGTAGGTTCTTCGCATATGTCAATTATACCATCTGCGTGTCTGATTTCAAGAGAAGTTATATCAAGTGAATTTTCAACAGCACATTTTTTTATTTTATCTTTATCGCCAACCAAGCATATGTCAGCGTCGAAATCAGATTTAGCTTTAATACTTCCTTTTATAACCTCAAGCGGAGCATTGTCTCCTCCAAAAGCGTCAATAATTATTCTCATAATCAAACTTGCTCCACAAAGAGCATTTTCCCCCCGACCTTTTAAATAATTTTGTTACAATATACTTTTCAATTTATTAAGTCCTCTTAATGCAATCTGCTTATATCTTTCTTTTTTGTCTCTGATTTTCTCTTCAAGTGGCGGAAGTATACCCATATTAGCGCCCATAGGCTGAAAATTCACAACATTTTCATCACTTATGTATTTTGATAAAGCGCCAAGCATAGATTCCCTTGGTAGAGATATCATATCATTACCCTCAAGCCGTCTTAGCATATTTATTCCGGCTAAGATTCCGCTTGCGGCAGACTCAATATACCCCTCAACGCCTGTTATCTGACCAGCAAAGAATATATTACTGTGTTCACGCATATTAAAATGCTCATTAAGCAGCTTAGGTGAATTGATAAAAGTATTTCTGTGCATTACACCGTATCTCATAAACTCTGCATTTTCCAGACCCGGTATAAGCGAGAAAACCCTTTTCTGTTCGCCGAATTTTAAATTAGTCTGAAAACCAACCATATTATAAAGAGTTCCTTCACGGTTTTCAGCTCTGAGCTGAACAACTGCATACGGTCGCTTTCCCGTATGGGGATCGGTAAGTCCCACAGGCTTCAGAGGACCAAAACGCATAGAATCCTCCCCTCTGCCTGCCAGAACCTCAATAGGCATACACCCCTCGTAAACTTTGAACTTATCCTTTCCTTTAGGCTTGTTATCTCCTATGCTTTCCTTTTCAAAATCTTTAAGCTCTACAGATTCGGCTTGAATAAGCTCATTGTAAAAAGCTGTATACTCCTTACGATCCATAGGGCAGTTTATATAATCTGCCTCGCCCTTTCCGTATCGGGAAGCGAAAAACACCTTTCCCTTATCAAGACTTTCATAAGTAACAATAGGCGCCGCCGCATCGTGAAAGTATAAACAGCCTCCGCAGAACCTTTTAATTGACTCAGCCAAACCGTCTGACGTCAACGGACCTGTGGCAATTATTACATTCTTATCAAGAGGAATATCACAAACCTCTTCATTTATGACGTTGATATTAGGATGCGAATTTATCCGCTCTGTTATAAAATCTGAAAATTTCTCTCGGTCAACGGCTAATGCTCCTCCTGCCGAAACTCTGTTCTCCCTTGCAGATTCCATAGTCAAAGAACCCAGTATACGCATTTCCTCTTTAAGCATTCCGGCTGCAGACTCAACTCTGTCCGCCTTTAAAGAATTTGAGCATACAAGCTCGGCATAACCGTTATATTTGTGTGCAGGAGAAAACTTTTTCGGTTTCATTTCATAAAGCCTGACATTTACTCCGCCCTCGGCAAGAGTATAAGCTGCTTCAACACCTGCAAGACCTGCACCGATAACTGTTACCTCTTTATTCATTTGACAAGTCCTTTTCATAGCCGCAATCTGGCTTATGACAGATAAGTTTGCCTCTCTTACCGCCCTTTTGAAATAAAGTAGAACCGCAGTCAGGACATTTTTCAGCAGTAGGAATATCCCAAGTCATAAACTCACATTCGGGGTTTCTCTCACAGCCGAAATACTTTTTGCCCCGTTTTGACTTTTTCTCAAGAACCTTTTTACCGCAGTATGGGCATACTCCGTCTGTTTCTATAACTATCTTCTTTGTATTTGTGCACTCGGGGAATCCCGAGCAGGCTAAAAATTTTCCGAACCTGCCGATCTTTATGACCATCGGCTTCCCGCATACATCGCATATCTGGTCCGTTTGCTCGTCTGGAATTTTGACCCTTTTT
Source organism: uncultured Clostridia bacterium (assembly GCA_947628615.1). GTDB lineage: Bacteria > Bacillota > Clostridia > Oscillospirales > Ruminococcaceae > UMGS1601. The sequence goes on from CANRAO010000002.1 coordinate 82,819, forward strand.
CCCTCCATTACCTCTTCCGCAGCAGCAAGAGATTTATCAAAATCCTTATAGAACCTATCTAACGTCTTTGTCCATTCTCTTTTACCCTCTTCAACGTCGTCAAGGTCGTTTTCCATTCTGGCTGTGAATTTCAAATCTACTATTCTGTTGAAATGTTCAAGCATAAGGTTTGTTGTTACCTCACCCAGAACAGTAGGCTTGATCTGCTTTCCCTCACGCTCAACATAATTTCTGTCAAGAATGGTCTTAATAGTCGAAGCGTAGGTCGAAGGACGTCCTATGCCGTTTTCTTCAAAAGCCTTTACCAAAGTTCCCTCAGTATACCTTGCAGGAGGCTGTGTAAAATGCTGATTACCCTCAAGCGATTTCACATTCAGCTTATCGCCCTTTGAAAGCTCAGGCAGAATTTTCTTTGCGTCATCCTTAGACGTATCATCATAAATTACCGTAAATCCGTCAAATTTAACGGTATGCCCGGAAGCCTTAAAAATACATCCGTCAGCGTCAATATCAACGGCAACTGTATTCAAAAGGCAATTTTCCATCTGACTTGCAATAAAACGCTCCCAAATCAGTTTATACAGTCTGTACTGATCATTGGTTACACCGCTTTGCTTTACCTGTTCAGGCGTAAGCGACGGAATTGTAGGTCTTATTGCCTCGTGTGCATCTTGTGCATTGCCTCTGGTTTTGAATTCCTTAGGCTTTGCAGGAATATATTCCTTACCGAATTTTTCCTCTATAAACTTATGTGCATTTGCCCTTGCCTCATCTGAAATTCTCATGCTGTCTGTTCTCATATAGGTTATAAGTCCTACAAGTCCCTGTCCCTTAATATCAACGCCCTCATAAAGCTCCTGAGCGGTTCTCATTGTTCTTGTAGTCTGAAAGCCCAGTCTTTTTGAAGCGTCCTGCTGAAGCGTAGATGTAGTAAACGGTGCCTGCGGAGTTTTCTTTCTCACGCTCTTTTTTATATTAGCAACAGCAAATTCAGCATTTTTCAGCCTTTCAACAAGCTCGTCAACAGGAACATGATTATCTGCTTCAAATTTTTTACCGTCCACTGTTGACAATGAAGCGTCAAACGCTTTTCTTGAACCCACAGGACACAGCTTAGCGTCAATCGACCAGTATTCCTGAGAAACAAAGTTTTTTATTTCATTTTCACGGTCAACTATCATTCTTACAGCTGCCGACTGAACACGTCCTGCCGAAAGACCTCGTCTTACCTTTTTCCACAAAAACGGTGACAGCTTATATCCTACTATTCTGTCGAGTATTCTTCTTGCCTGCTGTGCATTGACCTTGTTCAAATCAATAGTTCTCGGTGATTTGATTCCTGCATCTATACCTGACTTTGTTATCTCATTAAAGGTTATTCTGTTGTTATCATTCAGGTTAAGATTTAAAATATTTGCCAAGTGCCACGAAATAGCCTCGCCCTCTCTATCCGGGTCGGCGGCAAGATATACGTTATCGGCTTTTTTTGCCTTTCTCTTTATTTCTGAAATGATTTTTTCTTTTCCCTTAATATCGCAATACTCGGGCTTGAAATCATGTTCAATGTCAACCCCGATCTTAGATTTGGGCAAATCACGCAGATGCCCCATAGAAGCGATTACCTCATAGTCGCCTTTTAAGTATCTCTTTATTGTTTCTACCTTTTTAGGCGACTCAACTATAATAAGATTAGACATACTAATCCACCATACCTTTCTTCTGTTTGCAAGCTAGCAGTCATTTACGAAAGCATATATCTCTTTCCCGAAAGCGATTTAACAATTCCCAAAAGCTCAAGCTCGGTAAGCTCTACAAATAGCGTCGATATATCCAAAGAAAGCTTTTCACATAGCTGATCAACGTGCATTGCACCGAAAGATAGCTCATCATAAATTCTCTTTTGGATTTCGCTCAGATCAGAAGTATCAACATATGTTGCAGTTATACTTAGTGTTTTGCCTTCATCAGTTTCATTCGCAAGCTGATCAAGCTCGCTGTTCATTTCCCTGACTGACCTTGAGCCTGTGCTTTTTTGCTTTGACGAGCTTGTTGAACTTTCCCTGCTGTCTGAATTTTTAAACTTGCGTTCTATTGAAATTAATTCCGCATTGTTCGGAATAAAATTTAATTTGTGCGAAAAATTGCTTATATATTCATTAGAAATATCCTCACTTGTAAAGACAGGTACAGCACCGTCTTTAAGCAAATTCACCTGACCGAAATAACGCTTGTCGAAAATATTATGCGGAACAATCGTAAATATATCCTTTCCCTGATTAAGAGCTATCGACGCTGTGCTTAACGCTCCGCTTCTCTCACTGGCTTCAATTACAAACACACCCATACTAATTCCTGCAAGCAGTCTGTTTCTCGCAACAAAGTCCTTAGACCTTGGCTTGTGGTTCGGAAAATATTCTGATATGACCGCACCGCATTTCCCTATCGACATTTTAAGCGACTTAGTTCCGGCAGGATAATCATATTCTAATCCACAGGCTAATACAGCCGCTGACTTCTCATTTTCCTCAATAGATACTTCATTAGCAAGCGAATCAACTCCCACCGCAAAACCACTTGCAAAGCGTATGCCCTTTCTGAGAATTGACTTGAGTAATACCTTTTCAGCATTAAGGCTGTATGCTGAAGCGTCTCTCGCTCCGACTACTGATATTATAACCCTTTCATTCAGAAAACTCAAATCGCCCAGCGAAAACAATATAGACGGCGGATTTGATATTTCTTTCAGCATCTGAGGGTAATCTTCATCTTCGTAGCAATATATATTTATGCCTTTCTGTTCACAATATGCTATCGTCTGTTCAGCAGTAAACATAGACGCTGATTTTACAGAATCTTTCTCTCTGCTCAAGAGACCTTGCGGAAGTCTGCCGTTTGACACATCCTCGTAAAAATCAACGATACTGTTATATCCCTTTAATACCTCCCACTTTCTGGGATTTGCAGGACCGAAGGCAATAGTAAGCCATATCCAGTACTTTAAATTTTCACTTCTGTTTTCTGTCAAAGTCATCGCCTCTTCTAAATTTCTGTCAAACCTTATATCTTTGTCATTTCCCACATTAAAATTGCCGCCGCAATTCCTGCATTCAGAGAATTAATATTCCCGTTCATTTCTATGGTAACACATTTATCGCAAAGGGTTATATGCTCGTCCTTTAAACCATTACCCTCGTTTCCTATAACTATCGCCGCATTCTCATCAAACTCAACCGAATATATTTCGCTAGCCTGCTTTGAAACAACCGCCGCATAGGTTTTTATGCCCTGTTCCTTTAAAATTCTGCAAACATTGCAAAATTCACTTTCGATATATATATTCAGCCTGAATAAACTCCCCATCGTCGAACGTACAACTTTCGGATTATACAAATCACAGCAATTTTCGCAAAGTATAACACCGGATATACCCACAGCGTCGGCAGTTCTGAGGATAGTGCCAAGATTGCCCGGATCCTGAATGTTATTCAAAACTACATATTTCCCTTTCAAATTCTGACTGCATAAAGACTTGTTTTCGCTCTTGTTGACTATGGCAAACACGCCCTGATCTGACTTGGTATTGCTTAGCCTTTTAGCAACCCCATCGCTGATAAGCAACGTTTTATCAGTATATTCCTTTAAAAAATCCTTATTCTTTTCAAATGCTGTTTCTGTTGCAAAGATGTGTTGAATATCAGATCTTTCTAAAACAGCGTCTTTAATAAGCCTGCTTCCCTCAAGGGTGAATTGATTATGCTCATCACGAGCTTTTTTACTTTCCGACAACTTTATATACAGCTTTACATTTGAGTTTTCATTACTTGTAATAAGCATAAAATCCCCTTATTTAATACAACTTTTAACATTTCATATAAACAACAAAACACGCCGGAGCATTTCCACTCAGCGTGTTGATTTGTTTAGTTAAGAGCAGCCTTTGCCTGCTCAACTATCGATTTGAAACCCTCCGGGTCGCTGATTGCGATTTCTGAAAGCATCTTTCTGTTCAATGTAATTCCGGCTTTTTTAACACCGTTCATAAACTGTGAATAGTTGATACCGTTTATTTTGCATGCAGCAGAAATTCTTGTGATCCACAGTTTTCTAAACTCTCTCTTCTTCTGCCTTCTTCCGATATACGCATATTGTCCCGACTTCATTACGGCTTCCTTGGCCATTTTGAAGTGTTTGCTCTTTGCTCCCCAGTAACCTTTTGCAAGTTTCAGAGTCTTATTTCTTCTCTTTCGAGTCATCATTGCTCCCTTTACACGAGCCATAGTAAATTCCTCCTAGTTTTTATTAATTTCATCAATTCCCTATACTCGTTTATTTGTAAGGGATAAGCTCTCTCAGATTCTTCTGATCTGCTGCTGAAGCATATGCAGAATTACGAGTTTGTCTTGCCTTCTTATGACCTTTTTGGATCAGTCTGTGGCTCTTGTTAGTACGCATATACTTAACCTTTCCAGAGCCTGTTACCTTAAAACGCTTTTTAGCGCCTGAGTGTGTTTTCATCTTAGGCATAATTTTTCCTCCTTAATAAGAATTACTTTAGTAAATCTTTTACTTATTTGTCTTTGGATTGACGAACATAACTAAACTCCGTCCCTCCATTTTAGGTTTTTTATCAACTGTTCCATACTCTGATACAGCTTCTTTGAATCTCTCTAGCAACTCCTCGCCAAGATGCGGATGTGCAACCGCACGCTTTCTGAAACGCACTGAAACCTTCAGTTTATCGCCTGATTTCAAAAACTTTATAGCCTGATTAGCCTTTGTTTCAAAATCATGAGTGTCAATAGTGGAAGACATTCTAACTTCCTTGACCTCTACAACCTTCTGATTCTTTCTTGCTTCCTTTTCTTTCTTAGCCTGTTCAAAGCAATATTTTCCGTAGTCCATTATCTTACATACAGGCGGCTTTGCCGTAGGTGCAATTTTTACAAGGTCCAAGTCCTTTTCATACGCAACCCTCTGAGCTTCCTTGCCTGACACTATACCAAGCTGACTTCCGTCTTCTCCGATAAGTCTGACTTCCTTATCGGTAATTGCTTCATTGATTTGGGTATCAACTTTGTTGCTAATGATAAAACACCTCCGTAAATTTACTAAAAGTATATTCCCAATAAAATATGAGTGCAGAAACAATATTCCGCACTCATACAATAAACAGCATAGCTGCAATTAACTGTATTGACCTTTTCACTGATTCGCTTAAGGTGAGAACGGAGTTCTGCTTTACTTACCACGTTATTATACACATAAATTTTTGCTTTGTCAAGCACTTTTTAAAAAAATTTCTAAATCATCTCTCAATATTTCTTTTATATCTGGAAGGCGTAGTATTATACACGCTTTTAAAGACTTCAATAAACGACTTTACATTGGCAAAACCGTTATTATATGCGATCTCTGTAATAGTTCTGTCGCTATTTAAAAGCTCTCTGTGAGCATAATAAAGCCTTATCTTGTTTAGATATGAATAAAATGTCTCGCCCGTGTTTTTTTTAAAGAACCTTGAAAAATAATTGGGCGACATACCTATTTCCGATGCAATATCTTCAAGAGAAAAGCTTCTTGAAAAATTATTCTCCATAAAACCGATTGCCTTCTTAATATTTTTCATATTTTTCTGCCCGTATCTGTCATACCCTTTTTCCTGCTTTTCCTTTTTACATTCGTTCAAAAGTATACTGCATATTTTCCTCAGCACAATTGATATTTCCAGCTCGTAAAAATCCTCTTTTTGTTCATATAAATAAGCGCACTCAATAATTAATCTTTTTACCTTTTGCTTTGCCTTTTCCTTACCTGTAAAATCAAAGTAATATGAATCTATATCTTCACAGTATTCCCTTAGCAGATCGTTTGATAATAAAATAGTTACTGTATTGAGCCTGCTTATATCATCAGAACTTGTTTCATGAAGCTCTCCGCTGTTTACAAAAAAGAACTCTCCGGGATAAACATCAACATGCACTCCGTTTATAATCCCCTTTATCATTCCGCTGATGACCAGATCAAACTCCAGATTGCTGTGCCAATGCAAAGGATAGTGCGATGTTTCATCACTTCCGTAACCGAAGTATATCTTTGCAGGGATCAAAGAATTGGTTTCTATTTTTTCCTGATAGTAATTCATTATATCACCAACCTTTTAGGTTCGCCTTACAGACATTAGAATTTTATCTCTATGCCTTTTTTCAGACTGAAAGAATATATATAGCTTGATTTGACCGGCTTATCTAAAAGCAAGTCAAATGCCGCTTTATAAAGCATAAGCTGAACAGTATAGTTTTCTCTCAATTGCTCGGCAGTCGTATTTCTGTCAGTTTTATAATCCAAAAGAACATACCCGTCATCCTCTTCAAAAATGCAGTCGGCAATACCCTGAAGCATTCCGTCTGAGCCTTTATACTCCTCAAGCTCACCGCAATCCAAATCTGAAAATTTAACTAGAAACTGCTTTTCCCTCATAACCGACCTGCTTCTTTGAATTCTCTCATACACATCGCTTTCAAAGAACGCTTTAACAGTATCCCTGTCAATTCCCTCAGACTGGCGTGATGTTAGCTTACCTAGTGATACAAGACGGCATATTTCTTCATCTAAATTTTTCTCTGCATTTTCAAATATGCAAAGCTCCATAAATCTGTGAGTAACAGTGCCCTTTTCAGATGCCGTCAGCTTTCCAATCTCCTCAGAAAACTTCGGTATCTGCGGATAATAATACGCTTTTTTTTCGTCCTTTGCAATATCAGAGACCGACAGCTTTGACGGAGTTTGAGAATCCTTAATATCATAATTGTACGCGAATCTGTTCAATATCTCACGAACAAGCTCAGGATCAGCAGCTGAATTTTTCCGTTTAAAAACTCGCTCCTCACTTTTTTCAGTTTCAGCACATTTTGTGATAACAAGTGTTGAATTTGTTTCTACTGTATTTAATTCTTTATCATTCTCTAACTCAAGAAATTCAAATATATGACTTCTTAATTTATCCGCATCGGGGTGCATAAGAAAGCACTCTGTCAGCCATTCTCCAAAGGATTCTGACTCTGACACCATATCTTCAGAAACGCAGCCCAAAGCTTCTAGTTTTGAATATAGATTTTTCATAATTTGTGCGGTCTTATCATTAAACACAAACGGAATAAACAGCTTGTCCTTTGCTCGTGTCAGTGCAACGTACAGAAGCCTTAGCTCCTCGCTTTTCATTTCACTGTCGAAAATGCTTCTAAGCACATTATAAGAAAACGGTTTTACCGACATATTAGCCTGTGCGTCAATAAATTTTATTGATACCCCAAGCTCTTGATTAATTATCATTTTTTTATTTCTATCCTGCTTGTTAAATCCCTTAAAAATATTACAGATAAACACAAACGGAAACTCAAGACCCTTTGAACCGTGCATAGTAGTAATGTTCACAACCTCTCCCTCTTCAGTGCTGATGACCGCTTGAGAGAAGTCGTTTTTATTTTCAATAATATTATCAATATATCTTATAAACCCAGTGAGCCCTCCGCCTATCGACTTATCATATTCATCTGCATATTCAAGCATCAAATTCAGATTTGCTCTTTTTTGATGACCGTCCTCATATGCAGACGCTATGCCGTAATAATCAGTGTAGTCATAAATCTTTCTTATTAAATTCACAAGATTAAGACTTGCCGCATAAAACCTAAGCTCTTTGATTTTTTCAACCGATGATTTACATTTATCCGCAAGCGCAGACTGTTCTTTTTTTGCATTTTCCTCAAAATGCAAAAGCTGCTGATAAAGTTTAGGTCTTTTGCTTTTTGCGTCGGTAAGCCTTACCTGTGCAACATCATCCGGTGAAAACATAAATAAAGGCGACATAAGCACTGACAGCAGAGGAATATCCTGCATCGGATTATCTAAAACTCTTAACAGATTTATTATGACCGATATTTCTCTTGAACGCAGATAACCGCTTGTCATTTCAGTATTTGTCTTTATCCCGAAGCTCTCAAGAGCCTTTGAAACACAGCGTCCGTCATCATTGTTTCGGGATATTACACATATGTCAGACGGTCTGCAATGCCGAAAACCGCCGTCCTTGCCGATACTGCTGTCAAATACTTCTTCACCACTATTTAAAAGCTCACTTATTCTCTTTGCGATTTGATAATGCTCTAACGAATACGGAAGATATTTTGAAAATTCCCCTTTGTCGTCTATGAGCATAATTTCGGTTGAATAATCGCCTTTATCAGGCACGTCAAGACCCAATACCAGCTGTTCGTCTTGTGTATACTCGATCTCACCAGTGTTTTTATTCATAAGCTGTGAGAATAAAAAGTTTACAGTGTCTACCACTTCTCTTCTGCTTCTGAAATTCTTTTTTAAAGTGATTTCTCTTGTGCCTTCATACTTCTCATCGACCGCTTTTTTCCTTGCGTCAATAAACAGCTTTGGATTTGTCTGACGGAATCTGTATATCGACTGCTTTACATCTCCCACTACAAAAACATTTCTGCCTATTACGTTTATGTCATCTGTGTCCGACAAGCACTTGAATATCAAATCCTGAAGATTATTTACGTCCTGAAACTCATCAAGCAGAATAATTTTATACTCTTTGTTTTTGACTATCTCCTCACACAGCGGTGTTCTTGAAATAACCCCGTTTTCACATACAGCCAAAAGCTCTGTAGTCATATGCTCAACGCTTGAAAAATCAACTGCGTTTTTAGATACCATCAAATCGTGAAAAACGTCCTCAGTGTGAACGGTCATTTCGCATATTATTTCAAACAAACCTCTGATAATTCTCAAGTCGCTCTTTATCTCTTCTAAAGGTGATGAAACCAATTCTATTATCTTTATCAGCTCAGCTTTAAGACTGTCTCTTTCTTTCTTTATATATTTTATCAGTTCGCTTTCTTTTTCTACCTCATCTTCGCTGAAACCTTCACGGGCTTTCTTTGTTATCCTAGTATCGAATCTGTCAAAAGAAAATTCTTGACATTGCTGATAAAGCCTGTCCCAGCCACTGGGTTCAGCTTCTTTAAGTATCAAAGCCATATCGCATTCATTCTCTAAAAGCTGAGTTATTGAAGTAAGCATTTTAAGTTCTTTGCTTTTTTCGATTACCTTTTTGTACATAAGCTCTGCTGATGCGGCTTTATTTCTAATATTATTGCAGCAGAACGTCAAAAGTTTATTTATGTAATCATCACTGTCTATTAATTCAGAAGTGCTTTTGACCCAGTGATCCCGGAAAGGAATACTTTCAAAAAACTTATTCATATCCAAAATCACACTAATAAGTCCGCTGTCGTTCTCTCCGCCGAGAGCGTCAAGAATCTTTGATATTTTTTCCTTGTCATTTTGGTAATAATACTCCAAAGTATCGTCAACTGCCTGATGAAGTAATACAGTTTTTTCATTATCCTCCAAAATACGCAAATTGCTTTCAAAATCAAAGCATTGTATATTTTCTCTGACAAAATCATAACAGAATGCGTTAATGGTAGTTATCTTTGCCATCTGAAGTCTTTTCTGCTGATTTATAAGCCATGAGCTGTTCGGATTTTTGTCAAGCTCTTTAATTATTGCCTGAGACAGCTTTTCCCTTATCTGTTCAGCAGCCGCCTTTGTAAATGTTACAGCCAAAAGTCTATCGGCTTCAATTTTGTTTTCCTCGTTAGAAAGAAGTCTTATCGTGCGCTCAATTAAAACGGCAGTCTTACCGCTTCCTGCCGCTGCAGACACAACAACACCCTTTTCGGTCTCGTTTATCGCACTTAACTGATCCTCTGTCCATACAGGCATAATAACTACCTCCTTTCCTGCTCCTCTTTAATCTCATCAAGTAGAGTTTCTTTGTCTTCATCATATATCTGATTAGCGTCAATACGGTTGTATTTTCCGCAAACCGACCAATAATTGCAATATCTGCAGCTTATAGTTTCAATCTTTCCAGCTTTCATTACAGGCATTGCGGCTATCTCACCGTTTGAGAGCGATTTTCCCATACTTATTATCTTATCTTTTGTAAATCTTTCAATAGCCTCAAAAACATCTGCGTCAACTACATATTTTTCGTCTGTTTTATCTCCGCTTGATGTTTTCTTTACAGGTGCAAACAACCCTGATACACGCTTATCCATTGCCTTTAAGGTCAGATCGTTATATACCAAAAGTCCATTGCGCTTGAAAGCTTTGTTTCGTTCATACTTTAGCTTTTCTTCACGTTCTTCATCAGATATACCTTTGAGCTTTTCTCTTGACATAAAATTATCGACATATTTTGCGGGCATATACATAACTCCCGCAGGAGAAAGCTCTCCGTCACGATTGAACTCGTTATCAGTATCAACCAACGCAAGAAGATAAATAAGCATCTGCATATTAAGCCCGTGATAAAGAGACGCCAGATCAAAATCCTTTCCGCCTGTTTTGTAATCTACAATTCTGACAAATCGCTTTCCGTTTTCATCTTTGTATATATCTACTCTGTCTATGCTTCCGCGCATACATATATTAATATCATTATCTACCTTTATTTTTAATATGCTCTCTCCGTTTTGGTCTGACAAGTCATACTCAAACGCTACCGGCTTGAAAAAGCAGTTCTGCAGCTCCTCTATAAGATTTTTAACCACATAAAATGCAGTCTTTTCAAGATTCTTCAGATTATGTGTAAACCTGCTTGTCTTTCCGAATTCTCCGCCTAACTCTTTATTTACATATTCTAAACAGTATTTATTTATAAGTGTTTTGATTTTCTTATCATCAAAGTTTTCAAATTCATCATTAAAGCAAATGTTTCCGTTATCATCGACCGTACTCAAAATATTCTGCAAAATAAAATGTATCAGGCTTCCCTTTGTCATTGGCGAAATATCAACCTTTTCAATCGGATAAACCTTTAATCCGTTTTTGCAGAAATAGTTAAACGGACATTTATAAAAGTCATCAGCCCTTGTTGCAGACAAATTTATATCGTGCGGAAAGAACACCGCTTTTGCGATTTCTTTTGAAAGCACGTATTCAGAGTGCTTTTCAACATTTGATAAATCATCAAGAAAATCTATTTTAGACTTATATTCATCATCAAAGCATAAAGCCTCTCTTATGCTTGCCTGATTGTCAGAATCAGTTTGATAGTTCGCAGCATAAATGTAATAAGTGCTGTTTTTGTTCTCACAGAAATAATCAAGAGGTAAATCCGATACATTTACCTTTACTCTTTTTCCGAATATTTTTTCAATATCCCTTGCCAATACAGACGGTCTTAGCGTCTCATTTTTTACTGACGATTCAGGATAAGACGCTGTAAGGCACTCACTTGCAGAAGTCAAAGCAATATAAGAAATCAGTCTTTCATTATCCAGAGAAGTCTGGATATTTCTGCTGATATTAATGCCGAGTCCGCTCAGCTTTGCCTTTTCACGCTCTGTAAGCAGTCCGGAATTCTGAACATTTCTCGGAAACAAGCCATCGTTCAACCCTATAACAAAAACGGCTTTCATATTGCCCAGCCTTGAATGTTCTGCCTTTGCTGCAGTTACAGCGTCCAGCTTCTGCGGAGGAGATGAAATAGTCATCTCTGAAAGCATCAGCTTCAGCAGATTATAAAACTGACGAAGTGAAATATCTTCATCACCCATATTTTTGTATATTGAATTAATTGTTCCAAGAAAAAGCGACCAAAGCTGCTTGAAATCCCGTGCTATCTCTGTAACAGACGCATCATCTGATTCTATAGACCTGCTTATAAGGGAAAAGGTTTTCTCAGAAAGCTCCACTTTTGCCATAAGCTCGTTTAAAGCAAGACAGATCTCCCCTGCCGTTGTGTTCTTTGTCTCTTTCTTGAACTCCTCAAGAGGGTCAATAATGCTCTTTCTAATATCATTTATCAGCAGCAGAAACTCTTTTTTACCTTCTCCTTTTCTACTGTCAAACGGAGTAAAGTCTGACAGCCACATATCCCCCTCTACGCTCCATTTATAGCAATATTCCTCAATGGCCGCTGCTTTGAAATCCTCAATACTTGAAAGCGGTGATTTTATGTATCTTAAAATATTTTCGGTTTTATAGCTTTTTGTTAAAACACAGTCAAGAATCGACAAAACATATATTACAAGAGAAGAATGCAGAACACTCTTTCTCCTATCCATAAAAAACGGAATTTCATATCTTCTGAACGCACCGTCAATCAGACTTGCATAATCATCAAGAGAGCGTGAAATTACTGCAATATCCTTATATGAATATCCCTTTTCTCGAATCAGCTTTTTTATCTCTGCTGCCACAAAATCAATCTCATCATAGGGGTTCTTAGCACAAACCAGCTTTACTCCCTGTGAATCCTCGCACGGATTATTAACAAGGCAGAAAATATTTGATTCCAAATGCTGCAAAGCCTTTGATTTATAAATCGTGTGCTCATCGGCACTTATATTATCTGTCTTACCTGCACCGCCAGCCATTTCAATAAGCGTTGACCGTGTCTTTATGCAGGTTGAAAAGGGCGACATATTTGATGTCAAATTGTTTCCGCCCCCGATAATAAGAGAAACCGTAAGGCACTTTGCATCGCTGAGTATTACCTTTATAACTTCATATTCGTCTGCTGTAAAGCTAGAAAACTCGTGTATAAAAACAACTGCATTATTGAAAAATCCGTTATCGTGTGCAGCCTTTGCCGCTTCAGATAAAGCGGTTATTTCGTCGGTCAGACCTGATGCCGAAAGCTCTTCCTGATAAAGCCTGAACAGCTTAGAAATAGAATCCAGCTTTTCAAATAGACTTCCCTCTGTCTGAAGTGTTACGCTTTCAAGAGAATTAATATCAATATCTGATTTCTTTAAGTCGTCAATAAGAGAAACAGCGTTTGAGACAAATTGAGGCTTGTCAAGCGAACGTGAATAGCAGCTTGTTTTTCCAAAGCCTAATTCTTTAAACGATTTTATTGCCTTGAACATAGAAATAATTTTTGCGTTTTTATCAGCAATAACTCCCGTTTTTGTTCCGTACTCTTTTAAAATAATCTCTGCAAAACGATTAAATCCCATTGTACGAAGTCTGTTAAAGTCTTTAGCACCAAGCTCATTATATAGATGTTTATCATATTCAAAAGAATACTGATCCGGAACAATGACAATAACATTTTCACCTGATAAAACGGCTTTTTTAATTTCAGCAGTCATTATATCAGTTTTACTGCTTCCCATTCCTCCAGTAATAATTTTTAACATTTATCTCACCCATTTTACAGCTTCGTATATTATTTATATAATAAAACTATTGTATCACAAATATGGTGTTAGGTCAATTTATTACAACCAAGAAGCCAGAGGCAAGAGGCAAGAAATCAAAGGCAAGACCGGCGAACCGCCGGTTGCTCTCTACCTTTGAAAAGTTTGTATAATGTGTTTACTTTGAGAAACGGCAGACCAGCACCTAGAATTAAGAAAAAAGCGTTCGAAAATGAACGCTTCAAAACATAATTATTTACTTTTATGTCTTTGACCACTAACTTTTTTCCTCTAACAGTGACCTAAAGAAATCAACAATAAAAAATCTTACCTCTGTCTTTTCATTATCCTCAACTTCAACTACTAAGTCGTCAGAATTTTTAGCCTTGTTTTTATTTTTTTCATCTAATTTCACTGACGGTGAAATGCTAAATTCAGGGAACAAAAACGAAAGATCTCTCAACTCATCTCCTGCTGTAAATGATATAAGCGCTGCTAGTAAAAATCCCGTTATTACAGCAGTTTTAAGTCTTTCTCTCTTTAAATTAAGTCTATTACTTTCGTTAATTTTCATCTGCATATGTATGCCTCTCTTTCTAAATTATGATTAGATTATTGGCATACTTTACAAATTTATTCAATAACAATTATAAAGCGGACAAATTATTAAAAGAATCTGCTCGCCAATTATGTATAATATTATTTTATATACGCTCCCGAAACCTCTGAATATGTTTTGCAGAAACGATAATAATTTATCTTTCCATTTGTCATATCGTCCTCAACCTGAGGGTCGAAAACATAAGTATCTCCATTAAGTTTAACCTCTGTCCACATATGGTAACTGTAACCTCCAGCCGCCATTGCAGTACTTCCGTCAACTGTTTTCGCATTAAAACCCAGATACTTCATCATTGCCATAAATACATAAGAATACTCTGTACAAGTTCCAAAACCCTTTTCAAGAACTGATTCTATAGCGTTTCCCCAGCCCCCATATGCGTAATGTGTATTATTTATTAGGTAATCATAACATACTTTAGCCTTTTTATAGTTTGACATATCATCATCTATAATTTTATTCAGATGATTTTTCAGAATTTTTTCATCTTTACCTTTAAGAAATTCTTTGGGCTTCAACTCAGCGGAGTTAAGTCTGTTTTTTTCTATACTGTTTGTCTTTTTATATGTATTTAATTTGTTTTTTGTCTTAACTTTCTTTCCATTTTTAGACTTACTTCTAATAGCCGATTTCTTTTTGATTTTAGTTTTCTTTTTTCTTTTTAAATTGATTTTATTATTTCTTGACTTTTTTCCTTTTCCAATTTTTTTGTTGCTTCCCTCTATTTTAAATTCCGTGCTAACGACTGTCGCTGCTACATCGTCAGAGCCAGATTTTCCGTTAAAGCTCAAAATGCTTATCCCCTGAAACATAGAAACTGCAACAAGCATTGCCGCTACGCAAGCAATTATCTTTTCAAAATTCTTAAAGAAATGCAATTTAACATAAGATAGTATTCTCATTTCAATCCTCCAATCACGAGTGATTTTCACTCTGTCTCAAAATAATTACACGTTTTTTATGTTTTAACATCTGCACAAAAACAGTAACCAGCTGTTTTCCTTAAAGTGTTTTCGATATTCTATAGCAAAAGGTTACAAAAGTCAAATATTTTGTAACCTTTGAAAGATTTATATTTTATTAGTTTTTAACAGTTATTTAATTAAATATGTCAAAAAATTGTGCAAAACTTTGTCGATGCATCGTTAATTATTACAAATTGATTACATACCAAGAATAATTCATAGTCAAATATTACAAACTTTGTTACCTTTTATATTTATACTAAAATTTACAAAAAAATAGGGGCAAAAGCCCCTATTTTTTGAACTATTCTATAAAAAATCACCACGGCTTTACCGTTCCTACAATTTCATTTATGTTCTTTACTCCTTTTTTATCGCACCATTCATTAAGTCCGTCAATTATCTTAACTGGTGCATATGGATCGTTAAACATAACAGCACCGATCTGAAAACACTCCGCACCTGCCATCATCATTTCAATTGCGTCCTCTGCACAGGTTATTCCGCCCATTCCGCAAACGGGAATATCAACAGCATTAGCAACCTGCCATACCATTCTCACCGCTATAGGAAATACAGCAGGACCTGAAAGCCCGCCTACATTGTTTTTTAGAATAGGACGTCTTGAATTTATATCTATTCTCATACCGAGCAGAGTATTGATCAAAGATATTGCGTCTGCTCCCTCTGCCTCGACAGCTTTGGCAATATCAATTATACTGGTTACATTCGGTGAGAGTTTGACCATCAGCGGTTTTGACGTCGCACTTTTCACTGCCTTAGTAATTTCAGCCGCACAATCCCTGTTTGTTCCGAATGCCGCTCCGCCCTGCTTTACATTAGGACAGGATATATTAAGCTCAATAATATCTACGCTTGTTCCCTCCAGCATTGATACAAGTTCAACACACTCTTCTATTGTTCCTCCTGCAACATTTGCAATCACAGCTAAATCGTTTTTTTCAAGATTGGGAAGCTCATAAGCTAAAAACTTTCTTATACCGCCGTTTTGCAAGCCAACAGAGTTTAACATACCGCTTGGTGTTTCAGCAATTCTCGGAGGAGGATTGCCGTCCTTTTCATTAAGAGTTGTACCCTTAGTAGAAATACCTCCGATTATTGAAAGCGGATAGAGGTCGGTATATTCACGTCCGTAGCCGTAAGCTCCGCTGGCTGTAATTAATGGATTTTTCATTTCAACCCCGCAAAAATTCACAGATAGATCAGCCATTATAGCACAACCTCCTTTGAATCAAATACAGGTCCGTTCTTGCAAACATGACCGTAAAACTCACGTCCGCCCCGTGTCATTTTCACAGCGCAGCCTAAACACGCCCCGACGCCGCATGCCATTCTCTCTTCAAGAGAAATCTGACAGCATATTTCGTTTTCTTTTGCTATTTCAGAAACTGCTTTGAGCATTACAACAGGGCCGCACGCGTAAATCATATCCGGCTTTTCTTCATTTATACACCTTATCAATGCGTCGGTAACAAAACCCTTTTCACCTGCTGTTCCGTCGTCAGTGCATAGTATTGTTTTATTGCCCTGTGATTTGAAGTCATCTTGAAGTATAACGAGGTTTTTTGTCCTAAAACCTGAAATAGCAGTTGCGTTTTCAGCGTAATACTTAGCCAAAGCCAGCATAGGGGGTGTTCCTATTCCTCCGCCGACTGTAATTACTTTTTTATCAGATTCAAGCAGTTTAAAGCCGATACCCAGAGGTCCTAACATATCAAGCCTCTCCCCGACCTCAAATTTAGAAAGTGCGTCTGTTCCTTTTCCCTTGATTTGAAAAACTATGCGTATTGTACCGTTATTCTTATCAATATCGCAAATGGATATAGGACGTCGCAGAAAAAAACCGGGAACACTTATATGAACAAACTGTCCGGGATTTGCCAAATCGCTTAATTCCCTGCAAGACAGCGTAAGGTCGAACGTATCCTCAGCAGTCTGTGCTTTTTTTATTATTTCATACATACCTTGCGTGTACATAAAAACTTCCTTTCACATCAACGCATCAAAGCGTTTCATAATCCCTGAACACCTGAGTATTTATAAGCCAGCTTAGACAACCCTCCAGCATAATTCCATCGCTTGGTTCAGTCGAATAGCTGAATGTGGTTTTTATTGCAAGCTCGGTAAATGACGTTGCTCTGTTTATAGCAATCGGCAAACTGTCGCCCTTTAGAAGCCCCCCTACAAGAACACTTGAAAACATATCTCCGCAGCCAGAATAATGTGCAGGAACATAATCGCACGAAACCTTCCAGAAGGTAGAATGTTCTTTGTCATACCCGACATTGCAAAGCCCAGAACCTGCCAGTGCAACGCTTGTAATGACTACCACTTTTGGTCCAATTTCAGAAAGTCTTACAAGCCAAGATTTAATTTCAGACGCTCTCATAGTGCCGGGCTGATATTCCTCACCTAATAGGATAGCCGCCTCAGTCAGATTAGGAGTTATAACGTCAGCCTTTCTGACAAGCTCTATCATTCTTTCGCACATTTTTTTAGTGTAAGTTGGATAAGGCTTTCCTCCGTCGCCCATTACAGGGTCGCATACTTTCAAAGAATCCTTAAAGCTGTCAAAAAATTCAAGACAATGATCCACTTGCTCCTGAGAACTTAGAAATCCTGTATATACGCAGTCAAATTTATAATTCATTTTATTATAGTGCCCGAGAGTGGGCTTTATATAATCTGTAAGGTCACGAAAAACAAAGTCGTCAAATCCTGTGTGCGCCGACAATACTGCCGTCGGTACAGGACAAACCTGTATTCCCATTGCCGACAGCGACGGTATTATAACCGTCAGCGAGCAGCGTCCGACTCCGGAAATATCATTGATAGCCGCAACCTTTTTACACTCAAGCATTAAAATTTCCCCTAAAAAAATTCATATAATTTCTAAAATAGTATATCATATTTTTCATTGATTAACAACCTTATATTACAAAAAAATCTCTGAATATACAATTGTTTTTTCGGGAAAATTACTATTACCAATTAATAAAAGGAGGATATATTATGAAAATCAACATAAGCTCGCTTGCTAAGGGAATTACAATAGGTATGGCTGTCGGCGCTGCAACTTACGCTTTAACAAATGCCACTAAAAAAGACAAGAGAATGCTAAAATCAAACACAGGTAAAGCTATAAAAGCTATCGGTGAGGTTTTTGAAGACTTCGGAACTATGTTTTAATTCAATTAGTTTCTTTGCAGAATAAAAAGAGCGGTCTAACCGCTCTTTACATATCGCCTTACTCTAACTCTGCCCACTCTTCAAGCCTGTTATCGAGGAGTTGCTTTTTCTCTTCAAGCTCTATACACTTTTCTGCACACAATTCATAATCAGCGGCTATCTCAGGAGTTGAAATCTCTGCTTCAAGCTGTGAAATTGACTGTTCAAGGTATTCGATCTCAGTTTCAAGCTCTTTGATACGCTGTTTTTTCTTTACATCAGCCGCACGCTGCTCTTTGGTTCTGTATTGCTTCTGTTTGGAATTCTGTTTAACTTTTTCAGTTGGAGAATTGTTATTTTCGCGGCTTTTTGATGTCTCATTTGCCTTTTGCTCACGATAGAAGTCATAGTTTCCATTGTATGACTTAACTCCGCTTTCTGTGAGCTCAATAATTCTGGTAGATAGCTTATTGAGCAGATACCTGTCGTGGGAAACAAGAATAATCGTACCCTCATATCCAGTTAAAGCCTGCTCTAAGACCTCTTTAGTCATTAAATCTAAATGATTAGTCGGCTCGTCAAGAATTAAAACATTTGCCCTTTTAAGCGTTAAAATTGCAAAACACAGCTTTGCCCGTTCACCGCCCGAAAGCACTCCCACCTGCTTGAATACATTATCTCCTGTCAAAAGAACGCTTCCTAAAACCTTTCTTATCTGCTCGTCAGTCATTCTCGGAAAGAGCCTGTGTACCTCGTCAATAACAGTATTGCTCTTGTCAAGCGAAGTGTTTTCCTGTTCAAAATAAGCTGATTTAACATTGTTTGCCCATTCAATACTGCCATTGCTGTGCTTATTTATTCCCTGAATAAGCCTAAGTATTGAAGTCTTGCCTATACCGTTTCTGCCAATAATAGATACCTTTTCCCCTCGCTTAACTTCAAAGCTAAAGCTATCAAGCAAGGTTTTTTTGCCCTCTCCCTCACCGACCGTCAAATCACAGTTTTCAACGGTGAGAATATCCTTTGTAGGTTCATAATCATATTCAAGTCTGATTTTCGGAGGCTTTATATAGTTAATCGGCTTTTCAATACGCTCTATTTTATCAAGCATATGCTGTCTGCTTTTCGCCATATTTGCAGTAGACGCCCGAACCTTGTTTTTAGCTATATAATCCTCCAGCTTTGCAATTTCCTTCTGCTGAATTTCATATGCTTTGTTCTGACGCTCAAGATTCATCTCTCTTTGAGCTACATAAGATGAATAGTTGCCCTTGTAAATAGTCAGTCGTTTGTTTTCTATTTCAAATATTTTTGTGCATAGCTTGTTAAGAAAATATCTGTCGTGCGAAACTATTATTATTGCACCCTTATAGCCTTTTAAGTAATCTTCAAGCCATGCAAGAGTGTCAAGATCAAGATGGTTTGTCGGCTCGTCCAGAATAAGCAAGTCAGGTTCCTCTAATAACAGCTTTGCCATTGCAAGACGTGTCTTCTCTCCGCCGGAAAGATTGTCTATTATTCTATCAGTATCAAAATCTCTAAAGCCCATTCCGTTTAACACTGTTGAGATCTTAACATCTATCCGGTAACCGTCATTTGCTTCAAAATAGCTCGAAAGCTCTGAATATTCATCTGACAGCTCTTTTTTTGTATTTTCATCGCTTAAACTGCCCATACTCTTTTCAAGCTCTTTCATTCTCTTATAGGCATTAAGAAGTTTTTCAAAAGGCCTCTTCATCTCATCTTTTATAGTATTGCTGCTCTCTAAACCGCTGTTCTGCGCCAAAAATCCTATGGTAACTTGGTTTGCTATACTCAGTTTACCCTTACCGTCCGGAGTTTTGTCAATGCTTTCATAACCCATAATGATTCTCAAAAGTGTTGATTTTCCACAGCCGTTTTGACCTACTAAACCTATAACATCTTTGTCCTCAACCGTAAAATTTATATCTGACAGCAAAAGCTCTCCGCCAAAGTATTTATATAAGTTTTCACAATTAATAAGCATAAATGTTCTCCGTATACCATTTTTCAAAGTATTTCTCTGCAATCTCAACTAATATAATAATATACTTCGGGGAAAATATCAATATGAAGTTGCCTTGTAAATACTTTTTATGTATAATATATTTAGCATACAGTTTATCTTATGGGTATGCGTGATGTTTAATTATATACAATTTGGGACAGCAAAATTTAAGGAATGGTGATTAAAATTAAAAATAAAATCTTTTCATTCATCTGCGTTATTTTAACCCTTACCACATATTTTTCAGGTAGTGTTATCAATGTCTTTGCAGAGCAGACAACAAAGCTGGTTAAGGTTTCTACACCGCAGTGTATGCTTGTACTTGGCGATTCAATTTCCACCGGCTTCGGTCTTACTAATTATAAATCGGGCAACAACTATAACACACAGTCTTATGCAAATCTTCTTGCGAAAAAGTACAAACTGTCTCAAAACAAAGATTATTACAATTATGCAATAGACGGTCAAACTTCCATTGAGTTATATTCCAGAGTTAAATCGGGAAATTACAATGAAGATATAAAAAAATCTGATCTTGTATTGATTTCCATAGGCGGAAACGATCTTCTCAGT
This sequence comes from uncultured Clostridia bacterium, assembly GCA_947628615.1. Taxonomy (GTDB): domain Bacteria; phylum Bacillota; class Clostridia; order Oscillospirales; family Ruminococcaceae; genus UMGS1601. Next base: position 103,432 of record CANRAO010000002.1, read on the forward strand.
GCGCTTTTTGAATTTATAAGCGGCACTATGGGAGCAAGCCTTACCGGTGAAGAATCATCAGTTGATTTTGATTTTACCGATCCTGATATTTTAACCAAACTTAACAAAATGGTTCAGACGATAAACAATAATATCACGAAGCTAAAGGGCAACTTAATAGGTATTACTGACAAAATACATGAATTAAATTCCAATGCAGAGGTTGTTTTTCAAACGGTTTACAATCCCTTAGACGGTCTGAAAATAGAAATACCAAGTCTTATCACAGACGTTTTTGTTTCAAGAATAGAAGAGGTAAACCGCATAATAAATATGAATTCTAACACCGACGATAATAAGCAAAGATATAATGTCGCAGATATATATACCATCTTTTCAGGAAAATCTACAGAGCTTACTAATATAGGCAAAACAGACATTCACCCCAATGCGAAAGGACATGAAAAAATAAGCGAGTGTATTGACGCAATTGTTGTTGAAAAAACCTTTTATGCAAATGTCACGGTGAATGAAAACGTACCTAAAGAAAAGAATACATCAAGAGCGGCAAAGTCTCCGATATTTGCCCCTGTAATTATAATGGTAATAATAGTTCTGATAATCGCCGCAGGTGCGTTAAGCGTGATACTCAGAAAAAGAAGAAAGGAAGAATATCATATAAGACGATACTGATATAATATAACTGAAAAAAGACATCAGGCAACGGCATACAAGCAAAAGTTTGTATGCCTTATTTTTTTGACGAATTCATATTCCTATAGTTTCACAGAAATACAGCGTAAAGAATACTATAACATAACGGTTATATTCTGTAAAAATGAACGTAAAGAACATTTAAAAGTCAGCGAGGTGAACGGCTTGAGAATTATTCATATATCGAATAACACAATAAAAATAGTTCTGACGCAAAACGATTTAGCAATGCTTGAGATAGACTTTTCAAAATGCGATCGAAATTCTCCCGAAGCAAAAAAGCTGGTAGACATTCTTCTCAACATACTAAAAAGAAGCGGAATTTACGACATCGGAAGCAAAATATATGTTGAGATTTTTGAAGAATTCACAGGCGGCTGCGTTGTATATATAACCAGAAAAGAAAACGGCAAGAAATTAAATAAGGATAATTCTCACCTGATGTACTATGTAATGTTTCAGACCGACAGCATAAAAGAACTTATTGATCTCTGTTTAAATCTGAAAAACGGAATAGGTATAATTATCAAGTCAAGCGTCCTCTATTTTTCAGAAAATATATATAGACTGTTAATTTCATTTCCGAAGTCATATATCAAACAGGCTGCAAAAACTTTAAAGAAAATAAAATGCTACAGTTCAAACGACCGTCTTGTTATTGAACAAACAAAAGAGCATTACGATTTATTGATAAACAGTAATGCTCTGAATAAAATTTCCGAATTATATCAGTAGACTATTTAAGCGATTTGACCGCTTTTGACATATCGTCAGCTTTGAACAAATATGTTCCCGCAACAAGTATATTTGCACCGTTTTTCTTGACCTCACAACAGGTCTTATCAGTAATTCCGCCGTCCACCTGAATATCAATTTCCAGTCCCAACTCATCTGCTTTTTGACGGATCTCCCTTATCTTCTCCAAAGTAAACGACAAAAATCCCTGACCTCCGAATCCCGGCTCAACAGTCATAACAAGAACCATATCAAGTAATTCAAGAAACTCAAAAACCTCCGAAGCGGGAGTATTCGGCTTTATGGAAAGCCCGGCTTTGCAGCCATGCTTTTTGCATATGTCAATACACTTCTTTACGTCATTTGTAGCCTCTGAATGAAAAGTTATAATATCGGCACCGCACTTTGCAAATTCGGATATATATTTTTCAGGATCAGTTATCATAAGATGAACGTCAAAAGGCAGATCAGTTTTTGTCTTTGCCGATTTAAGCACAGGAAGCCCGAAACTTATATTGTCTACAAAAACCCCGTCCATAACATCAAAGTGAACATAATCAACCTTCGCCTTTTCCAGTCTCTTTATCTCACTTTCGATATTTGCCAGGTCGCAGCCTAAAATAGATGCCGAGACCAATATATTTTTTTCTGTCATAAATTTAACACTTCCTTTCAAAACTTAAATCTAGTATTTAAGCTCGCTTCCCCCGTAAAACTCCCTGACGACCGAATCCTTAACCACCTGACAATCGCCCAGTGAATCTATCTGCTTAAACATTTTTTCAATAGACTCGAATTTGTGATAATCAGGATAGGTGTTTTTAATATTCAAAAGCATAGGCATAAGATAGTCCTTATACACGGAAAGCTCATATCCTATGAATGTATCGATCTCAAAATGAGAGCGTTCCTTAAAGGGCATTATATAAAGATTCTCTCCGCGCTCGACGCTTTTAAAATGGTCAAGAACAGTCTCAATACTTCTGGCACGAAACTGCGTATCACGTATAATACGTCTAATAAGCCTTATTTTCGACGGGTGGAACGAAACGCCGTCCTTATCAATTATTCTGGTTCTGACGCTTACATATATATTGTTTGAATAATCATCGTTATCTCCTGTTACATCGGGATTAAGTGCGTGAATTCCCTCAACAACAACTATCTCGTTTTTCTTCCTTTTATACTTTTCTTTTAAAACCCTGCTCTGTGTTTTAAAATTAAAGTCAGGCAGGATTACTTCTTTGCATTCGGAAATAGCCTCAAGCTGTTCCTTTAAAAATGGAATATCTATTCTTTCAGGAGCTTCAAAATCAACATTTTCACAATCGTCATCAAGAGGGAAAAAATAATCATCAAGCGATAATGTTTTTGTAGGATGTCCTAAGTTTTCAAGCAGTCTTTCCAGTCTTAAGGCGGTAGTAGTCTTACCGGAGCCCGACGGACCTGAAAGAAGTATAATCGGTCTGTCAAAGGAACGGTCGCTTATTGCAGACGCAACCTCTAAAAGCTGTGAATCATATTCTCTTTCACATTCACTTATATATTTGGTTCTGTCGGTTCGCAAATTCAAATTTATCTTATCGACCGAAATCTTATTCATACTGATCTCCGTTTCTTACTTGGAATTTCATCTTTAAACAATCTATTCAAAATACCGTAAAAGCTTAAAATTCTATTATTTAGTATAACATCATTTTTACTCTTTTTCAATATTAACACAATAGAAAATATCACATATAATGAACTATCCCTTATTTTTATCATTATAACAAATCTTATGCTTGGAGGGCTAACCCTTATGATTAATAATAAAACAATACTGGTGCTTGGCGGTGATTCCCGTCAGACATTTTTAGCAAAAAGATTAAAAAATAAAGGACATGATGTTTACTGCTTCGGCTTTAATCTTTATAATAATTCTGAACTCAAAAGAATATCGAGCCTGGCTGACATCAAAGAAAAAATCGACGTTTTAGTGCTTCCAATAATATCGAGCAACGACGACAGGACTGTAAACGCTCCGTTTTATGACGGAGAAATCACTCTTGAAGAAGCTATTTCCACAATGAAACCGCACAGCATAGTTGTAGGCGGAAACCTTAGCAAGAGTCTTAGGACTTTGTTTTTTGAGCACGGGCATTTCTCTGTGGACTACTATATCCGCGACGAACTAAAAATAAAAAACTGCATTCCAACGGCGGAAGGTGCATTATCTATAGCCATTGAAGAAATGCCGTGTACAGTCGCAGGTTCAAAGGTACTTATAATAGGCTTCGGCAGAGTTGGCAAAGCCTGTGCAAAGCTATTCAAAGCATTAGAAAGCGACGTATCGATTTGTGCAAGAAACCTAAACGCATTCGCATGGGCAGAATTATACGGTTACAAGTCAATAGAAATTGATAAAATCGACGTCTATCTCTCTGACTTTGATTTGATTATAAACACAGTGCCTGCCAAAATTCTCGACAAGGAAAAGCTGTCGAAGATAAACAAGAACGCTCTTGTTATTGACCTTGCCTCAAAGCCGGGCGGCGTGGACTTTGACAATGCAAGACAGCTTGGTCTGAAAACAATATGGGCTCTCAGTCTGCCGGGAAAGGTTGCACCTGTTACATCGGGACAGATAATCGCAGATACTATACTTAACATACTCGATGAAAGGGGCGACGATCCTTGGCAATAAACAAAGACAACATATTCGATGGGCTTAGAGTGGGATTCTGCGTTTGCGGATCCTTTTGTACTTTTGAAAAAGCATTTTCCTGTGCTTCGCAGCTTGTGCAGATAGGGTGCGAGGTAACTCCGATAATGTCGTTTAATTCCTCAACTATTAACACACGTTTCGGAAAGGCTTCTGATAATGTTGAATGGCTTGAAAGAATTTGCAAGCGAAAAGCTATAGTCACCATTGAGGACGCCGAACCAATAGGACCTAAAAAGATGTTTGACATTATCGTAGTAGCACCCTGTACTGCCAATACTCTTGCAAAACTGGCACTAGGGATCACCGATACCCCTGTTACAATGGCGTGCAAATCGCATCTGAGAAACTCAAGACCGGTACTTATTGCAATCTCAACTAACGACGCTCTTTCAGCCAGTGCAAAGAACATAGGAACACTGCAAAACTACAAAAACTACTATTTCGTTCCCTATTCACAAGACGATTACATCAACAAGCCGAATTCAATAGTGGCTCACTTTGAGCTTGTACCCGAAGCTATTTCATATGCTCTTGAAGGGCGTCAAATTCAACCCGTGTTAAAAAAGTAATACAACATAAAAAAGCAGCTAAAGGAGAATTTTCCAAAGCTGCTTTTTATTCTATCCAAGTTCAATCATTCTGTCGATACATTTTCTTGCTTTTTTCATAGTTTCCTCTTCAAGCTCAATAACCTCTCCGCCTGTTCCTTTACAGCAATTAAGCACATCGACCAGTGTTGTAGCTTTCATATTTCTGCATATCATATTAACGCTGAGAGGATAAAATGATTTGTCAGGACACTCAAACTGAAGCGTCTCGACAATTGCCTGCTCTGTTCCGATAATAAATTCATCAGCGTCTGAAGTCTTGGCAAAATCCATTATTCCCGACGTTGAACCCACATAATCAGCATGCCTTACAACCTCCGGCACACATTCCGGATGAACTAATAGCTTAGCATTCGGATGCTCCGCCTTTGCTTTAAGTGCTTCGCTCTCCGTAATACTTGCATGGACCGGACAACCTCCGTGAAGAAGCTGAATATTTTTGCCCTTTACATTATTCTTTACATATGTTCCTAAATTAATATCGGGTATAAACAAAATGTTCTCCTCATCAAGTTTATTTACTATCTTCACAGCAGACGATGACGTAACACAAACATCACAGACAGTTTTAAGATCAGTTGTTGTGTTAATATAACAAACTACACAAAGATTTCCGTTTTTCTTTTTTATGTATTCTATTTCGTCCTTTTCAAACTGTTCTGCCATTGGGCAGCCTGCATTCTTGTTAGACAAAATAACTGTCTTATCAGGAGATAACAGCTTAACAGTTTCAGCCATAAAACGCACTCCGCACATTATGACCGTCTTGTTAGGAACACTTTTAGCTTTAACGGAAAGCGCATAAGAATCCCCTACAAAATCAGCTATTTCAATTATTTCTCTGCCCTGATAGCTATGAGCAAGAATACATATATCCTTTTCCTTTTTTAGTCTAAGTATCTCATTCTGAACTTCTAATATCGTTTTTGCCATATTATCACCATTTCTGTGTGAATAAATTATTCCTACTGTTATTGTAGGACAGGTATTTATAGTACCATAAATACAGTGAGTTGTCAAGAATTCAGACATATTTAACTCAAGAATAAAAATTTTTTTACATATAAATTTTTGTTGTCATATAAATCAAAATTTTTGTAAAAAACTATTGACAAGCCTTTTTACATTTGTTATAATTATAAAGCTGCAATTCAAAAAAAGAAATTTTTGTGAGTTATTAGCTCAGTTGGCAGAGCATTTGACTTTTAATCAAAGGGTCCGGGGTTCGAATCCCCGATAGCTCACCATCATCGGCGAGCCGCCGATGGTATTGCCGCCTTTGGGTAGTTTCCCGAAGGCGGTTATTTTGTATAACGCAAACTTATACCTATAAACAAGGTATTTAGAAACAAAAAGCTAGAAATATAAACTCAATTATAAACATACTCTCTTGATTATGGTATCCGGTTTCTTGTACTTAAAGCTGATACAAATTCAACTCTTTTTTGCGATTTGACACAGCACATTAAAATATTATACAATATATATAATTTATAAATTGCTGTGAAAGAGAGATTATATGGACGCTTTAAAAAAACAAATAGAAGAAAGTATAGTAAAAAAATTCAGAAAAACTATATGGAACAGATTTCTTAAAGGAGTAAAAGAATACGAATTAATAAAAGAAGGAGACAAGGTTGCTGTATGTATTTCGGGAGGCAAGGACTCAATGCTTATGGCAAAGTGTATGCAGAGACTGCAAAAGTACAGCAAGGTTCCGTTCGAGGTAGTATATCTTGTTATGAATCCCGGCTATAATGAAATCAACCGTCAGAAGATAATAGACAATGCCGAACTGTTAGGTTTGCCTATTCAGATGTTTGAAACTAAAATTTTCAACGCTGTAGCAAAAATAGACAATAACCCCTGCTATTTATGCGCTCGTATGCGAAGAGGTTATCTCTATAAGCAGGCACAGGATATGGGCTGCAACAAAATTGCTCTAGGTCACCATTTTGATGACGTAATTGAAACAATTCTTATGGGTATGCTTTACGGCTCTCAGTTACAGACTATGATGCCAAAGCTCCACAGTGAAAATTTTGGCGGTATGCAGTTAATCCGTCCTATGTATATGGTCAAAGAAGCAGATATTATTGCATGGACTAAATACAATAACCTGCAGTTTATTCAATGTGCCTGCCGTTTCACTGAAAATATTGCTGCTAACAATGACGGAAGTTCAAAACGTCATGAGATCAAGTGTCTGATAAATGAGCTAAGAAAGATAAACCCTACTGTTGATATAAATATCTTCCGCAGTGTTGAAAATGTAAATCTTAAAACCTTGATCTCGTATCATATTGGAGACGACTATCATCATTTTCTTGATGATTACGATGAGGGTATTAATATTAAGGGAAAGAAAACTGATTGTTGATTTTGGTATAAAACTTAAATCTCAACTAAATAACTAAAGCAAGGATATGTGATAATATGCTCAATCAATTTTCAAGAACCGAACTTTTACTCGGCAAGGAAGCTATTTCAAAGCTCAGCAAAAGCCGTGTTGCAGTTTTCGGAATAGGCGGAGTCGGAGGATATGCAGTTGAGGCTCTTGCACGAAGCGGTGTGGGGACCTTAGACTTGATTGATAATGACAGAATCTGTATGACAAATCTGAACAGACAGATAATCGCCTTGCACAGTACTTTAGGAAAATATAAGGTCGACGTTGCCAAAGATCGTGTTATGGACATATGCCCTGACATTAAAGTAAATACTCACAAATGCTTTTTTATGCCCGATACAGCCGACGATTTTGACTTCTCAGAATATGATTATGTTATTGACGCTATCGACACAGTATCAGGAAAACTGGAAATCATAAAACGTGCAAAATCAGCAGGTACGCCTGTTATTTCTGCTATGGGAGCCGGAAACAAGCTCGACCCTACCGCTTTTCAGGTTGCCGATATTTTCGACACAAGAGTATGCCCTCTTGCCAGAGTTATGCGGTATGAACTTAAAAAAGCAGGTATAAAAGACGTTAAGGTCGTATACTCAGAGGAAAAACCCACTCGCCCAATAAATGATACGCGAACTTCAAATAATTACTTAAACAAAAGTGATACCTCGCATAAAGAAATTCCCGGTTCTAATGCCTTTGTGCCGTCTGCGGCAGGATTGATAATTGCAGGTGAAGTCATTAAGGACTTAATTGCATATTAATTTTACATTTGTAACAATTATAAAAAAGCATTGAATTATCTTTTATATGAAAGGTAGTGAAGTTATGAAAGAAAAAATTTTTAGTGCTAACCCATATATGCCACTATGGGAGCATGTTCCTGATGGCGAGCCTCGCATATTTGAATACAACGGTGAAAAACGAGTGTATGTTTACGGCTCGCATGATACACTCAAAACTGCTTACTGCGGACGTGACCAAGTCGTATGGAGTGCTCCTATCAACGATCTCACCAACTGGACTTGCCATGGTACCTGCTATACCGCCACCGATAGAAGTGTTCTTTATGCACCTGATGTAGTCCAAAAGGGGGACACATTCTACCTATATGCTGCCGAGAACTGTGGTTCTCAAATTATGGTCGCATCTTCAAAAAACCCCGCTGGCCCGTTTGAAAACCCAGTTCCGACTAAATTAGGATTTGATCCAGGTGTTTTGGTCGATGATGACGGTCGCATTTACGCTTTCTGGGGATTTTGTGGTTCCTTCTGTGCAGAATTAGAAGAAGATATGGCAACCATAAAGCAAGAAACCTTCCGTAAAAATCCAATAGGTCACACCCCTAATACATGGCAAACCGTGAATGATGGTGCCGAGGATTTAAGAGATGCTTTCTTTGAAGCGTCCAGTCCTAGAAAGGTAATGGGCAAATATGTATACATCTATTCTAAACGATATACCACTCCGGTGCCAGAACTTGGCGTATATGAACCATGTAACGGATTTCTGTCATATAAATACAGCGATCACCCTCTGTATGGTTACAAAGATGGAGGAGATATCAGCTTTAATGGTGGAGAAATAATACCACAGCCTGACGGAAGCGGAAAAATGACCTATCGCTGGGGTAACAACCACGGTTCTATAATTGAAATTAATGGCAAATGGTATGTTTTCTATCATCGCCATACTGGAACAGATGAATTTTCTCGTCAGGCAATGTTAGAACCGATTGATGTTGCAATGGACAAAAGCGGAAAACTGTACATCGGAAATATTACCTATATAAACGGTGAACCTGTTAATTCTAAACCGGTTGAGATGACATCCCAAGGTGCTCATATTAACGGTATTGACGCTTTTAAGATAATTTCTGCCGGATATTGTTGTCATTTATCTCCGCTTAATCAAGCCTATATTAAATCCGTCTACGAACATATTAGCGGAATATCTGCACCAGTTGTTAATATAAAAAATGGCACTACTGTCGGATTTCGGTACCTACAGTTCAGCTCAATATCCCCAAAAACTGCTACCATCACTTCAAATGCTACTGCACCCTTTACTGTTAACCTGCGGCTTGACAGTTTCAAAGGGCGAATAATAGCACAGTTTGACATTTCTAAAAATGAAACCTCTTTTACCGCTTCTCTGGCAACCGGAGTTATAGGCAAACATGCAATTTACTTTGAATTTTTGAGTGAGCATAATAATGCAACGGCAGAATTTATTGATTTTACCTTTGATAAATAACTTAATAAATACATTTAGCCTTAAAAGTTCAAGTCAAAATCACCATCAGCTGTTAGCCCCGATAATATGAATAACCCTCATATTATTAAAATGATAATTTATCAGCGGTTTGTTTAAAACATCGTATGTATGAGCACAGACATAGGGATAACCGAACTTATAACCTGTAATTATACAGCTATGATAAAAGGATTCACCGTCAGAAAGCTGTATTATATCACCAATCTGCGAGTTATGTAAATCAGATATTTCGCCAAAAGGCCCTGTGCCTTTATTTGTAGTAAGAAACCTATACAACTGTTCAACACTGGTCCAAGCGGTGGCTCTGTCAGAAAGACTATTGAAATACCAGCCCGTATCCCTCGTGTAATTCATTATACCGCAGCCTGCAAAAATGCATTGTGAAATAAAATTTGTGCAGTCTCCGCCGATGTTTTCAAAATCATAGTAATCAGGGTTTCTCCCCAATGCCCACCGTTTTGCATAATCTACAGCGGCAGACCTGTTATATTTTACTATAGACATAAAAATCACCGCTATATTATATGCTAGCAGCGGTGTTTTCGTTATTATTAATTTCTCATTTGTTAGATAAAATCAATTCCCCTCTGTTAACTTAAACCGCCTGAACAATAATGCTCAGGCGGTTTGCCGTTTTGGGATATATAAATTTAGAAGGATGATGTCTATTTTACATTGACCTTTCTAACCTTTTTGATCCACTTACTATAAACTTTCTGCGGTTTGCCGTATGCGTCCTTGTATGTTGCATATGCCCTTACTCGTACATAGTAGGTTTTACCGCTTTTAAGTTTCTTTTTGAATGTTATTTTCTTCTTAGTAGTAAACTTATCAAACAGATTATTCTTAAAGTTCTTCTTTTTAGATACCTGAACTTGATAGCCTACAGCTTTCTTTACCTTTTTCCAAGAAACCGTTATCTTTTTCTTGGATTTGCTTTTTGCTTTAAGATGGGTAATCTTAGCCTGTTTTACTTTATTTTCAGCATTCTTCTTATCTTTAGCAACCTGTGACGGACTTCTGGTTGTTGCAGTAGTAGTTTTTGATGTTGACGAAGGTTTGCTGCCAGGGGCAGTAGTTGTAGTAGTTGTTTGGCTTGATGACTGAACAGGCTTTTCTTTGAGTGCGTCAATTGCATCGTTAATAGCTTTTGCGAAAGCATCAACATCACTTTGTTTTGTAATATCAAGGTCTCTTACAACTGCGTTAATTGCATCTTTCAGTGCATTTGCTGACTCGTCAGTGTATTTGCTTAAATCTAATTTATCAGCTTTTGCAAGGGCTTCGTCAACGGAGGTGTAGTTGGCATCATATGCAACAAGATTATTAATAGCAGTTGTTATATCTTCTGTTGCCCACTTCATAGGTAATATACTTGTAGTACTTTCATTAAATTGATTTGCTTCTTCCAATGCGTTCTTTAAAGCTTGATAACTTTCTGGTGTATAATCATTTTCGTTAAGACTTTCTGCTTTATTTAATGTGTTTTTTAGGTTGTTCCAGGTACTTGATATAGTTTCTTCTATATTAACTTTTCTATCATTTGGAATAGAAGTACTGCTATATATACTTGAATCGGTATAGCAATGGAATTTAAAGAAATCATTGCAAAGCGGGATACCACCCATGCGTGTATATGAAATGCCGTGCAAATATAGATTTTCTAAAGAGTTACAATTTGCATTCCAACTTGCGTTTAAATATCCTAAGTCTAATATTCCATCAGATAGTTCTAGTGTCTTAAGATTTTCACATCCACTAAATGAACCATCAAAATTGCTGCTTTTGTTAACTTCTTTGATTTGTACCCCGTCTTCAATATATGCTTCTTCAAGTGAGTCACAGCCAACAAAAGCATATTTCATATTTGTTACAGATGAAGGAATAGTAATCTTCTTTAAAAATGGACAATTATGAAATGAAGCATAACTAATATTCTCAATTCCATCTTCAAATATTACAGATGATAATTTTTCACAATTGTTAAATGCACCATTAACAAACGTTCCAGCTATCTTTTCTGATTCTTCAATCCCGGCTGATACGTGTGAGTCATTAATAGTTTTAGGAATAAAAATGTTTTCTACTGCCGTATCATAAAATGCATAAGGACCAATTGCGGTTAATCCTGTTTGTAATGTTATATCCTTTAATTTTGAACATTTTGCAAATGAATATGCACCAAAGTCTTTTATAGTTTTTGGAATTTCTACACTTTCTAAAGATGTACAACCGTAAAACGCAAAATTGCCTATAGCAGTCATGTTGTTAGATAAGGTAAGTTCTTTTAGAGATGTACATTCTGCAAATGCATAACTAGCATAACTATCAATTGCATTAGCTGAATTAATATCGGGTATACAATTATATCCAACGCCTTCGAATTTTATTATTGAGGAGGGCAGAAAAACAGCCACAAGATCTGAAAAATTATAAAAAGCACAAAAGCCTATAGAAGTTACTCCATTTTCTATTACTACTTTTTTAATTTTCTCTTTATATTGTTTATACGTATATGTATCAATATAATCAGAAATTTTGTAAGCATCAATAATATGTGAACCAGGATTATTTTCCACGAATGGAGTAGCCATTTCTCCTGTTCCGGAAATGGTTAATTTGCCATCAGAATCAAGCGTCCAATAAACGGATTCGCCACATTGTCCTGAATCTATAGTATCAGCCGCTGATACAGTAGTAATAGAACTTGCCAAAGATGTTACTGTCATTATTGCTACTGTAGCGGCAGCAATTACTCTTTTTAATCCAAAATGCATTTTACTCCACCCTCTAAATAATTAAGATTATTTATAATCCACTTAAATTAGATTATATATGTATTATAGTCTATTATTTTGAGATTGTCAAGTGTTTTTTATAATTTTTTTAATAAAAAAATCCACGTACTATATAAGTACGCGGACTGGTTGCAACATCACCGTTGCTGGTGCCGGTGACCGGGGTCGAACCGGTACGGTGTCTCCACCACTGGATTTTGAGTCCAGCACGTCTGCCAATTCCATCACACCGGCAAAACATCACTGAAATATTTTATCACAACAGCGGTATTTTGTCAACAACTTTTCAGTAAATTATTCGACGAAAAATATCCTAGTTTAACTGTCGGCAGACTTTTAAATTATAATCTCCGCATGCCTTGTGACGTGACAGCCGATGTTCACAGACACGGGAAGTCCGGCAATATGCGTAGGAGCCTGCTCAATGTTTACAGCCAAAGCTGTTACAGTACCGCCAAAACCCTGCGGACCAATACCCAGTTTATTTATTTTATTAAGCATTTTCTTTTCTAATTCTGCATAAAGAGCTTTTGGATTTCTTTTTGAAACCGGTCTGCATAAAGCCTTTTTAGCGTTATATGCACAGCTTTCAAAGTCTCCGCCTATGCCTACGCCCACTACAATCGGAGGGCAAGGATTAGAACCTGCCTTTGCAACAGTATCTACAACGAAATCCACTATCTCATCAAGCGTTACAGAAGGCGTCATCATTTTCAAAGCTGACATATTTTCACTTCCAAAGCCCTTCGGAGCAACCATAATCTTAACTCTGTCGCCGTCGACTATTTTAGTATGTATAACCGCAGGAGTGTTGTCGTTAGTATTTACACGTTCAAGAGGATCAGATACTATAGACTTTCTCAGATAACCGTCTGTATATCCTTTTGCAACACCTCTGTTAATTGCCTCATATAGACCTCCGTCTATAAAATGAACGTCCTGACCTATCTCTAAGAATATAACTGCCATTCCCGTATCCTGACAAATAGGAATTATTTCATCTCTTGCAACGTTTATATTATTAATTATATCAGAAAAAACATTTCTTCCGACTTCCGACTTTTCATCATTTGCCCTGCACTTTATGCAGTCTTCCAAATCCTTTGGAAGATTAAGATTCGCCTTTATGCAAAGCTCTGCGATCTTTTCTTCAATTTTCTTTACGCTTATCTCTCTCATTTATATTTCCTCTCCGTTTATTATCACCATAATCGGACTGCTCTTAATCTCAAAAGGATCAGAACTGAACATTACCAAATCTGCGTCCTTGCCTGTTTCTATTGAACCTATTCTATCAGACAACCCCAACTGTTTTGCAGGGGTTTTTGTTAATGCCTTGAGTGCCTCGTAAAATTCAAGCCCGTTTTTGATTTCAATACCCGCTGAAATAGGAAGATATTGAATAGGAACTTCACTGTGATCTGTACAAATAGAAATCTCCACCCCGGCTGAGTTCAATATATAACCGTTTTCAGAAGTTAAATTTGCAAGTTCAGGCTTTGACCTGTCACATATTACAGGACCTATCACAGCGGTTGCGTTTTCCTTTTTTAGCTCATCGGCAATGAGGTGGCCTTCTGTACAATGTATAAGAACATATTCCAAGTCAAACTCATTGGCAATTCTTATTGCTGTGAATATATCGTCCGCTCTGTGGCAGTGAAAATGTGCCTTGATCTCCCTTTTAAGTAACGGTATCAAAGCCTCGCATTTTGCATCAAACTCAGGAACATCATCTCCTGTTTCCTTATCTTTCATATATCTTTGAGCCTTACTCAATGTCTCGCGAATAAGCGCTGCGATTGCCATTCTGGTTACAGGTGATGAATCCTTATCAAGATACGTCATTTTTGGATTTTCGCCGAGACTTATTTTCATACCGATTTTTCCTAGCGACATTGTATCGGCACGCTTGCCAATAGTTTTTACAGCAAAGATACTACCACATATTGCGTTAGAGCTTCCAGGCGAAACTGCAACGGTTGTAACTCCTGCCTTTCTTGCATCTTCAAATGCAGAATCCATTGGGTTTATACCGTCTAATGCGTTAAGCTGAGGCGTTATCGGGTCTGAATCCTCGTTAAAATCCTCACCCTCTATACCTACTCCGCTTGTAAAAAGACCAAGATGAGTATGTGCGTCAATAAATCCGGGATAAAGCGAATTACCTTTTGCGTCAACTAACTTATCGTCAGCGTTTTTTGGAAACCCCTCCCCTATATCGGTTATTTTTCCATTCTCATATTTTACATAACCGTTTTTGATAATTTCATCGCAGTCGTTCATTGTATAAATCTTTGCATTATATATTATCATCAGGTTCACTCCGATACAAATTAGATTTTAAAAGTCATTTATTTAGGTTATTGTACCATAAATTATAACGTAAAGCAAGAAAAAGCGTTCAGATAAAACCTGAACGCTTTTACATATAAAAGTAATATTTATTCTTACTTTCTTGGATTTGAAATTGCAGCCTGAGCAGCAGCAAGTCTTGCTATCGGCACACGGAACGGTGAGCAAGATACATAGTTAAGACCAATGTTGTGGCAGAATTCAACCGATGTAGGATCTCCGCCGTGCTCTCCGCAGATACCGATGTGAAGATTTGGATTAACCGGCTTACCGAGCTTGATAGCCATATCCATAAGCTTACCGACACCGCTCTGGTCAAGTCTTGCAAACGGATCAGACTCAAATATCTTAGCGTCATAATAAGCGTCAAGGAACTTGCCTGCGTCGTCTCTTGAGAAACCGAATGTCATCTGTGTTAGGTCGTTAGTACCGAAGCAGAAGAAGTCAGCCTCTGTTGCGATTTCGTCTGCTGTCAAAGCAGCTCTTGGAATCTCGATCATTGTACCAACCTCGTACTTGAGGTCAGCATTAGCAGCTGCGATCTCTGCTTCAGCAGTTTCAACTACTACCTTCTTAACACACTTGAGTTCTTTAATATCTCCAACAAGCGGAATCATAATCTCAGGAACTATTGTCCAATCAGGATGAGCCTTCTTGACATTGATTGCAGCGCGGATAACAGCGCTTGTCTGCATCTTTGCAATTTCAGGGTAAGTTACTGCAAGACGGCATCCACGGTGTCCCATCATAGGGTTGAACTCGTGAAGCGATGAAATGATTGCCTTGATTTCTTCAACGCTCTTGCCCTGAGCCTTAGCCAGAGCCTCAATGTCAGCCTCTTCTGTAGGAACAAACTCGTGCAGAGGAGGATCAAGGAATCTGATCGTTACAGGGTTACCCTCTAAAGCCTCATAAAGAGCCTCAAAGTCAGCCTGCTGCATAGGAAGAATCTTAGCTAAAGCTGCCTCTCTCTCCTCAACTGTGTCTGAACAAATCATCTCTCTGAATGCTGCGATTCTGTCAGCCTCAAAGAACATATGCTCAGTACGGCAAAGTCCTATACCCTCAGCGCCAAGCTCTCTAGCCTTCTTAGCGTCAGCAGGAGTATCAGCGTTTGTTCTTACCTTTAACTCTCTGTACTTGTCAGCCCAGCCCATAATTCTGCCGAACTCACCTGCTATAGTAGCGTCAACAGTTGGAATAATTCCGTCGTAAATGTTACCTGTTGAACCGTCTATTGAAATGTAATCGCCTTCTTTGAATGTCTTTCCAGCAAGTGTGAATTTCTTGTTTTCCTCGTCCATAACTATATCAGCACAGCCGGAAACACAGCAAGTTCCCATTCCACGGGCAACAACAGCAGCGTGAGAAGTCATACCTCCGCGAACTGTGAGAATACCCTGTGAAGCCTTCATACCTGTGATGTCCTCAGGTGAAGTTTCAAGACGTACAAGAACAACCTTTTCACCCTTAGCATTCCAATTTTCAGCGTCCTCTGCTGTGAATACTATCTTACCGCAAGCAGCTCCAGGCGAAGCACCGAGACCCTTTCCGATAGGTTCAGCAGCCTTTAGCTCTTTAGCGTCAAACTGCGGGTGGAGAAGTGAGTCAAGGTTTCTTGGATCTATCATCAGAACAGCCTTTTCCTCTGAAATCATGCCCTCGTCAACAAGGTCGCAGGCAATTTTCAAAGCAGCAGGTGCTGTTCTCTTACCGTTTCTTGTCTGAAGCATATAGAGCTTTCTGTCTTCTATAGTGAACTCCATATCCTGCATGTCTCTGTAGTGATCCTCAAGAGTGTTGCAGATATTAACAAACTGTTCGTAAACCTCAGGCATAACCTCTTTAAGCTGAGAGATAGGCTGCGGTGTTCTTACACCTGCAACAACATCCTCACCCTGAGCGTTCATCAAGAACTCACCCATAAGGTGCTTTTCACCTGTAGCAGGGTCACGGGTAAATGCAACACCTGTACCTGATGTTTCGCCCATATTACCAAATGCCATCATCTGTACGTTTACTGCAGTACCCCATGAATATGGAATGTCATTGTCACGGCGGTATACGTTAGCACGAGGGTTATCCCATGAACGGAATACAGCCTTAACTGCTCCCATAAGCTGTGCAACTGGATCTGTTGGGAAGTCCTCACCGATTTTTGCTTTATACTCTGCCTTGAACTGTGAAGCAAGCTCTTTCAAGTCGTCAGCAGTAAGCTCAACGTCCTGAGTAACGCCCTTCTTTGCCTTCATTTCGTCGATAAGCTCTTCAAAATACTTCTTGCCGACTTCCATAACTACATCAGAATACATCTGAATGAATCTTCTGTAACAGTCCCATGCCCAGCGAGGGTTGCCTGACTTCTTAGCCATAACTTCTACGACCTTTTCGTTAAGACCAAGATTCAAAATCGTATCCATCATACCCGGCATTGAAGCACGAGCTCCCGAACGTACTGAAACAAGAAGAGGATTTTCGTCGTCGCCGAATTTCTTTCCGGTGATCTCCTCCATCTTTCCGATATACTCCATAATCTGAGCCTGAATCTCATCATTGATCTGCCTGCCGTCCTCATAATACTGAGTACAAGCCTCTGTAGAAATAGTAAAGCCCTGCGGAACAGGAAGTCCAAGCTTTGTCATCTCAGCAAGGTTTGCGCCCTTACCGCCGAGAAGCTCTCTCATAGTAGCGTCGCCCTCTGAGAACAAATAAACCCATTTTTTGCTCATTGGTATTTACCTCCATAAAAAATTTTATAATTCTTCCGGTGGGAACGGTGCTAAGCCAAATCCCGACGGACATATAATGATTATAACAGATTTATTTTTAAAATGCTAGCCCTTTTTGGTAATTTGTTTGCAAAATTGAGGGAAAATTTTATTAACATTTTTGTTACTTATATATAAAATTGGCATAAATGGTGTTGTAAACGACAAAATTATATTGTATAATTAAAGCATATTACATAAAACTTTTGAAACGGGGACTTTTTTATGAAAAATTCTGTTGTTATTCTCGCAGGAGGACAGGGCAAGCGTATGAAAACAGATATGCCGAAAGCTCTGTGCGAGGTTCTGGGCAAGCCTATGCTGCAATGGGTCATAGAGGCCTGTGAGGAAGCTGACTTAAATAACATTTGCGTAGTCAAGGGCTTTGCTGGAGAATACATTGACAGCTTTTTAAACGGTAAGTACCAGACTGTGCTTCAAGCAGACCGTTTGGGAACGGGTCATGCAGTTATGCAGGCGGTAAACTTTCTGCGCAAACATTCTGACGGCAACACACTTATCCTCTGCGGTGATGCACCTTTTATTGACAGCAGAACTATAAAAAACTCACTTAAACTGCACGAGGAAAAAGACTTATCGGTTACAGTTGTAACGTCAGTCCTTGACGATCCATATGGTTACGGCAGAATTATCAGAACCGAAAACGGCATATCAGGAATTGTCGAGGAGCGAGACTGTACAGATGAGCAGAAAAAAATCAAAGAGATCAACTCGGGCTGTTTCTGGTTCAAGACAAAAGATTTACTTGACGTATTATTCAGCATAAAGCCTGATAACGCACAGGGTGAATACTATCTCACCGACTGCATTTCACTTCTAATCAAAAACGGTAAATCAGCAGACGCTTATATTTCTGAAAATGAAAATGTATCGCTCGGTGCAAATGACAGACGTGGGCTTCTGCACTTAAATGATGTAGCAAGACGTCAAATCATAAACAAGCACCTTGATAACGGTATTGAATTTACCTGCACAGACGGAGTAAGCATTTCAAACAGCGTTAAAATTGGCATTGGAACAGTTATTCATTCAGGAGTAATCCTAAAAGGAAATACTGAAATCGGAAACGGCTGTGAGATAGGTCCTAACACCTATTTAAACGATACAAAGGTAGGCAGAGATACAAAGCTCAACAATGTTGTCGCCAACGAAAGCGTGATAGGAAACGGTGTAACAATAGGCCCTTGGGTTCAGCTAAGACCTAACACACATATTGCAAACGGAGCTAAAATAGGCGACTTTGTAGAAATAAAGAACTCAAATATCGGCGAAGGTACTGCCGTTGCTCATCTTACATATGTAGGCGACAGCGACGTCGGTGAAAATGTAAATCTGGGCTGCGGCGTTACTACGGCAAATTACAACGGCGACAAAAAGTTCAGAACGACCATAGGCGACAACTCATTTATCGGGTGTAATACAAATCTTATCGCACCTGTAAAAATCGGCAAAAACGCTTATACTGCAGCAGGCTCAACAGTAACAAAAGATGTTCCTGACGGTGCTTTGATAATTGAGAGAGGTCAGGGAGTTATCAAAGACGGCTACGCTGACAGAATGTTAAAAAACAGAAACGAAAAAATTGCAAAGGAAAAAGCCAAGCGGGCTGCTGATGACGATAACCAGAATTAAAAAACAGATTACTTTCATTATCAATTATCCACTGTAAATTGTCAATTAAACAAAGCGCTTTACCCCCTGTCCTACAAGGAGTGGGGGTTAAAGTGATGTATAAACTTATACAAAGGAGAAATAAATATGAGCATCTGGGATATATTTAAAAAAATAGAAAAAGACAACGGCACAACTAAGGGAAAAATAGAATATATTATTGTTGGTCTAGGAAATTTCGGAATGGAGTACAATGAAACAAGGCACAACGCTGGTTTTATGGCAGTAGACAGACTTGTTAAGAAAAACGGATTTGATATAAGTAAGGTTAAATTCAAATCAAAAACAGGTGAAACGCTTATTAATGGCAAGCGGTGTCTTGTGCTTAAACCTACAACATATATGAACAACAGCGGTGAAGCCGTTGCAGACGCTATGAACTTTTACAAAATTCCTATTGAAAACGTAATAGTGATATATGACGATATTTCTCTTGAACCGGGAAAGCTACGCATACGCAGAAAAGGTTCGGACGGCGGCCACAACGGCATAAAAAGCATTATTGCTCTTACCGGCAGCGACGAATTTCCCAGAATAAAAATAGGTATAGGCAAAAAGCCGAATCCTAAATACAATCTTGCCGACTGGGTGCTGTCTAAATTCAGCGAGGGAGACAAGAAGGCTCTTGAACCTGCTTTGGAAAATGCGGTAGATTCGCTGAATTATATTGTTGAGGGTAATATTGATAAGGCTATGAATTTGTATAATTAGTAATCTTAAAACTTATAATTAAAAAATATATAATAGGTAAATGTATGAAAAACATATTTAATGAAATTTGCTTTAAGCTCGACTTTTATCAGGAGATAGAAAGGTCAATAAAAAACGGTAAAACTCCTCTTTCACTGACAGGAGTCTCCTCCGTTCATAAAGCACATCTGGCTTTGGCTCTTTGCGAGCTGAAGCCTTGCTGTATTGTCTGCGATACCGAAACCTCCGCAAGACGTATTTGCGAGGATATAAATTCATTCTCCCATGAGGAAACTGCCTGTCTGTTCCCTGCTAAAGATTTCAACTTTGCGTATGTAGACAGCTTTTCAAGAGAGTATGAACATAAAAGAATAGAAGCGCTCTCTAAGATCAGAAAAGGTTTGTCTAAAATTATAGTTACAACCGTTGAAGCCTGTATGCAGGGCACTATTCCACCTGAAAAACTGGAAAAGTACTCCTTTGAAATTAAAACAGGCGAGGATATTAGTTTATCTGAGCTTACTTCATTACTGGTGTCATCAGGCTATAGCGAGTGTGAACAGGTCGAAGGGCAGGCACAGTTTTCAATTCGCGGCGGAATAGCAGACATTTTTCCGGTTCATTCTTCACAACCCTACAGACTTGAAATGTGGGGAGATACTGTAGATAGTATCCATATGTTTGAGGTAGAATCTCAAAGAAGACTTGAAAAAGTTAATTCGCTGACAGTTTCTCCTGCACTTGAAGTTATTTTTCCGTCTGCCGAAATATTTGCCGAAAGGATTCGAGAGGTTTCAAAAAAACCAAGAGGTAAAAATGCAGATAAAATCAAAGATAAGCTGTCTAAAGATTTAGATTTACTTGAAGCAGGAATTTCTTTGAATAATCTGGATAAATACTATGCTCTTGCTTACAACGAATTCTGCTCTGTTGTAGATTATTTTACAGACGGAATAGTAATTATCTCTGAAAACTCTAACTGCAAGGAGCAGGCTAAAACAATTTCAACTCAGCTTTCTGAAGATATTAAAATGCTCTATGAGGACGGTATACTTTTCAAACCTCTTGAAGTCTTTTACTGTGAATATGCAGAACTTATGTCAAAAGCGGAAAAAACATCGCTTATTTATCTTGATACCTTTATGCGTGGCAGCGGAGACTTAAATCTGAAAGGTCTTATAAATGCAAGTCCACTGCAAACATCAAGCTGGAGCGGAGATTTACGACATCTGATCGAAGACTTGACTGCCTACTGCAATCAAAACTACTGTGTTATAGTTTTCGCAGGAAGCGAAAAAACTCTTCCTATTCTGGTGAACGACTTAAGAAACAGCAATATTCCTGCTGAAATACTAAATGATAAATCACAAGTAACTCAAGGACTTGTTTATGTTACCTATGGAAGTGCAAGCGGAGGCTTTGAATACCCTGAAATAAAATGCGCAATGATAACGGATCAAAAAATAAGCTCACCTAAAAAAAGACCAAAAAGGAAATACAAAAAAGGTGAGGAAATCAAAAATCTGTCCGATATATCAAGCGGAGATCTGGTTGTACACTCACTTTACGGAATAGGTAGATTTTCAGGAATACAAAAGCTTGAAACAAACGGTGTTACCAAAGACTATATAAAAATAAACTATGCAGGTACTGATATTCTATATGTTCCCGTTACACAGCTTGATTTGGTATCACGTTATATCGGACCCCGTGACGACGCTAACATAAAACTGAACAAACTCAATTCGTTAGAATGGCAAAAAACAAGAAAGCGTGTTAAAACCGCAGTAAAGGATATGGCGGACGAGTTGATAAAGCTATATGCAAAAAGGCAGATGTCAAAGGGCTTTGCATTCTCGCCAGATAACGACTGGCAGGCTGATTTTGAAGAACGCTTTGAATATCAGGAAACAGATGATCAGCTTCGTTCTGTAAATGAAATAAAGGAAGATATGCAAAAAGCTGTTCCTATGGACAGACTGCTTTGCGGAGATGTCGGCTTTGGAAAGACGGAAGTCGCACTGAGAGCCTGTTTTAAATGTATGCTTGATTCAAAGCAGTGCGTAATTCTCGCCCCGACTACCGTACTTGCATGGCAGCATTATCAAACTGCTGTAAAACGCTTTGAGCACTTCCCTGTTAAAATTGAGCTGCTCTCTCGGTTCAGAACTCCAAAACAGCAGAAGGAAATAATAAAAGACCTTAAACGCGGTGTTATTGATATGGTAATCGGCACGCACCGACTTGTTCAGAAGGACGTTGAGTTTAAGAATCTCGGACTGGCAGTTATAGACGAGGAGCAAAGGTTCGGCGTTGCACATAAGGAACGCTTTAAGGAAATGTTTTCCGGTATTGATATACTGACACTTTCTGCAACTCCAATACCCCGAACGCTTAATATGGCTATGAGCGGAATTAGAGATATGTCGGTCATTGAAGAACCGCCTCAGGACAGGTATCCTGTTCAGACTTATGTTATTGAACACAATGACGGTGTTGTGGCAAACGCAATTTCAAAGGAACTGCGCCGTGGCGGTCAGGTTTACTATATCCACAACAGAATTGAAACTATTGACCGATGTGTTTCAAAGCTTCAAAAACTCCTGCCTGACGCAAGAATTGGTGCTGCACACGGTCAAATCAGTGAAAACGAGCTATCTGAGATCTGGCGTCAGCTTATAGACAAAGAAATAGACATTCTTGTTTGCACAACACTAATCGAAACAGGTGTAGACGTACCTAATGTAAACACCCTTATAATAGAAGACGCAGACAGACTTGGACTTTCACAGCTTTATCAGCTCAGAGGAAGAGTGGGCAGAAGCAATCGACGTGCATTTGCATATTTCACTTTCAGAAGAGGAAAGGTGCTTACAGAAATAGCCTCTAAACGACTTAATGCAATCAGGGAATTCACACAGTTCGGCTCCGGATTCAGAATAGCTCTGCGTGACCTTGAAATAAGAGGTGCAGGTTCAATTCTATCAGGAAAACAGCACGGACATATGGAAGCTGTAGGATACGATATGTATCTCAGACTGTTAAACGAAGCTATAGCAGAACAAAAGGGAGAAGCTCTCCCTTTATCGCCTGAAGATTGCCTTGTTGATATTGCAATTGACGCATATATTCCAGAAAAGTATATAGAAAGTCTTTCTCAGCGAATTGACGCATACAGAAAAATTGCTTCAATCCAGAACAGCGATGACAGCAGCGATGTTTTAGACGAACTTACCGACAGATACGGAAAACCGCCATTGGCTGTTCTGGGGCTAATTAATATTGCACTTATGCGTAATACAGCGTCAAAGCTGGGAATTACTGAAATCACACAGAGAGGAGACTGGCTGTATTTCTACATCAAGTCGCTTACCATTGAGCAGATAACTAATCTTAGACAGACTTACAGACAGCGTGTTGATTTTGAAGACGTCAAAAAGCCTCATATAAGGGTAGAACTCTTGCAAAAGCCGAAGAAACAAAAATCTGCCGAGCTTATGAAAGAGGTTCTTGATATAATGAGCGGTAATCTAACGTCTGACAATATTGAACAAAAAACAGAAGTTCCTGAATCAAAGCCTAATAAATACTTCAAGGGGAAAAAGAAACAAGAGAAAACTTAAATATAATATTCATATATTATCAGCTTGACAGTATGATAAATAATTAAAATCATAAAATAAACTTATAGGCTATTACGCAGAGAGGAGTAAAAATGAAAAGTAAATTATTAAAAAATATATTGTTAATTATTATAGGTTCAGCAATGTATGCTTTTGCATTAAGCCAGTTCCTGACCCCGAATAAAATAGCACCGGGAGGAGTATCGGGCATATCCATTATGGCAAATCACCTGACCGGTATCGGCGTTGGAGCATTTTTATTTATTATAAACATTCCGCTGCTGATTATCGGTTTTATAAAGCTGGGTAAGAGTTTTTTCTTTGGAACAATGGTCACGATTTTGCTGTCCTCCATATTAACCGATTTATTTGCAAAGCTCCCTCCCCTTACCGATAATACAATGCTTTCCGCTTTAGGAGGAGGTGTTGCTCTTGCAGTAGCGATAGGTCTGATTTTTAAAGCGGGCTACACAACGGGAGGAACAGATATAATAGTAAGGCTTATAAAGCTAAGACACAAGCATCTGAAAACAGGAATAATATTCATAGCTGTTGACGGAATTATATCGATATTATCGGGAATAGTTTTCAGAAACCCTGATTATTCTCTGTATGCATTACTGTCGCTTGTAACATCAAGCATAGTTTTAGATATTGTACTATACGGAAGTGACGAGGCAAGGCTTGTATACATCATCACAAAAAAGGAAAAAGAAATCAGCGACTATATTCTAAAAAAAATGGATATAGGCTGTACCTTGCTTGACTGTCAGGGTGCTTATTCCGGAGAAAAGCGTCAGACAGTAATGTGCGCTATCAAAAAGCGTGACCTTCCACAGCTTCAGGAATATATTTTGCAAACCGACCGTGATTCGTTTATGATAGTCACCTCAGCAAATGAGATTTACGGCGAGGGCTATAAGCTGAGAATGAATAATTACTAAAACAAATTCAACTTCAATATACCGTTCAAGTTCTTATGAATCCCAGGTACAACCATGGGTTTTCATTATGTAACAAAAAGGCACATAGATTTTTTCTTCTATGTGCCTGAATTTTTTAATTATCTGTGAGTGTTTCTTCTGCCCATACTTCTTTAGCCATATTGAAAACAGCCCAACCCTTCGGCCATCCGACATAAAATGCCACATGAGTAATAATGGCAGCGATTTCCTTTCTCGTAACACCTGAATTTTTTGCATTTTCCAGATGATATTTCAAAGAAGAATCGGTTATTCCCGATGACATCAATGCAACTACCGTAATTATACATCGAGTTTTTAAATCAATATCCTCATTATTCCAGTTCTCGCCGAAAAGTACATCATCATTATAATGTGCAAAGTCGGGAGCAAATTCCCCAAGTGAGTCTCTTCCAGCAGTTTGTACGATTTTTCCCATTTTAAATCCTCCTTAAATTCGTTTTATCTTATACTATTAATGATTACAGACTTTCTTTCAGAATTTCAACTATTTCGTCACGGTTCAGAACCTTGTAACCGCCGTTCATAATAAGAGTTGAATCAGCAATACCTTCAATCATATCCTTATTTGCACCTAGTTCGGTAATGTTGAGAGAAAGACCTAGTTCTTTCATCCAGTTTTCCATTTCAGACAAACCTTCCAAAGCTATTTGCTCATCTGTTTTGCCATCAGTTGAAACATTCCAAACCTCAACGGCAAAGCGTTTGAACTTTGCAATTCCGTATGGCATAATATAACGATAATACGGCAGTGAAATAGCAGAAAGAGTCATACCGTGAGTAGCGTCAGTATAAGCACCCACCGCCTGACCGATCATATGAACCATCCAGTCTGTACTCTTGCCTCTGGATATAAGTGTATTCAAAGCCCACGTCGCCGTCCACATAATATTGGAACGTGCTTCATAATTCTGCGGATCATTAACAGCAATTCTAGAACTATGAATCACCGAACGCATTAAAGCTTCACTCAAATAGTCGCTGGTGTTGTCATCGTCACCCGAGAAATACTGTTCGCAAATATGGTTGAAAATATCATAAATACCTGCAATCATCTGGCGTTTAGGCAATGTCATAGTAAATTTAGGATTCAGAATTGAAAACCTAGGCATAATTCGCTCATCAGCGAACACATGACCGACTTTCATCTTACTTTTATGATTAGTAATTACAGAACCGGCATTCATTTCTGAACCCGTTCCAGCCATAGTCAGAACACAGCCTACAGGCAAAGTCTCGCAGTCAGGCTCCTCAAAACGGATATAATATTTCTCCCACGGGTCTTCCTTGCAGTTTACGGAAACAGAAACCGCCTTTGCATAGTCGCAGCAGGAGCCTCCGCCCACAGCCAACAGAAGGTCAACATTATTTTCTCTAGCAATCTCAATTCCCTCATATAGCTTTTCTACAGTAGGATTTGGCATTACACCGCCGTCCTCAATAATGTTTTTGCCCTGTGCTTTCAGAATTTCAACAATCTGATCATAAATCCCATTTTTCTTAATAGAACCTCCGCCGTAAATCAGCTGCACGTTCTTTCCGTATTTTGGCAGTTCGTCATTCAAATACTTTAATGAATCGTCTCCAAAATAAAGTTTTGTTGGATTGCAATAACTGAAATTTCCTAACATAATAATCCTCCTTATATCTTATAAATATAAAATCTCTTGTTAATATTTTTTATTATATAGTGTAAAGCGAATAAATCAAGCGAATTATTTTTACAGCTTTTCTGCCCACTTTTTCAGTTCGTCCGCAGAGGGCGAACCGTTCAGGAGCCTACCCTCTGTAATTACTGTGTCTTTTGAAACGGAACTCTTTAATCCTGCAACGGTTTTTCCAAATCCGCTTCCGCCTGAAGTCGCAAACAGAACGATCTTCTTCCCCGAAAAATCATAGCTTTCAAGAAAACTATTGATGATAGTCGGGGCAACATACCACCATATCGGAAAACCAAGCAGTATCGTATCATGTCCTGAAATATCAGCTTTCGTGTCCGCAAGAACAGGACGGCTTGTTTTGTCGCTCATCTCAACGGAGCTGCGTGATTTTTTATCCATCCAGTTCAAATCCGCCTGTGTGTATGGTACAGCAGGCTTTATCTCATATAGGTCTGCGCCGATTACTTTTGCGAGATTCTCGGCGGCTTTTGCGGTGTTTCCGCTCGCAGAAAAATATGCAACTAAAATTTTACTCATATCACTCACTAGTCCTTTCTGTTTCCTACATAATTTATATTACATTTCCGGCTTTCTGCTTGCCGTTTTGTGCCATAACTCCTGCCAGTGCATGAGGTACATACAGTTCCTCTAAGTAGTTTATTTCATCTGGAGTCAGTTCCAAATCTACAGCCTTTACTGCACCGTCAACATGGGAAAGCTTTGTAGCTCCAACGATAGGTGAAGTTACTTTTGTAAGCAGCCATGCAAGAGAAATCTCTGTCATAGATACGCCGCGTTTTTCTGCCAACTCCTCAACACGGCGAATGATCTTGCCGTCTGCTTCGGAGGTAGCATCATACTTAAATCGGGCATATGAATCCTCTTGAAAACGTTTTGAGGTTTCCCCTTGATGTCGGGATAATCTTCCGCTTGCCAAAGCACTATACGGCGTCATTGCTATCCCCTCAGATGCACAGAACGGAGCCATCTCACGTTCTTCCTCACGGGCAATCAGGTTGTAATGTCCTTGAATTGAGATAAACTCAGTCAGTCCATTGGCTCTTGCATAATAGTTTGCTTTCGCAAGCTGCCATGCAAAGCAGTTTGAAATGCCGATATACCGTACTTTGCCGGATTTCACAGCACTGTGAAGACCGTCCATAATTTCCTCCATAGGAGTGTGATAGTCCCACATATGATAGATATAAAGGTCAACATAATCCAAACCGAGATTTTGCAGACTCTTGTTCAGATAGTTCTCAATGTGCTGTTGCCCTGTGACTCCGCTGTCAATCTCGTCCTGTGTCCTGGGCGTAAATTTTGTGGCAATAACATAATCATCACGCCTTGCAAAGTCCCTAAGTGCCTTGCCTACAAATTGCTCACTGGTGCCGTTTTGGTAGACAATGGCGGTATCATAGAAATTTATCCCCAGATCAAGACCATGCTTGATGATTTTCCGTGTTTCCGCTTCACCGATCGTCCAGCTATGCTGCCCAGTGGCGGCATTCCCAAATCCCATGCAGCCCATACAAATACGGGATACATTCAAGTCAGATTTTCCTAAATATGCGTACTTCATATCAATCCTCCCGTCAAACCTTTAATAAACATTTCGCACAATTATAAGTAATTTCGTAAATCGTCATAAACACATAATTGACATTTGCTTTTTCCATAGCTGACCTCTGCTTATCATTTACGATGGTATATGGGTAAATCCCAAACATAAACGGAAAAAATGAATATATAAAGTCCTGTTTTTCAGAAACCGACATATCGGGGAAATACTTTTCTAAACATCTCATAACCGTATGCAGCGATTCTCCATAAGCTACTTTGAATTCAGCCAGCTGCTCCGGACGACTGCTGCTCTCCATATCATAGTGGTTCATAGACATAATTTTCAAAAGCTGTTCCCGCTTTTCCAAGGATCTCGCCAACTTGTCGGCAAATTTGTCTTTTGAAAGCGCAGCATTTTCCTCAATAATTTTGTTCAAATCAACGATCCACAACTCATATTCTCTCTGCAAAAGTGCAAGGAAGATTTCTTCTTTTGTCTGAAAATAATTGTAGATTGAGGTTCGGGTAAAACTGGTGGCGCTGCCAATATCTTTTAAGGAGATTTCCTTAAAACTCTTTGACTTATACAGTTCCTCGCAAGCATTTATAATTTCTTCTTTACGGGCATTTGTAAGCTCTGGTGATCCTTTTGGCATAGTTTATTCCTCACTATTTATATTCTTAAAAGAAAGACATTTACCTATCACATCTCCTGTTTTCAAGTATTGATAGGTGGGAAACTCGAACAGTATCGGCTTTAATGTATTGTAGTTGATTTTTCCGTCAGCGTCCAGATGTTCCTCGTCAACATAGGTATTTTCGATAGAACATATAAAGTTCTCAAAGTTAGGCGTTTCATATATATCCTCAACCTTGCACTCTAATGTCAAAGGTGCATCACTAATGATCGGCACTCCTGCATCACCTGTTTCGTAAGAGAACACATCAGACTTATCTATCTTGCTGCCACTTACAGAACCTACGTAATCCGCCCGGGACAAAATTTTCTCATCAACAATATTGATAGATAACTTCCTTGTTTCTTTGATATTGCTGTTAATAAAATGTGGTGCGGCAAGGCTTACCAACACTCGGTCATGACCGATAATTCCTAAATGACCTACCAAAGTCCATGTAGGCTTATCACCGTTCATTGCACCGACTACAGTAATAGGCATAGGATAAAGTGCTAGCTTAGAACCAATGTTTTTCTTCATAGTTTCGTTACCTTCTTTATTTATTCTGACATCATGTCAATATATAGTATAGCATTATTCTGACACAGTGTCAATAGCTTTTTGGAAACTTTTATACTTATTTTTTATACATTTTATGACTTTAATCTTTCTATATCACTCTCCTCACAACTCTGCTAATAAATGACGAGATTGGATCTGTATCTGACTAATTATCTTATAATCCGTCTCATTTGTGGAAACCGGTAAACCATTATTGTCTCTGTATAATATATCTTGTTTCACTTGCTCTATCCTTTATAAAAACTTTATCCCTTTAGTTTCAATGCAAAATCAGTCATTGCTTCTGATATTTTTATCTGCTGAGGACAAACTGCCTCACAGCTTCTGCAGCCTATACAGGCGGTCGGATGCTTTTCTTCTGATATTGCCATCAGTGCCATAGGTGCAATAAACCCGCCTCCGGTAAAGCTATGCTCGTTATATAACTCCAAAAGAGTCGGAATATCCAAACCCTTCGGACAATGGCTGACACAGTAATGACAAGCAGTACAGGGAAGAACTCCGTTTAGCGCATTATCTGCAATCTTCAGCAATGTTTCCATTTCTTCTTTTGACAATGGTTTTTCTGTTTCAAAGGTTTTTATGTTTTCCTGAAGCTGCTCATAATTCGACATTCCCGAAAGTATCATAGTCACACCGGGAATACTTTGCAAAAATCTAAATGCCCATGCAGGTATTTCTTCATCAGGACGAAGTTCCTTTAATTTTTCTTCCTCCGCTGTAGGTAATTTTGCCAGTCTGCCGCCGCGGAGCGGCTCCATTACCCATATTGGAATTTGATGCTTATTTAACAAATCAACTTTATCTTTTGCATTTTGAAATGTCCAGTCAATATAGTTTATCTGAAGCTGACAAAATTCCATATGCTCGCCGTATTTATCCAAAAAGCGTTTGATTACATCAAGACTTCCGTGTGCAGAAAAACCGAGATGACGAATACGACCGTTTTTCTTTTGCTCAATCAAATATTCAAAAATACCGTATTTTTCATCCAGATAAGCATCAATATTCATCTCACATACGTTATGGAATAAATAAAAGTCAAAATAATCTACACAACACTTTTTTAGCTGTTTTTCGAATATCTCTTCAACCTTCGGCATATTTGAAAGGTCATATCCCGGAAATTTTGATGCTAGGTAATAACTATTGCGAGGATAATTTTTCAAAACCTTACCCATAACAGTTTCTGAATTGCCGCTATGATAACCCCATGCAGTATCATAATAGTTAATGCCATGCTCCATAGCATATGCAACCATTTCTGCTGTTTTTTCTTCGTCAATCCTTGCATCGTCGTAATCAATAACCGGCAGACGCATAGAACCCAATCCAAGCGCTGATAATTCTAAATTCTGAAATTTCTTTGTAATCATTTTATCTACTCCTTCATTAATTTAAAATATTTATTTAATGCTGTACTCTAATAGAAGCACTATTTTTTCACTTTACATTCCTTTAGCATAATTAAAATGCCCGTTCAATTATTTTATAACCTTATTCTTTTTCAGCCATTTTCGAAGTTTCTTATTACTAACATCATTTGCTGTTAATCCTGATTTTACTTTTGATTTCTTACATACTTTTCTGATTCCTTTTACACTTTTGCTGATCTCGGTGCCGCCGCTTGTACAAAATGGAATAATTGTTTTACCCGACAAATTATATGTTTCCAAGAAAGAATATACAGCCATCGGAGCATCGCCCCACCAAATTGGATAACCAATCAAAATTATATCGTATTTCTTGATTGACTTGACTTTGTTTTTTATAGCTGGTCTTGCTTTTGATTCCTGCTCAGACTGTGCAACATTCAGCATCTGATCATAATCTGATGGATATTTATTTTTTTCTTTGATTCTGAACATAGTTCCTCCAGTTATTTTTCTTATTCTCTTAGCGACTTTTTTTGTTGTTCCAGTATGGGAAAAATACACTACTAAGACTTTATTTTTGTTCGCATATGTTGCTGATTTCACTGTGTTATCAGAATACCCCACAATTGATCCTGAAAACAATAGTGCACAAACAAAAAATACGATGATTCTTTTTAATATGTTTTTCATAAACCTCAGCCTTTCCAATTTAAAATTAATATTTGTATAATTTTAGTCTATCAGTTAATCTTACAAATGTCAAATACATATATTAAATGCCTTCCCATACCTGAAAGGTTTAGCAAAAAAAATTATAGTATATTTATTATCATACAGGAGAAACACCTTGTATATTCGTTTACTTGAATATTTTTGCGGTAGCAAGAGAAGGAAGTATAACAAAGGCGGCAGAATCTTTACATATGATGCAGCCGCCTTTATCTAGACAATTAAAAGAATCAGAAAGTGAACTTGGAAAATAACTTCTGATTAGTGGAAATCACAAAGTAATACAGAAGAGGGAATGATTCTCCATACACGTGCAGAAGAAATGTTAGAGCTAATCATAACCCCCACTGAAGTAATGGTTTGCAAAAGCTCTAAAAGGGGTTATTGGCTTGTCCCCGTAAGGTGCACTGAAAAGTACCATAGCATTGACTTGCCCTGCAACCCATAAACGAATATCTCTCGGCTGAAAAATATTTGAGTAAAATATAAAGTTTCTTTTTCACTTTATTTGTTTTTAAGAATAAAGCTAAAAACAGAAACTACGCGATAATCTTATGTGCTTTTGCTAAATCATTTTTTATCGACCACCGGTAGAATCGGAAGTTTTATCATGCTATAGCGTCCAAGTCAAAAACCGCTCAAGCATCTCTGCCTGAACGGTTTTTTCAATTCTATTTTATTTTTATTGCATTTACCTTAAACCATTTGCTATGTTTCTTAATTAGTTTTCCGGTTACATCTTTATATGTGGTATATGCCCTTATCCGTACATAGTATGTCTTATTCTTCTTTATTTTATTGCTCTTAATAGTAAGCTTTTTCTTTGTTGTATACTTATCATATATAGGTTTCTTAAACCTCTTATTGGCGGATACCTGCACTTCATATCCCTTAGCATTTTTAACCTTTTTCCAGCTTACTATTATCTTTTTGCCATTTGTCTTTGCAGTCAGCTTTTTAATTTTTGCCTGATTCATTTTCTTTTTCGCTGATGACCTGTCTTTAGCAACCTGTGCTAAGCTCCTGCCTGAAGTAACCTTAGCCGCAGCAGGAGATTTATTTGTATGCGGAGTAGTTCTGGCAGTTGTAGATTCAACATTCGGCTGTTTAGATGTATCATTCGACTTTGATGAATCAGATTCAGATTGAGATTGAGATTGAGATTGATCTGATGGTGAAATTGATGTTTCTGATGAAGACTCTGTCTGTTCTGAAGATGTCTGAGACGATTCAGATGATGATTCAGATATATCGTCTGTCAAATCTACAACGGGTTCTATCGGAGGTACAGGTCTCTTAAAAGTTCCGTCTTTAAGCTCATCAGCCAGAGTTTGTATAGCAGTTTTATCAGCAGCTGAACCTATTTCATATTTAGTTCTTACATAAAAGCTACTTGTACCCGGTGTATCCCATAAAACAGGAATAAAACCGTAGCTTTCAAGTAATCTCAGAATATATTCCATAGCTTGGGTCGTATCAGTTATAACAGCGCCTGACGGAATTTTACCTTTATACGATGTGGATGTTGTTGTTTCTCCCAGAAAAACAGGATAGCCCTGATCAAAAAATGCCTTCTTCAATAGTTCGCACTGACTTTTGCTGTACTCTTGCCATTCACTGGTTCCGATTTTGCCTGAACCATTCCAATACATTGCATTGTCAACATAGTGTACCGACACCATTAGTCTGCCTTCAGCAGTATCTGTTGGCATTTTGAATTTAGAATTTGTCGTCATATCTATATTAGTCCAGTAACCGGAAGCAATAAGCATTCTAGTTTTATTATTTCCGCCGGTAGCTCTTACAGCGTCAACGAAGGTCTGATTTAAGCTGTTCACATAATCATACATTTCAGATGAACCTTCAGAAAGACCGTCGCCCGGTCTTGATCCGCCTACATATTCGTTGTACCCCTCAAAAATCAAATAATCAGAATAATCTTTATAATATTCAGCAATTTGTGTCCACAATCTATCCATTATTTCCAAAACATTGCTTTTGCTAAAATTAGTTATTATAAACTCATCATAATGGTGTATATTTATTACGGCATAAAGACCTGCATTACGGCAATAGTCTATAATTTCCCTGACTCTTTTCAAATACGCTGTGGAAATAGTAAAGGTATCGTTATTCTCCATCATATTTCCCCAATATACAGGAATTCTTACGGTTTTAAAGCCTGCGTCTCTCATTCCGTCGATAATCTTCTGAGTAGTCGGAAAAGCTCCCCAACAGGTTTCATAATCCTGCGCTTGATTCTTTCCTATCTTCTGTGCGCCTGTATATTGCTTGTTTGAGTCCTCATAGTAAGCCTCCATAGTGTTCCCAAGATTAAGCCCAAGACCCATATCATAAGCAATCTGATATGCAGTCAGCTTATCACGCATTACACCGTTGTCAGCCGCCGAGCCGACCATAAAGCCCTGAATAGATACAGATGCAATCAGTGTGCAAGACGCCAATAACCACGCCAATAATTTTTTTGTTCTCATTCTAAATATCCCTTTCTTAATAAATTCACAACAAATTTTAATCAGTAATCTGCTTTTAACTAAATAACAACAAATTCTGACAAAACTTCTAATAAATTTATGTTTTCGCAATATCATATTATCACAGAAAGAAAAGTTTGTCAACATTAATAAAATTTTTTATATTTAATTTTATTTTTTGTTATTTATGAATATTCAGTTACATTTTACAGAAATTGAAAACGCCCCAAAAATCGGGGCGCTGTAAAATTTTTAATTTTAAGCATAATACTGAGCCTGAGCCTTCCACATTTTTGAATATATTCCGTTCTTATTATTCACAAGCTCATCGTGCGTTCCGTATTCGGCAATATTGCTTCCTGAAAATACCGCTATCCTGTCACAGAATCTACAGCTTGAAAGTCTGTGAGAAATATATATTGCCGTTTTGTTCCGAACAAAACCGTTGAACTGCCTGTATATTTCATACTCGGCAACAGGGTCAAGTGCCGCTGTAGGCTCATCTAAAATAACTATTGGAGAATCTTTATACAATGCTCTTGCAATGCTCATTTTTTGCTGTTCGCCGCCGGACGGCTCAATGCCTTCTTTATCAAACTGTCTGAAAATCGAAGTGTCAATACCCTTATCTAAAGAGGCTATCTTATCTCCGAGCCCGACCTTTTCACAAAGATTCTGTACCCTTTCATCATCAGGATTCTCACTTATGGAAATATTCTCTTTAATGGAAAACGCAAACAGCTTGAAATCCTGAAACACGACCGAGAAAAGGTGCGAATACTCGTCAAAATCATAGCTGTTTATGTTCTTGCCGTCTATGAGTATCTCTCCCTTGTCTACCTTGTACAATCGGCAAAGCAGTTTTATAAAGGTAGTCTTTCCTGCTCCGTTCAAACCAACAATAGACAGCTTTTCACCGCTGTTTATCTTAATGTTAACACCCTGAAGAATATACTTATCAGTTCTAGGATATTTAAACCAGACATCTTTAAATTCAATAGTGTGTTTTCCGTTTTCGTCTATTGGATCGCTGCCGAATGCAGAATCGGTTTTAATACCCATAAAATCGACATAGTTATACAAATATGTAGAAACCATAAACAGATTTTGCAAAGAGGCAATTGTTGACATCATACCGTCTGTAAACTGTCTTGCCGCAGTAGCATACATAGTGAAATTACCTATCGTGATTAGCTTTTTTATAGCCATTAAACCTAAAATCCCGTACATTCCAACACTGTTTACAGTATTAATGATAGAAGAAATCCCAGTCAGACCTGCTATTTTGTTGTTACCCACTCTTATTACGTTGACGAATTCATCTGCGACTTCGTTACAGTTATTTATAAGCATATCCGACGCATCATAAAGCCTTATGTCCTTGCCATATTTAAAATCATAAGACTGCCAAAAGTTGTAGTTGAGCTTTCTGTCGAGAATTGCTGTATCTTCATTTTGCTTTCTCACAATGCTTTTTGATTTATTTGTAATCAGAAAATTAAGAACCAGAACAGTTATTGAAATCAAAATAACCCACACAGAACCTGTGAACAGCACTGCTCCTGTAGAAATAATAGAAAGAATGCCTGAGATCATATTTGTAAATTGGGTCATAAATCCGTCTACTCCGCCATACCAGTTCAGACCGTTCTGAGCCTTTGATGCCAAGTCGAGTATCTTAGGGTCTTCTGTCAGGTCGAAATCCATCTCCGCACATTTCTGCTTGTGCTGCATTTCAAAATACCTTGTGAACTCATCGACCTTTTTCTGATATGTCTGAGTACAAAATGAGTCTATCACCATAACCAAAATGTATGCTATTACAAATACCAGAGTTATAATTACCATACGCTTTATATTTCTGCCCGACTGGAATTCATCAATAAGCAGCTTTGGTAAAAACACTATAAATAACGGATATACAGATCTCATAACAGCAGCTATTAGATTAAATACTATGTAGCTTTTAAATTTTCTAAATATAATACTGTAAAAATATTTTAGAGTTATAAAGCTCTTTTTTAAATCGCTTATCTTTACTTTTTTCTTACTCACTGAAAGCCACCTCGCTTTCATAAGCCTCCATTTCTTTTTTCTTCTGCTCATCCTTATAATACTGAGCCTGAACCTCAAACAGATGTGCGTAAGCCCCTCCGCTTTTTAAAAGAGATTCGTGAGTGCCATACTCAATAAGACTGCCGTTTTCAAACATAGCAATATTATCGCAAAACCTTGTAGACGAAAGTCTGTGAGAAATATAAACAGCCGTCTTTCCCTTGATTATCTCGTCAAACGACTGATAAAGCTCATACTCAGCCAGCGGATCAAGAGCAGCAGTTGGCTCATCTAAAAGAACTATAGGAGCGTCTTTGTAAAGCGCCTTTGCAAGCGACAGCTTTTGCTTTTCTCCGCCTGATAAATCTATACCCTCATCGTAAATTACCTTAGTCATCTGAGTTTTAAGACCGTCCTTCATTGACCTCAGCTTATCTCTAAGTCCCGAAGCATTTAAAACTCTGACTGCTTTATCACTCTCCACTCTCTTATCTGGCCGCATTGCGATGTTCTCACCCAGATTAAGAGCAAACATCTCGACATTCTGAAATACAGGGCTGAATATCTTAAAATAATCCAAACGGTCATACTCTCTTACATCAACTCCGTTTAAAAGGATCTGCCCCTCTGTTACATCGTATATTCTGCACAGAAGCTTTATAAATGTTGACTTACCTGCACCGTTCAACCCCACTATCG
The DNA here is from genome assembly GCA_947628615.1 of uncultured Clostridia bacterium. Lineage (GTDB taxonomy): Bacteria > Bacillota > Clostridia > Oscillospirales > Ruminococcaceae > UMGS1601. Next base: position 139,605 of record CANRAO010000002.1, read on the forward strand.
CAAGCGTTTTACCGGGCGTCAGCTTTAAACTCAGATTTTTAAGTGCATACTTTTCCTTGCCGTAATACTTAAATGACACATTTTTAAATTCAATCTCATAGCTGTCTGCCTTTGGAACAGGCTTTGTATTTTCCGAAACGTCATTTGTTGAATCATCGTCTACAAAGTCACGAAAATCGTCTATTTCCATAGAACGCTGTTTCATTTCAGAATACATAACAAAAGTAGTTCTCAAAAATCTTGTATAATTATCCATAGTCGTTGAATATAATACAAAGTTTCCAAGCTCAAGATTTCCGTTTAAAAGCATAAAAATCAAATACCCGTATTGGAAAAGCAATTCTGCAAAGGTTACCACATAGTTTTTCATTTCCCATTTAAGCCACCTGTTTTTATGACCTATAAACAACTTATGTGCCTGATTATTTACCGAGGTATGCTTCGCCTTAAGAAAAGAACGCATATTGTAAATTCTTATATCCTTTGCGAATGAAAAGTCGCTTTGAACCTGACCCAGATACCTTAGTTTACGGTTAAAAGGTGCCATATTATCCCAGCAAAGTCTTTTGTCCTCTTTCTTAGTTCTAACATTCATATATGCCTTTAAAAGACCAGTAGCCGTAAACACAAGAAGTAACATCGGATTAAGCGTACATATGATTACCGCAGAAACAATAATATTTACCGCATACTGCATAAAGAATTTGGAATTGTTTAAAAAGCCTGCCGAGCCTCCCCAGTCTGCAGCTTTTTTTGCCTTTTCAGCTTTGTCGAGAATTTCAGGTCTTTCAAGATGTTCATATCTCATTGTCATAAATTTTTGGTTGTATCTTGTTACAAATTTAAAAGTAATGAAATGAGCTCTCGGCCACCATAAATAATCAATTCCCTCAGCACCGAAATTTGTAACCGCACTTATCGCTCCCGCTATTATCAGAGTTACAATAAGCGAACTGACAGAAACTCCTGCCATAACATCATCAATAATAAACTTTGACGTAAAGTTCCAAATATAATTCAATGATACACATGACACTATCCACAAAATCGTCAAGATAAGCATTGATTTTTTATACTTCCATACATATTTGTAAACATATATGAAGTTAGAAAAAATTGAGTGCTCTTTTACTGATTTATTTTTGTCTTTTTTATCCATAATACCTCCAATGTTTTGTCTTGTTTTTGATTGGTGTTTCATTTACTGTAAGTTTTAATACAGCTTCACCATGTTTCTTAAGAATTTAATTGTCATAATTAATCATCCTCCCTAGTTTTGCATTAATTCAATTAGTAATAAATGTAATTAACAAAATAAAAACGCAGTACGCAAAACAACATACTACGCCTTATATACACCAAAGAGATTTTTTGTGCATAACTAACAAGAGCTGTTAAATTAAGCCCCCCCCCCATTTACAATTAATGGAGTTAGTTGCCTTGCACATAGTTTCACATCCCTTAAAATATTAAGGCTATAATATCACACATTGTATAATTTGTCAAGTAACATAAATAAAAATGGACAGGGAAATCCTGTCCATTGATAAAAACGTATTTTTAAGCTATTACTCCGCTGTATCTTCCGTCGTTTCTTCTGAGGTTTTCTCTGAATTTTCCTCTGTTTTTTCCTTAGCAGCTTCTTCTGCCTTTTCTTCAACAGCTTCTTCTACTGATTTTTCAGCAGGCTCTTCCGCCTTTTCATCGACAGCTTCCTCTGTTGGCACTTCAGCAACTTCCTCTGCCTTTTCCTCAACAGTTTCTTCTGTCTTTTCTTCGGAAGGCTCTTCCGCTGTCTCCTCTACAGGCTCTTCATCTTCAACAGGAGGATTCTCAGTCGAGTACACGATATTTGACTCCGGCTCTGCATTGTCTGTTTCAGCCTCTACTTCTTCCTCAGCAGGTTCTTCCTTTTCCGGCTCAGGAAGCAACGCTCTCATAGACAGACTGATTCTATGCTGTTCTTCGTCAATTTCGGTAATCTTAACCTCAACCTCTTGTCCGACACTTAAAATATCAGCTACATTGTCAACCCTCTGGTTGGCGATCTGCGAAATGTGAATAAGTCCGTCAATACCCTCAATTATACGGGCAAATGCTCCAAATGAAGTTATCGAGACTATCTTCACCGTAATAACTTGTCCTACTCCGTAGTTCTTATCAAAAATTGTCCAAGGATTATCTTCGTCTTTTTTATATACAAGAGAAACCTTTTCCGCTTCCTTATCAATATCCTTAATGGTAACTTCTATTTCATCACCTACAGAAACAACATCAGACGGATGCTTTATTCTCAGCCATGAAAGATCAGCTTTTCTTACCAAGCCGTCTATTCCGCCCAAATCAACAAACACACCGTAATCGGTTATAGACTTGACTGTTCCTGTAACAGTCTTGCCGACCTCTGCACTTTCAAAGAATTTTGCCTTTTGCTCTGCACGCTTTTCATTTGCTATAATTCTTATCGAACCGACTGCTCTGTTTCTGTTTTTGTCGACCTCAATCACCTTATACTCAACAGTTTTATTCAGCAAATCGTCTAAGCTGTCGCTGCGTCTTTCAGTAGCCTGAGACGCAGGGATAAATACCTTAAAACCGTTTGTTGAAACTAAAATACCGCGTCTTACAATATTGGTTACAACACCTGTTAATATTGAATTTTCCTCATGTGCCTTTGCAACATTTTCAAAACCGGCAATAGCGTCGACCTGCTTCTTAGAAAGAGTATCTACTCCCTCCTGATCGTTCGTCTTTAAAACTATAACTTCAACCTCATCTCCTACTGAAACAATATCTTCAGGTGCTTTTGTAGGATCGTCAGTAAGCTCATCTTTCGGTATAACGCCGGTGTGTTTTGTACCGATGTCAACTAATGCTTCTGTCTTGTTTACAGCAGTTACAGTACCGGTTACCCTTGCTCCTATATATATTCTTTTTAAAGACTGCTCAATAGCCTCTTCAAAATTAAACTCCTCTTCTTTGTTTTCAAGAATGTCGCTCATTACTTGTTTAACCTCCTCAATTATATACGCCGGCGTCGAAGCACCAGCAGAAATACCTAAATAATTCACCCCATCAAAATCTAAATCATAGAGTTCATCGGCACTCTCAACAAGATAGCACGGACAATATTCTGAGCATATTGATTTGAGCTTTAACGTATTAGAACTGTGCCGTCCGCCGACAATAATCATTTTATCAGATTTAGAAGCAATACTTATAGCCTCTTCCTGACGTTTTGATGTTGCGTCACATATTGTATCAAAAATCATAGCGGATTTTCTGATACTATGTATGTATTCTCTGCATTTTTCCCAAAGCTGCTTGTTAAAAGTAGTCTGAGAAACAAAAATGATTTTTTCGTCTCCAACCTCAGAAAGAACTGTTTTTAACTCTTTCAAATCAGAAAATACATAGCATTTGCTCTCACAATGTCCGCTTATTCCTATCACTTCAGGATGAGTACTGTCTCCTGCAATTGCAACAAGATAACCCTCTTTTGATTTTTCTTTTACAATTTTGTGAATTCTCGAAACAAAAGGACAGGTAGCGTCAACAACATTGGCGGAAAGCTCGTTTAAGCGTTTATAAACATCAGCCGAAACACCGTGCGAACGTATTATGACCGTCTGCCCCGATTCAACTTCGCTTATGTCGTTGATAACTCTGACTCCCTTGCTTTCAAAATCAGAAACAACACTCTGATTATGAATAATAGGTCCTAATGTGACAACATTATTATGGTTATTTAGATTATTATACACTATTTTAACCGCTCTGTCTACACCAAAACAAAAGCCAGCAGTTTCTGCAACTAAAATTTTACAGTTTGTTAACATTTAAGCCTCCGAGAAATCATACTAGAATCATCATTTATCATTGTTGTCTATGTAAGGATTATCAGTTTCTACCAAATCTACTATCCGATCCATTATAGTTTGCTTTATCTTTTTGACTTCTCTTGGATCAGTATTTGTTATATTCATATTCTCGGGGGAAATTGCCTTTCCATACTTAACTAAAACCTTTTTTCTGAATTTTAATTTTCCTTCAAAAACTATCCCCACCGGTATCACAGGTACCTGAGCTACTGCCGTTATCAATGCGACGCCGGTTTTTCCTCTGCCTACTTTTCCGTCCTTTGAGCGTGTACCTTCGGGAAAAACCACAAGATTGCGCCCCTTGTTCAGACGTTCAAGCGACACATCAATAACAGAGGTATCGCCTTTTCCCCTTGTAACCGGAAATGCTCCCAATGCTTTTATAAGCACTGTAAAGAATATGTTCTGCTTAAAAAGTTCTTCCTTTGCCATAAACGAAAACGGTACTTTCACACCAAGAGCTATAAGTACAGGATCAGCATAACTTCTGTGATTGCTTGCAAAAATGTTTGAGCCGTCCTTTGGGATATTCTCTTTGCCGACAAACTTCAAATTGTAGAATATATGAAAAACAAACAGCACTATATATCTTAAAATGTTATAGAAAAACACTCTGCAATGAGAAAGCCTGCTGCTTTTGTCAACCGGTTTGACATCAAGACCTCTTAATAATCCATTATTCTCCTTATTTTGAATATCTTTTTTTACTTCGCCTGATTTTTCAAATTTTTTTTTAAGCTCTTCAATAACTGTATTATAAATAACCTCAACAGATTCATCAAGGTTAAGTTTTGTCGTATCGATCTCAATAGCGTCGTCAGCTTTTTTTAACGGCGCTATATCTCTGTGCATATCATTATAATCACGCTGTTTTATATCTTCCAGAACTTCATCATAAGAAGATTTATCACCCTTTTCCTGAAGCTCTTTAAATCTTCTCTTTGCCCGCTCTTGAGCAGAAGCTGTTAAAAAAATTTTAACATCAGCCTTAGGCAAAACAACCGTTCCTATATCACGTCCGTCCATAATTATGTTACTTTCTTCAGCTATATTTTTCTGAAGGTCAAATAAAAACTCCCTTACCTTTGGTATTGCAGAAACCTTTGATGCGCCCATTGAAACCTCAGGAGTTCTAATCTTGTCTGAAACGTCATCGCCGCACATCAAAACCCTTTGAGAACCGTCAATATAGGCAAGTTTTAAATCAATGTCTTTCAAAGCAACCGTTACATCGTCGGAATTATCAGTATTAATGCTATGCTCAATCATATATAAAGCTATGGAGCGGTAAAGCGCTCCTGTATCTACATAGACATATTCTAGTTTTTTTGCAACAGCCTTTGCAATTGTTGATTTCCCTGCTCCCGATGGACCGTCTAACGCAATATTAATACCCATAACCAACATACTCCTAACATAAATTCATATATCTCAAAAATTATCAGTTATATAATATTCTGCACCGCCAGATTTGCCGTAGCAAATGCAATTTGCAGATTAAATCCGCCTGTATATCCGTCAACATCAAGTACCTCGCCGACAAAATATAGACCTGATATTAGCTTTGATTCCATAGTGCTTGGATCAATTTCCTTAGTACTTACTCCGCCCCTTGTTATAATCGCCTCATCAACAGGTCTGAAGCCCTTTATATCGAGACGAAGATTTTTAAACAGCCCTATCAGCCTTTTTCTTTGCTCTTTAGTAATATTATTTACCTTTTCACCACCGTCAATACCAGACAATTCTATCATTACAGGTATCATCTTTGAAGGCAGCAGACCTTTCAGAACATTAGAGAAATTTCTGTTAGGATTATCAGAAAAATCTCTTAGTATTCGCTTATCTAAAGTTTTTTCATCAAGTGCAGGTTTTAAGTCAATCACTATATAATAATCTTTTTCATCTATATTATTTATATGTGCGCTTGCAGACAAAACAAGCGGTCCTGATACTCCGAAATGAGTAAAAAGCATCTCGCCCAGCTCCGAGTATACAGACTTTTTCTTTCCGCTTTCCCAAAGACTTAGTGTTACATTTCTCAATGACAATCCCATAAGCCTTCTTGGAAAGCTCTGTTTTGTTTCAAGCGGAACCAACGACGGCTTAATATCTGTTACCGTATGACCGGCGTTCTCTGCAAATTTATACCCGTCTCCAGTTGAACCTGTTTTCGGATAGGATTTTCCCCCTGTTGCAACAATAACACTGTCTGAAAAATAATCTTTATCACTGCACTTCACGCCGATAACCTTGTTATTCTTAGTTATCAGTCTTGTCACTTTTTTATTTATAATAGTTACACCTAGTTTATTTACTTCATCACAAAGCGCTTTTACAATATCACTTGCACTGTCGCTTACAGGAAAAACCCTGTTACCGCGTTCGGTTTTAAGAGGTACGCCCAGACTTTCAAAAAAGCACATCGTATCTCTCGGCAAAAAAGAATAAACTGCGCTGTAGAGAAACTTTGAATTGCGTGGAATGTTATTTAGTACAGTTTCAGCGTCGCAGTTATTTGTTACGTTGCACCTGCCCTTTCCCGTGATCAACAGCTTTTTTCCGAGAATTCTGTTTTTTTCAAAAAGTAAAACAGATTTTCCCTTGCGGGCAAGCAGTATAGAGGAAAACAAACCGGAGGCTCCTCCGCCGATTACTATGACGTCATATTTATCTGTCAATATAACATCTTCCTTTCTACAATCCTGAACGCACATTTAATTCTCATCATCCGGCTCATTTTTTTCATAAACATCATATTTATCCCATATGTCCTCAAGTCTTTTAAAGTTATTTGTGATCTTTTCTCTGTTTCTGATTGAAACGGCAACTATCAAAGCGTTTATTAAACTAAGCGGCGCAACAAGCGAATCAACAAATGAAGCTATATCGCTCTGTGCGATAAGAACATTGTCAGCATACTTTACTAAAGGTGAGTTTTTGCTGTCTGTAAACGCAATAACTCCGGCTCCGTTGTCATGAGCATATTTAAGAGCATTAAGCGTCTGCTTTGAATACCTCGGAAACGAAAATCCTATTGCGACGTCTTTGCTGTCGACTCTTAATATCTGTTCAAACATCTCGCTTGTAGAAGAAGAACGTACCAGCTTTACATACGGGAAAATCAGATTTAGATAATATGCAGTAAATGACGCTAACGCCGCAGAACTTCTGTTGCCTATTACATATATAGAATGTGCGCTCACTATTTTATCTACCGCTTCATAGAAGTCTTTCTTTGAACAATCATTCAGTGTTCCCCTTATTCTGTCGATATCAAGACTTAAAACCTTTTCTAAAATATCATCTTCGCCTATCTGGTCAGAGGTTACGTCAATTCTCTGAAAAGATGTCAGCTTATTCCTCATAAGGTCCTGAAGCGCTTTCTGAAATCCCGGGTAGCCTTCAAAGCCCAGTTCAATCGCAAATCTTACAACAGTTGATTCGCTCACGCCTACAGTCTGCCCCAATTTTGACGCAGTCATAAACGCAGACTTGTCAAAATGCTCTAACACATAGCGTGCAATCAGCTTATGTCCCTTTGAAAATTTAGAAAAGCTTTCTTCTAATATCACCAACAAATCCTTTTCCATATTGACAACTATGCTCCGTTCGGAGCATTCTCCTTCCGATGTTATTTAAGTGAAAATCATTTATTTATCAGTGTCTGTTTCCTTAATTCCAAAAGCAGTGTTCTGAAGATAAGCGGATATTTTCCTTAGCTCCTCTGTTTTTTCAACATCTATAGAATACTTTCCGTTTGCAAGCTTTAGAACATCACCCTCACGCACATCGCAATCAAACTCGCTTAGCTTTATATCAAAGAACTCATTTTCAGATTTTTCAACGGTAATGATACCGTCCTCTATTCTTTCAACTATCAATAATTCATCTTTCATAGTGTTCAATTATCCTCACTGTTATTATTGTCAGACTTCTCAGTCTTTATATTCATACCAGCCTTGTCCGACTCAAACACAATCGTTCCGTCTGAATCCGTTGTGTAAACCTCTGATGTATATTCGTTTATTCTTTGCAGAGCCTCTTCGTGCGGATGCCCATAACTGTTTCCTGCACCGCACTGAATAACAGCGTATGCAGGCTTTACTTTTGACAAAAACAGTTCGCTTGACGACTCTCTGCTTCCGTGATGACAAACCTGCAAAACCCTTGCCGACAAATCGCATCCTCGGTTTACAAGCTCCTTTTCACTTTGCTTTCCTAAATCGCCTGTTATAAGAAAGCTGTTCTCACCGTGAGCTATCCTTGCCGCAACAGAATAATCATTCAAATCCTTATACTTTTTCTTGGGCGTATATGTGTTTACAACCGCCGAACCCAATTGAAAAACAGAATCACCTGCGCTTGTTATAGTAAGCCCTTTATTTATAATCGCCTTTAACAGCTTGGTGTACGTATAAGAAGTCGGAACCTGATCGTCGGGAATTTTCGGCATTATTATTTTTCCTATCTCAATATCGCTGTTTACTACTGCTTTGAGCCCTCCGATATGATCAGAATGAGGATGAGTGCCAATAACATAGTCAAGACTTTCAATCCCCTGTGCGTGCAAATATTCGACTACCTTTTCTCCCTGATCGCTTTCTCCTGCGTCAATAAGCATATTATGGCCTTCGCACATAACAAGCGTACAGTCTCCCTGACCGACATCTATAAAATGCACAGACAAATCAGCACTCGACGCTGCTCTTTGAACAAGTCCGCTGCCTTTCTTGACTTCTTCGTCCAAATTCGTAAAATGCGTAACAACAGCAACAATCAGTGCAATTATGGCAACGGTTACAGCAGAAGCTATTTTTTGCAGTTTATTCATTGATTTTCTTGCCATTAGTTTATTCCTCTGTTACTCGCTTCTCGTTGCAGAACGCTCAAGCCACTGCTCTTTAGACATTAAGATCTCTCTCGGCTTTGAACCGTTTGCCTCGCCTATTACGCCCATCTGCTCAAGCTCGTCCATAATTCTTGCGGCTCTTGCATAACCTAAACTCAGCTTTCTCTGCAAAAATGAAGTCGAAGCTGTCTGATTTTCAACAATAACCTTGATTGCCTCTTCCAACTTATCGTCCGCATCTTCAGACAAGAAATCTGAACCGCTCCTTTTCTCACCCTTTTGCTGAGGAATATGGCTGTCGATTTCCTCGATAATAGTATCACTGTACTCAGCCTTTGACTGATTTTTAAGAAAATTAACTACTGCCCTTACCTCGCTTGTAGGAACAAAGCTACCCTGAATTCTCATAGGCTTGCCAAGCCCCACCGGCTTATATAAAAGGTCACCCTTTCCAAGCAGCTTTTCAGCACCGCCCTCATCAAGTATTACACGGGAATCGGTATTATTTGAGACCTTAAGCGCGACCCTGCTCGGTATATTTGCCTTGATAAGTCCTGTTACTACGTCTACACGAGGTGACTGAGTAGCAATTATAAGGTGCATTCCTGCGGCACGGGCAAGCTGTGCAATTCTGCAAATAGAATCCTCTACCTCTTTCGGAGCCGCCATCATCAAATCGGCAAGCTCATCTATTACAATTACGATTTGAGGCATAGGCTCCATATCTTCTTTGTCTTTGACAAATTCATTGTAATCCTGAAGATCACGCACTCCGTTATCTGCAAATTTTTTATATCTCTTCAGCATTTCTGAAACTGCCCAGCCCAAAGCTCCCGCCGCCTTTCTGGCGTCGGTAACTACAGGAATAAGCAGATGCGGTATTCCGTTGTATATAGGAAATTCAACCTGTTTTGGATCAATAAGTATCAGCTTAACCTCATCAGGAGAAGCCTTATAAAGGATGTTCATAATTATTGAGTTTGTGAATACAGATTTACCTGCACCGGTCGTTCCGGCAACAAGCATATGAGGCATCTTTGAAATATCTCCCATAACGATATTTCCCTCTATGTCCTTACCTACAGCAAACGACAGCTTTCCCTTTGCTTTTCTGAATTCACTGCTGTCAATAAGCTCTCTTATAGATACGCTGTCTCTCTTTTCATTTGCGATTTCTATTCCAACTGCGGCTTTTCCAGGAATAGGAGCCTCAATTCTTATGCCCTCGGCAGCAAGATTAAGTGCAATATCGTCAGCCAGCCCCGTAATTTTAGATACTTTAACTCCTGCCGCAGGCTGAAGCTCATAACGAGTTACCGACGGTCCTCTGTGAATATCAACTATCCGTGTCTGAACCCCAAAACTCCTAAGCGTGTCAACCAGCGTCTCAGAACGGTTGGCAAGCTCCTGCTTGTAGCTTGCAATATCGCCTTTCTGAGCAGGAAGCTTTAATAGTGATATAGGAGGAAAGCTATACGCACTTTTGGCGTTTCCATTATTGAAAAAAGTTGTCTGGCCATTATCGTCAACAAATATTTCAGCGTCCTGCTTCTTTTCCTTTTCAGCAGGAAGTGCATTTTTCACTATTTCCCGCAAATCCTTTGCCTTGACAGCTCCTGCCCTTTTTGGTTTTCTTGCTCTCTTTTTATCTGAATTTTCATTATCCATATCAATAAAATCAGTAGGATCAGGGTCAAACAGCTTATCGGGCATAGCCCTTTCCGCAGGCTTTTTACGGCTTTCAGGCTTAAAGCCCGCATCGCCTGCATCGAGATACTTTGCAATATCTACCCTTGCATTTCTGTTATGCTCCTCAAGCTCCATAGCACGTCTGTGTTCGCTGTTTCGTATTCTCTGAGCGTTGTCTTCTTTTACAGCTTTATATCCGGTTCTAATAGGCTTTGAAACCCCTCTAAACAAATCGACAATCGTTTTATTTGTAAGAAGCATTACAAATACAATTATAAGGAGGATTATAACTATTATTGAACCTACCTTATTCAAAAACGCATAAAGTGGCCAGCCCAGAATTGCTCCGATAATTCCGCCGCCCCTTAAATCTACACCGCTGTTATACAGTGACGCCAGCTTTCTGAAAAACGAACTGCTTTCAGGCGTTGGAAGTCCTATCATAATTTCATGGAACAGAGCCGAAATCAAAAAAATTAAAATAACGCTCTCTATCACCTTTGCAAGAATAATACTCTGAGACTTATCAAGAGCGCAGATTATAGCTATATACAAAATCACAGGCGCAGTTAAAAATACTGTAACTCCGAATATTCCTCTTAACCCTAAATGCATAGAATGCCAAAACGCTGACCCGGAAACATATGTAAGTAAAAAAACAAAGGCAGCCAGTGCAAACAGAATTATAGAATATGTACGGGTATGATTTGCTTTTTCCGCTGCTCTTGTCTGAGAAACCGCTTTCTTCTCCGAGGCTTTCGCTGCCTTGGAAGCAGGTTTCTTGGACGAAGATTTTGTTTTTCGCTTTGTTGCAGGCTTTTTCTTTACAGCCATTCTTTATTACTCCTTTATATTAATATCCTTTTTCTCTCTTTAATTTTACTTTATGCTCACAAATAGTCTACGATGCGATTTTTTCTATTATCGAAACTATAATAACAATAACGCCAAGCACTCCCGTATAGTATGAAAATATCTTGAACTTATCTGTCTTAACAAGCCAGTTCACCATTTTTATTGCACATATACCGACAACAGCTGCAACAATAAATCCCAGAATATAAGTCCAGCTAAACGACATATCCGTCTGAACCGCGTCCTTTACTTCAACTAGACATCCGCCGAGTATCGCAGGTATTCCTAAAATAAACGAATATTTAACTGCTGTTTCCCTTGCAAAACCCGAAAAGAGCCCCGCCGAAATTGTCGAACCTGAGCGTGAAACTCCAGGCAAAAGTGCTATACTTTGGAAAAACCCCACGAAAACAGAATCCCTGACGGTTATATCGCCTAGCTTTTTCTTTCCCTTTGAGCATTTATCGGCAAGTAACAAGATAGCTGCCGTATATAAAAAGCATATGCCTTCTGCGAATATAGTTGAGTCCTCTGCAAAGCCTTCAAAGAAATCCTTGAATATGTAAAACGGAATAAGAACCGCTGTTGAAAGTATGACCATAAGTACTGCTCTGCGGTCACCGTTCATTTCCTTAAATGAAAACTGCCTTTTAAATATATCTTTGACCATTCGGCAAAACTCGCATATCAGATCCCATATTGTATCCCAGAATGCTATAAAAACTGCAAACAAAGTCCCCAGATGAAGTATTGCTGAAAACAGCAAAGCACCCTCTCCGCTGTTTCCCGTAAAATGCTGATACAGTGATAAATGTCCGGAACTTGAAACGGGTAAAAATTCAGTCAAGCCCTGAATGACCGCTTGAAAAATCGCACTGATAACTGACATGATGTCGTTCCTTTCTTAAATTAGCTTTGTTGTCTTTGTTCTGTATTTTATCTGTTTAAAAACATTAAATAATCATACGGGTTAGTTGAGTATATGTTCTTAACACATTGCTTGCCTCCGTAATCCAGATATTCATATTTAATATTGTTGAACTCTCCTGTTTTCGCGATACAGCTTTTATTTATCTTTTCAATGTCACAAAAAACATCGTAATTATTTAAAATAGTCTGAAACATAATCAATCACCGTTTTTTTCTTTACACTTCTTTTCATTCGATTCAGATTCTATAAGCTCATATAAGCACTCGATAGCGTCAGACAATCCTCCCAGACTGTCTATTATACCCTCTTTAACAGCGTTTTCCCCGTCTAAAACTGTGCCCACATCCATAACAAGCTCGCCTGTTGTCATCATAAGCTCTCTGAAACGCTCAGGCGTGATGTTTGAATTATCGCAAACAAATCTTATTATCCTCTCCTGCATTTTATCAAAATACGAAAGAGTCTGGGGAACGCCCAGTACAAGACCGTTCATTCTCACAGGGTGTATTGTCATAGTCGCAGACGGTACAATGAAAGACTTCTTTGCACAAACAGCCAAAGGTACTCCTATCGAATGACCTCCGCCGAGTACTATTGATACAGTCGGAGTTTTCATTCCTGCAATAAGCTCGGCTATAGCAAGACCTGCTTCAACGTCGCCGCCGACAGTATTTATTATAATGACCAAACCCTCTATAGAACTGTCCTGCTCAATTGCAACAAGAGCCGGCATAATATGCTCATATTTTGTCGTCTTATTCTGCGGAGGAAGTATATAATGTCCCTCAACCTCGCCTATTATAGTCAGACAATGTATAAGATGCCTTGCATTTTTCAGGCTGATGTGACCAACACGCTCTATCTGCTCGGTTTGAGACGGTTTATCACTGTTATCCGAATTGGTCTGAGGCGATTGATTTCCATTATTAGCGTTGTTGTTTATTTCTTCTGACATTTTGAATAAATCCTCCAAGAAAAATATATTAATATTTTTTCTTTTTATAACAGAAATTATTCAAAAACAAAAATATAAACCTCGTTTTTTGCCTTTATTATTTGGTTTTCCACATCTTATTATTATACCACTTACATTAAATAAGTCAATAGCACCGTCGAGCCGTCAGTGGCTCTCTGCCTTTTAAAAGTTTGCAAAATGTTTTACTTTGTGCAACGTCAGACTAGCACCTAGAGTCAAGAAACCAGAGGCAACGGTGACGTTGCATCCACTCTACCTTTTAAAAGTATGCTAAGTGTTTACATTTGTACAACGGCAGACTATCACCTAGAGTCAAGAAACCAGAGGCAAGAAGCAAGAGAAAAGCGTTCAGTGTCCTGAACGCTTTTGCTATCTATAATATACTCACATTTCTGTGCCAATCATAAAAACTACCCATTAATATTCTGATATACAACCTTTTTACCTACTAAAATCTTGGCGTTTTTCAGATTTTTCTTATACTTTTTCTTACTCAACTGCTTTTTAAGCTGTTTTGCTACCTTCTTGTTTTTAACTACAAACTTTATGCCTTTGTTAGTGTTTTTAAAGTTTCCATCACCAAACTCAGATACTATCTTAGGAGTGCTTTTACTATTTTTAATAATGATTTTAGAAAGCTTTTTGCAGCTATAAAAAGCATTTGCATCTATTTTTTTTACATTATTTATAGTTATATTTTTTAGATTTTTACAGTTATTAAATGCACCATCTAATATTTCTCTAGCTCCTCTTATAGTAATGGTTCTAAGTTGTTTACAATCACGAAAAGCGTCATAATTTATATTGACATTTTTTGAACGAATATTTACTTTCCTTAATTTTTTGCAGTTTTTAAATGCTTCGTTATCAATTTCTTTAATATTTTTAGGTATAGTTACACTTTTCAAATTTTTACAATTATCGAACACATTGCTGGCAATAGCAGTCAAACCCTTACCAATTTTTACAGACTTTATGTTTGAACCATAAAATACCCTTGTATACATTGTTTTAACACTATCAGGGATAACTACTTTAGTGAATTTTGATTTACCAAAATTGCCTCCTAAAATTTCTAATTTGCTAGGCAATTTAATACTTTCTAATGACCTCCAAGTTCCACTCAAATGCTTTAATGTTTCTGGAAACTTAACATTTTTGACGTGTTTAAAGCCAATGCCTCCATAATCTAAAATATTTTCTATCCCATCAGGAATTATAAGATTAGTATTTTTATTAAATGACATATATATGGTTTTGCCATCTTTAGATAAAAGAAAATCATTTTTATAGCTATAGTACGGATTATTTGGGTCAACTGAAAGCTTTAACTTTGGACATCGTGCTAAATAATAAAAATCCACTGTATCAACAAAATGTGCCTTATCTGAATATACATATGCATAAACACCATTTTGGGGAATATAATCACGACCCCTGCCAAACATAGTGTTTTTTGGTATATTCATTTTCTTTAGATTATTAAATCCTTTAAAAGAAAATATATTATATATACTTTCAGGTAATACAATTTCTTCAACTTTATTATATTTATTATTAGGATATGGCTCTTCATTCATATCTAAATCAGTTACAGTAAACTCTATTCCTTCATAGGTAACCTTTTCAGGTATTTCTACCTTTTGAATATTCGGAATATCAACAACAATAGCCACATTAGAAATGTATACAGAACCATATTGTGCATAATCTTCTAAAAAATATGTGAAACTACCAATCTGTGCTTTTCGTGCATTTTCATCACAATCATATTCATAGCTATGAATATAATATGCAAATGCGTTTCCTGCAAATGAACTTACCGCCATAACTCCTGCAGCTAATAAGCAAAACAGCTTTTTGATTTTCATAAAAGTCTCCTCCCTTTCATTATTTATATTTATGTAGAATATTTTGCCCACTGGCTTGCCGTTAGTTCAGAAGTATCCAAACCAGAGTTTGTAACGTATTTTTTAAAACTATTCAGCTTAACATCATTGCTCCACGGACACAGAAACCAATAATAATCAAATGCTGATGACTTTTCTGTAACCATTGATGAAATATTTAACATTGCATCATCATATCGATTTGGACGAAAATTAGGGCAATCAATACAAGTTTCATTTACAAAGTCTTTCATTTCTTTGCTTGGATTTAATAAATAATACCTATTCAAATCTATAAACTGAACAATTCCCTTTGGAACATCAGTTTTTAACGAAGATTTAAAATAACTCAGTGTTAATCCGCTTGTACTTGTAAGCATAGTTCTGTGAGCATAAACATCTCCAATTAAATGTGAAGCATAGCCTAATATTCTCATTTTCATTTCTGTTGCTGTGAGTTTTGTATTATTTACTCCGTTCCATCCATCGTATTTAACAAGTTCGGCACAATTAGTGATTAAATATTGCAATTTGTTTTCACCATTATTTTTATTTTTATATGCAGTTGTGCCTTTTATTTTTTCTATTGCACTGTTTTTTGCTGCATTTATTGCATTATTCATTTGCGTAGCATTTTTCGGGTCATTTTGTTTGCCTAAATATACTGCAAAATACCATAAAAATTCAAGATTTATTACATAGTTTCCAATACCATGCAATGCCTTTATATCAGAAAACCATCTATCAGCCCAGTCACCGGTTGCTTTTAATATTCTTATGTGATATTCCGGTAAATCACCTACATTATAATCAATAATATCTTGGTGATATTTTCGCAACCACATAGGTGATATTCCGTAATCATTTGGGTTTTCAATATTGCTTTCCTCAGATTTTGAAAGGATTTCTTCAAAAATTGATGAAGCAAAGCTCTGACTTTCCTCAGTCTCCTGAATGTCCTCTGCAAAAATTGAAACTGATGAACTTAATGTTGCAGTAAATGCAATGGTTGTTGCGAGTGTTAAACATAAAAATTTTTTAAATTTCATAATGTCACATCCTTGTTGTTAAATTTATTAAGTTTTATAGAATTCTATATTTATATTATATTAAATAAATTATAGAAAGTAAAGTAAAATTTATGTAAAATTATTAATTCTGTAGAATTATACAAATACAAAGTTCTTTCTTTGTTTAATATAACATATATTTCACTTTTGCCCGAATGTGAAAGCTCTAATTATTAAAATAGCAGTTAGCATTTTATTATAAATATTTAATATTTAATTAACTATACTGTCGAATGCTTGTTAAATTCTTGACAATCCCTCTGATTTGTTTTAAAATAAAAGAAAAGATATTAATGAAAGGAATTTGAGATCATGGGACTTACACTAACAGAAAAAATTCTTAAAAACCACCTTGTAGACGGTGAATTTATAAAGGGAAACGAAATAGGAATTAAAATCGACCAGACATTGACTCAGGACGCAACAGGAACTATGGCTTATCTTGAATATGAAGCTATGGGAGTTCCCCGTGTTAAGACTGAGCGTTCTGTAGCTTACATAGATCATAACACACTGCAGTCGGGCTTTGAAAATGCCGACGACCACAGATTTATCGGCTCTGTTGCAAAAAAGCACGGCATATACTTTTCACGTCCCGGCAACGGCATCTGCCATCAGGTACATTTGGAAAGGTTCGGTATTCCGGGAAAAACGCTTATCGGCTCTGACAGCCACACCCCCACAGGCGGCGGAATCGGTATGATCGCTATCGGTGCAGGAGGTCTTGACGTTGCTGTAGCAATGGGCGGCGGAGCTTATTATATAACCTACCCTAAAATCGTTAAAATTGAGCTTACAGGAAAGCTCTCACCTTGGGTTGCCGCAAAGGACGTTATCTTAGAAGTTCTTAAAATCCTTACTGTAAAGGGAGGAGTAGGAAAGGTCATTGAATACTGCGGAGATGGTGTTAAATCCTTATCTGTTCCCGAGAGAGCGACAATTACCAATATGGGTGCAGAGCTCGGAGCTACAACATCTATATTCCCTTCTGATGAGACAACTCTTGAATTTCTCAAGGCTCAAAACAGAGCAGACGTCTGGACAGAGCTTAAAGCAGACGACGACGCAGTTTATGACGAGGAAATTAAAATTGACCTGTCAAAAATCGTTCCTATGGCTGCTTGTCCTCATTCTCCTGACAACATTAAAACCGTTGACGAGTTAGGCCCAATGAAAATAGACCAGGTTTGCATAGGCTCATGTACAAACTCATCACTTATGGATATGATGAAGGTTGCTCACATACTAAAGGGCAAAACAGTTCACCCTGATGTTTCTCTTTCTATCGCACCCGGCTCTAAGCAGGTTCTTAATATGCTTGCACAAAACGGCGCATTGTCGATTATGATAGACGCTGGCGCAAGAATACTTGAATCAGCCTGCGGTCCCTGTATAGGTATGGGTCAGTCTCCTAATTCAAAGGGAGTCTCTTTGAGAACCTTTAACAGAAACTTCGAGGGACGCTCGGGAACAAGAGACGGACAAATTTATCTTGTTTCTCCTGAGCTTGCTGCTGCATCTGCAATTGCCGGAGTTTTAACAGACCCGAGAACATTGGGCGATATGCCAAAGTTCAAGCTGCCTGAAAAGTTTGTCATTAACGATAATATGATAGTTCCCCCAGCTCCTGTTGAGGAAATGGACAGCGTTGAGATTTTAAGAGGCCCTAACATAAAGCCTTTCCCAAAAACATCTCCGCTCGATGAAACTATTGAAGCTCCTTGCTCTTTAAAAGTAGGCGACAACATCACAACAGACCATATTATGCCGGCAGGCGCTAAAATACTTCCTTTGCGTTCTAACATTCCTGCAATTTCAAAGCACTGCTTTACAGTATGCGATGAAGAATTTCCCGAAAGAGCGCTTAGACTGGGCAAAAGCATTATAGTCGGCGGTGCAAACTACGGACAGGGTTCTTCAAGAGAGCACGCCGCACTTGCTCCTCTATATTTAGGTGTTAAGGCAGTTTTAGTTAAGAGTTTTGCAAGAATTCACAGAGCTAACCTTATAAATGCAGGTATTTTGCCTCTTACTTTTGTCAACGAGAAAGATTATGATAAAATCGGCCAGGGAGACGAGCTTTTGCTCAAGAACGTAAGGCAAGATATAGTGGACGGCAAGAGCGAGCTTACTCTTATAAACAAATCTAAGAATGTTGAAATTCCTGTTTTATGCGAGTTAAGCGGACGCACAAAGGATATTGTTCTTGCAGGAGGACTTTTGGACTACACAAGAGAACAGCTTAATAAATAGGAATAATGCTATGAGGAAAAACAATTCGCCGTATAATTCAAATTACAGAAACGGGCAATATCAAAATTACAATGGATCTGACAGACGCACAAATCCAAATAATCATTATGGAAATCCTCAAAGACCTCGCTATCCTGAAAATAGAAAAAAGCAGAACACACCCGGATTATCACTGCTGATTAAACTTATATGTCTGTTAATTGCTGTTTTAATTGTCTATATAGTTTTGTATATAAACATATTCAGCTACAAGAGTGATATTACCGATGTTTTGACTTCTTCAGGGAGCAAAAGCGCAGAGATAATCGAGGACATAAAGGTTTCTGATGATCTCTATGTGTATGCCTATACAGATAACGGAAAGCTATCGGCTTCTTATATTAAGATTAAAGGCTCGGGTTATAACAAAAGCTATAAGTGCCTGAAAAGGTGCGGTTCTCTTAATCTTGAAACCTATCAAAAAGATATGCAGGGAAAGAAAATAAACTTTTCCTCAAAGGGTGATTTCCATTTTGGTCTGGATTTTTCAGGCAGCGAGCAATACGATCAGTTTGAAGAATACTTTAAGGAAAAAGACATAAACAATTACAAATCATGCCCTGTTAATATTGAGGGAATCAATCAGATATTTATAGTGTGGATGTGGAATAAATAAAATTACAAATGTGGAGGAAATTATTATGGCAGAAAAAATCAAAATGAAAACGCCTCTTGTAGAGATGGACGGAGACGAAATGACAAGAATACTCTGGAAATGGATAAAAGAGATACTTCTTGAGCCTTATGTAGACTTAAACTGCGAATACTACGATCTTGGCTTAAAGCACAGAAATGAAACGAACGACAAGGTTACATTCGACAGTGCCGAAGCTACAAAAAAGTACGGTGTAGCAGTTAAATGTGCAACAATCACTCCGAATGCGGCAAGAATGCCCGAATACAACCTCAAAGAAATGTGGAAATCCCCTAACGGAACGATAAGAGCTATCTTAGACGGAACCGTCTTCAGAACGCCAATTATCGTCAAGGGTATTTCTCCTTATATACCGACCTGGACAAAGCCAATTACAATTGCCCGTCACGCATACGGTGATGTTTATAAGAATACAGAAATGCGTGTAGACAAAGACTCAAAGGCAGAGCTTGTTGTTACCGATAAAGACGGTAACGAATCAAGAGAGCTTATCTATGATTTCTCTGACAGCGACGGCATTATTCAGGGTATACACAATAAGGACGAAAGTATCGCAGGCTTTGCAAGAGCTTGTCTAAACTACGGTCTTGATTTAAAGCAGGACGTATGGTTTGCAACAAAAGACACTATTTCAAAGAAATACGATCACAGATTCAAAGACATTTTCCAGGAAATATACGATAACGAATACAAAGAAAGATACGAAGCGGCAGGCATTGAGTACTTCTACACCCTTATCGACGACGCGGTTGCAAGAGTTATACGTTCAAACGGCGGCTACATCTGGGCTTGCAAAAACTATGACGGCGACGTTATGTCTGATATGATTTCTACAGCTTACGGTTCGCTGGCTATGATGACTTCCGTATTAGTTTCTCCTGACGGCATTTATGAATACGAAGCCGCTCACGGAACTGTTCAGAGACATTATTACAAATACCTAAAGGGAGAGGAAACCTCAACAAACTCAGTTGCTACCATCTTTGCTTGGAGCGGTGCATTGAGAAAGAGAGGCGAACTTGACGATACACCGAATTTAGTTGATTTTGCAAACAAGCTGGAACAGGCTACCATCCAGACAATTGAGGACGGCGTTATGACAGGCGACCTTTATCTGCTTTCAAGTCTTGAAAACAAGAAAAAGGTTGACTCAGAAACCTTCTTAAAGGAAATAGGCAAGCGTTTAGACATACTTGTAAACGAATAGACACTAAAGTCAATAATTTATAGTTTAAGGGATGAGATCAGTGGCTAAAAATAGTGATATTTCAGCCTCAGTCATTAAAAGACTGCCCAGATATTATTCATATCTTGAGGATCTTATAGAAGAAAATGTTGAACGTATTTCTTCAAAGGAGTTAGCCGCCCGTATGAAAACGACTGCTTCGCAGATTCGCCAGGACCTAAACTGCTTCGGCGGTTTCGGTCAGCAGGGGTATGGGTATAACATAAAAGCTCTTCATAATGTTATCGGCAGCATCTTAGGTGTTGACAAGGAATATAAAACAATTATGATAGGCGCAGGAAATCTCGGAAAAGCCGTTACTTCTCAGATAAGCTTCGAGAAAAAGGGCTGCAGACTTACCGCTATATTCGATATTGACCCCGATATTATCGGACAGACCGTTGCAGGTATCAAAGTTTTAAGCATAGACGAGCTTGAGGAATTCTGCAAGGAAAATCTGCCGTCTATTGCCGTTCTTTGCCTGCCAAAGAATAATGCCTTCAGCGTTGCAAAAAAGCTAATTGATCTCGGCGTTAAATCCTTCTGGAACTTTTCACATTTCGATTTGAACCTACACTTTGACAATATCATAGTTGAGAATGTGCATCTCGGCGACAGTCTTTTAACGCTGACATATAAAACCAAAAACAAATAGCCCCGAGCCGGCGGAGGCACTCCGTCTTTGGAAAGTTTGTAAAATCTTTTACATTTGTACAACGGGCAGGTCAGCTATATACAAAAACAGACTTTATCTACAATCATAAACGCTATGTAAAGGAGTTATCCTGATACATGGCGTTTTTTCTTATGCTAAAAAGTCCGATTAATTGTTTTCAATCGGCTTTTAATTTCTGACAATCAACTTGTTATTACTCACTTTACATACATTTTACAATACTATGATAATAGATTTGATGTAGCTGTTTTAAAATACAGCTATAGCCTAAAAGGTTATGACAAAATATTTAAAGGAGATTTAAAATATGAAAAGAAAAATTATAGCGCTTACTCTTGCCGCAGCAGCGGCGCTGACCGCACTGACCGGATGCTCTGAAAAAGCAACGGGAACAGTGGCTACAGACGGCTCTACATCTATGGAAGAAGTAATTGGCGTACTCGGCGAGGCGTTTATGGACGACAACGAAGGTATCACTTTCACCTACAATCCGACAGGCTCTGGCTCAGGAATACAAGCCGTTCAAGAAGGTCGGTGTGACATAGGTCTTTCCAGCAGGAGCTTAAAAGATGAGGAAAAGGAAAGCGGACTTACCGAAACAGTTTTAGCGTATGACGGAATTGCAATTATTGTACACCCCGACAATCAAGTAAAAGATTTAGATGTGGAAACCATTTCAAAGATTTATAAAGGTGAAATCACTAACTGGTCAGAGGTTGGCGGAAAAGACTCTGAAATCGTTCTTATCGGACGTGAGGCAGGAAGCGGTACAAGAGATGGATTTGAGTCTATTACCGAAACAGAGGATCAATGCAAGTACCGTCAGGAACTTACTTCAACAGGCGATGTTATAACCACAGTTTCTCAAAACTCTGATGCTATAGGATATGCCTCATTGGCTTCCGTAAACGACAGCGTCAAAGCACTGTCAGTAGGCGGTGTTTCGCCAAGCGAATCTACTATCAAAGACGGCACCTATGTTATACAGCGTCCTTTCGTGCTTGTTACAAAAAATGATACTAAACTTTCCGAGGCTGCTCAGAAATTCTTTGACTTTGCCACATCTGACGATGCAGTTGAACTTATCTCAAAAGCAGGCGTAGTTGCAGCAAAATAGCGCATTGCAATCGGCGGCAGAAACTAATTACCGCCGATTTCATTTTTAGGAAAGGAAATAAAAAATGAAAAACAAAAAGCAAATATTGGAAACCGCTATTCATGGCATATTTCTCGTTCTCGGTCTAATAACTGTCGGAAGCGTTCTGCTTATCACGATCTACTTGGTTATCGCCGGAATTCCGGCAATTCGTGAAATCGGATTGTTTAAATTCCTTTTTAATGACACATGGAAGTCTACCGCACAGCCTCCCTCTTTCGGAATATTGCCGTTTATTCTGACGAGTATTTACGGAACGGCGGGAGCAATTATTCTGGGTGTTCCTATCGGTTTTCTGACATCAGTATATCTTGCAAAACTGGCTCCGCCGAAAATGAGATCAGTGGTTTCTTCTGCTGTAAGCCTGCTGGCAGGCATACCTTCAGTTGTTTACGGTTTGGTCGGTATGCTGATACTTGTACCGGGGATCCGAAAACTGTTTCATATTCCTGACGGCTCAAGTCTTTTGGCGGCAATTATAGTACTCGCAATTATGATATTGCCATCTATTATAAATGTATCCATTACGGCGCTTGAGGCTGTGCCAAAGGAATATGAGGACGCTTCTCTTGCCTTGGGAGCAACACCTATTGAAACATATTTCAGGGTATCTTTTCCTGCTGCAAAAAGCGGAATAGCAGCGGCAGTAGTGCTTGGCGTGGGCAGAGCCATCGGCGAGGCAATGGCGGTTATGATGGTATCCGGTAACGCTCCGAATATGCCCTCCCTGTTTCAGAGCGTTCGCTTCCTCACGACCGCAGTAGCAAGTGAAATGTCCTATGCCAGCGGCTTACAGCGAGAGGCACTGTTTTCCATTGCACTGGTGCTGTTTTTGTTTATTATGCTGATAAATGCGGCACTAAACTTCTTCTTAAAACGAAGTAAGGAGGGCTAGGAAATGAAAAATCAGATTTCAATGAAAAGAAGATCATACATAAATATTATGCGTATACTGATGGCAGTTTCCGCCGCACTTACCTGTGCTCTTGTCTTGTTTTTAGTGATATATGTACTGGCAAAAGGCATTCCAAATATATCTTGGAAATTGCTTACAACAGGACCCAGCTATCTGTCTGAACAAATCGGAATACTACCCGATATTTTGAATACAGTATACTTAATTATTGCAACATTAATAATAGTTATCCCGCTCGGTGTGGGAGCGGCAGTCTACCTGACAGAATACGCAAAAAACCAAAGAATAGTTTCCGTAATTGAATATGCGGCTGAAACGCTTTCTGGTATTCCGTCTATAATATACGGACTTGTAGGAATGTTGTTCTTTTGCCAGTTTTTAAATATGCAGACCTCGCTTATTGCAGGCTCTTTGACATTAGTAATTATGAATCTTCCGACTATTATGCGTACAACTCAGGAAAGCCTGAAAACCGTTCCGCAAAGCTATCGTGAAGGCGCTTTTGGTCTCGGAGCCGGTAAATGGCGTGTTATTCGCACAGTAGTACTACCAGGATGTATTGACGGTGTGATTACAGGTTGTATTCTCTCAGTAGGAAGAATTCTTGGAGAATCAGCAGCGCTGTTATTCACGGCTGGCTTTGCACACGCACTCAACGGATTTATTGAGGGTCTTGGCAGTGCAGGAGCGTCACTCACCGTTGCATTGTATGTTTATGCAAAGGAGCAGGGAGAATTCGGCGTTGCATTTGCAATAGCCGCAATCTTAATGATTTTGACGCTTATCATCAATCTTCTTGCCGCACTTGTCGGCAGATATTTTAAGAAAAGGAGAAGTATATGAATAACATCATTACTGTAAAGGATTTGTGTCTGTGGTATGGCAGCTCAAAGGCGCTAAAGAATATCAATATGGAAATCCCAAAGAATAATATTACAGCTTTGATAGGCCCTTCCGGCTGTGGAAAATCCACATTTTTGAAAACCCTTAATCGAATGAATGATCTTATCAATGATGTAAAAATAACTGGTGAGATATGCTATAACGGAGGTAACATTTTTGCCCCTTCAGTTGATGTCAATACCCTGCGAAAGGAAATAGGAATGGTATTTCAAAAGCCTAACCCCTTCCCTATGAGTATATATGACAACATAGCCTATGGCCCGAGAACTCACGGAATAACAAGCCGTGTCAAGCTGGACGATATTGTTGAACGCTCTCTGCGAGACGCAGCAATTTGGGATGAGGTAAAGGATCGTCTTAAAAAGAATGCGCTTGGTCTTTCAGGCGGACAGCAACAGAGACTTTGTATTGCCAGAGCCCTTGCAGTCGAGCCAGAGGTTTTGCTTATGGACGAGCCTACAAGCGCACTTGACCCGATTTCCACATCAAAAATTGAAGATCTTGCCATACAGCTTAAAGAAAAATATACGATCATCATCGTTACTCACAATATGCAGCAAGCTGTCAGAATTTCTGACAAAACTGCATTTTTCCTGCTTGGCGAGCTGATAGAATATGGCGATTCGGAAAAGCTATTCTCTAAGCCGTCAGACAAACGCACAGAAGATTATATTACAGGGAGGTTTGGATAATGAGAAATCGTTTCGACGAACAGCTTGCTCTTTTAAACCAAGAACTTATCAAAATGGGATCATTATGCGAGGAGGTTATTGCTCTTGCATCTTCCGCTTTAACCAAAGGCGACAGCAAACTTGCCGCCAAAGTAGCACCCCTTGATCGGGAGATAGACGAAAAAGAGAGAAGTATTGAAGCTATATGTTTAAGACTTCTACTCCAGCAGCAGCCAGTAGCACGTGATCTTAGACAAATATCTGCCGCTCTTAAAATGGTGACCGATATGGAACGTATCGGGGATCAGGCTGAGGATATTGCAGAGATCATCACATCATTAAATATACGTCCGCAAGCGGAGCATACTCAGATAAGTGAAATGGCAAAAGCGACGATAAAGATGGTAACAGACAGCGTGGACGCATATGTAAAACAAGATGTCAAATTAGCTGAGAGTGTAGCCAACTATGACGATGTTGTAGATGATTATTTCAACGAAATAAAAGAAAGTTTGATTGATTTGATTGCCAAAAATCCGTCTAATGGAGAGTATGCACTCGACCTTTTGATGATCGCCAAATATTTTGAACGTATTGGAGATCACGCCACTAATATTGCAGAATGGGTACTGTTTTCTATTACAGGAAAGAAAAAGGTATAAGCAAATTTCAAGCTATTGATATATGGTGTGAAGTGCAGTATAATATAATTATAATTTATGTTAAAGAGGTGTAAAGATGATTTTTTGTGTAGAGGACGATAACGGTATCCGTGATTTAATGATATACACTTTAAATTCAGCAGGATTTGAAGCAAAAGGATTTACCAATGGTTCCTCTCTCTTTGACGCCTTGAAAACCAAAACTCCCCGTCTTATCATGCTTGATATTATGCTCCCAGGAGAAGACGGTATTGAAATATTAAAACGACTGCGTTCAAATAAAACAACTTCAAATATTCCGATAATTATGGCTACTGCCAAAAGCACTGAATATGACAAGGTCATCGGTCTTGATCTTGGAGCGGACGACTATCTTGCAAAACCGTTTGGAATGATGGAAATGGTTTCCCGCGTGAGAGCGGTATTACGCCGTTCTGAGCCAAAAGATACTGATAAAATTTTACGAGTTGGAAACTTGTTGCTGAATACAGATGAGCATAAGGTAATGGTAGGCGGCAAGCAAGTTCAGCTAACATTAAAGGAATATGATATCCTTAAAAAATTTATGGAGAATCTCGGCAGAGTATTCACACGAGATCAACTGATTCAAAGCATATGGGATTCCGATTACGTTGGGGAAACAAGAACTGTAGATGTTCACATAGGCACACTGCGAACAAAGCTCGGCGTCTGCGGAGACTATATTGAAACAGTGCGTGGTGTCGGCTATAGGATGGAGGAGAAATTATGACAAAGCGTATTTTTCGTTCAATCTGTTTTGTGGCGCTCGGAATTTTTCTTGCGTCTGTTACACTGATTATGGGTGCGCTTTACGATTATTTTTCAAATGTTCAGCGTGGTCAGCTAAAAATGCAGACGAACCTTGCCGCACAAGCTGTTGCAAATGAGGGTATGGAATACTTTGAAGGGTTGGATACAAATTCATATCGCATAACCTGGATAGGAACTGACGGTGATGTATTATATGACAGCACGACCGATTCTAATGAAATGGAAAACCATTTAGAGCGTGAGGAGATTAAAGAGGCGCTTTCAGAAGGCTTTGGAGAAAGCTCAAGATATTCCGTCACCTTAATGGAACGTGCACTATACTGCGCTAAGCGTTTGCCGGACGGCACAGTGCTAAGGCTTTCGGTCTCGCAAAACACCCTGCTGACACTTATATTGGGTATGATGCAGCCAATCTGCGTTATATTTGTGTTAGCTGTTATACTATCGCTTGTGTTGGCTTATCGCTTATCAAAGAAAATATTAAAACCACTGAATGAATTGAATTTGGATGAACCGCTGAAAAACGACTGTTATGATGAATTGTCCCCGCTTCTTAGGCGCATTGACATTCAGCAGCGGCAAATCAAGCAAAAGAGCGGCGAATTAAAGCAGAAACAGAAGGAGTTCAAAGCGGTAACTGAAAATATGGTAGAAGGTATAATTCTGTTAAATGCTAAAGGAAATGTAATAAGTATTAACCGTGCTGCAAAACGACTGTTCAAAACAGATAAATCCTGCATTGGACAGCATATTCTGTCAGTCAATCGCAGCATTGAAATATCCGATCTGCTTGACAAATCTGAAAGAGGTCTTCACGCTGAAAAGATGATGAAGCTGTCAGGCTGCATATACCAACTATCAATAAGTCCGATTATTTCAGATGATGAATTATATGGAGCCGTTTTGCTGGCACTGGACGTAACTGAAAAAGAAAACGCCGAGCAAATGCGTCGTGAATTTACGGCAAATGTTTCGCACGAGCTCAAAACACCTCTTCATACTATAGCCGGATCAGCGGAACTTTTAATGAACGGCGTAGTCAAAGATTCCGACCGAATGGACTTTTATACCCGTATTCATGGTGAAACCCAGCGTATGATTCGATTGGTGGAGGATATTATCCGACTGTCTCATTTAGACGAGGATTCATATGATATGAAATCTGAAGAAATTGACCTATACACACTGGCTGATGAAACCTTAAAGGCTTTATCATCAGAAGCAAAAAACGCAAATGTTACAATGTCGCTTAACGGACAATCAACTGTAGTTCAAGGTATACCGCAGTTATTGCAGAGCATAATCTACAATTTATGTGACAATGCCATCAAGTATAATCACAGCGGCGGAACAGTCACTGTGACAATCAAAAATCATGAGGATTCTGTTGCTGTTTCAGTTGCCGACACGGGCATTGGTATTTCTCCTGAGCATCAGGAGCGTATTTTTGAGCGTTTCTATCGGGTAGATAAAAGCCGTTCAAAAGAACTTGGCGGCACCGGATTAGGGCTTTCAATTGTTAAGCACGCGGCGAAACTTCATGATGCGGAATTATCCGTAAACAGTGCTTTGAACAAAGGAACTACAATTACAGTGACATTTCCTAAATAAAGTATAAAACAAAAAGCAGGCCTTACCGCTCATAGGTAACAGCCTGCTTTTATTTTACGTATAAATTTTGCAATAACTTCAATAGCTAACTTAATAATGCTTTAAATGAAACAAAGCAAATAATTTTAAGTCTGCTTATCAAGAGTAAGTCCGTAAGACGGCATAAATTCCTCTAAGAACACGTCCGCCTCTTTGACATTCATATCTTTTATAATTTTTAAGGTCGCACTCTCAGCATCGCTGAAATCCTTGTTGCCCATCTGTTTTTCCTCAACGCATTTGATAAGAGCCGATATTTTATCCGCTGCTTTTACAAGCTCCCAAAGCTCACTTTCGCTTTCATCTTTGAAAAGTAAGGGTCTGTATTCCTCTTTGATGTCATCGGGAAGATAGGACAAAAGCTGATTGCTTGCATTGTTCTCAATTTCAGAATAAGCAGACTTTATATTCTTATTATAATACTTAATGGGGGTAGGCAGATCGCCTGTAATTATTTCAGGCGTGTCGTGATACATAGCCAAAAGAGCAACTCTCTCAGGGTTTACATTTCCGCCGAAGCGTTTGTTTCTCAAAACCGCAAGAAGATGTGATATAAATGCAACATCAAGAGAATGTTCGCTTATGTTTTCCGTTACGGTATTTCGCATCAAACTCCAACGGTTTATATATTTCATTCTCGAAATGATAGCGAAAAACTTACTGCTTTTCATTTTCAATCCGCCCTTAAATCAAAGTTTCTTGCCATTAATAAGGAATAATACTTAACAGCACACCTGCAGCAACAGCCGAACCAATAACTCCGGCAACATTAGGTCCCATTGCGTGCATAAGCAGATAGTTTGTAGGATTCTCCTGCTGACCTACCTTTTGAGACACTCTCGCCGCCATAGGAACAGCAGATACTCCTGCTGAACCGATAAGTGGGTTTACCTTGCCCTTTGTGAAAAAGCACATTATCTTTCCGAAAAGCACTCCGCAGGCAGTTCCCAAACAGAAAGCGGCAACGCCGAGCAAAATAACTCCTAAAAACTCTTTGTTTACTATCTTGTCAGCCGTTGTTGTTGCACCTACAGAAATGCCTAAGAAAATTGTTATAATGTTCATAAGCTCATTCTGAGCGGTTTTAACAAGTCTGTCACAAACTCCGCTTTCTTTCAAGAGATTTCCCAGCATAAGCATACCTACAAGAGGTGCCGCCGAAGGAACAAGCAGAGAAATTACAATTGTAACCACTATCGGGAAAATAATCTTTTCCGTCTTTGAAACAGGTCTTAGCTGACCCATAACTATTGAACGCTCTTTTTTAGTTGTCAGGCCCTTCATAATAGGAGGCTGAATTATCGGAACAAGAGCCATATAGGTATATGCGGCAAGCGCGATAGTTCCCGTATCTATTTTGAAACCGCCCGATGAAAGCAGCTTTGATGAAACGTAGATAGCTGTCGGTCCGTCGGCGCCACCGATTATTGCAATAGAACCTGCTTCGGCTGCAGAAAAGCCCAGCAAAGCCGCTCCGATAAACGTAAAGAATATTCCGCCTTGTGCAGCTGCTCCGAGCAGAAAGCTCTTAGGATTTGCAATCAGTGGTGCAAAATCGGTCATAGCACCTATTCCGAGAAATATAAGAGGCGGATAAAGCTGAAGCTTAACGCCCATATAAAGTATGTCAAGCAACCCTCCGTCATGCAGAACCTTTCCGAAATCTATACCCTCACCTGTTATCTTCCAAAGATCCGGGTGGTACATTTCAGTAAACGGAAGGTTTGTCAAAAGCATACCAAATGCTATCGGCAAAAGAAGAAGTGGCTCAAAACCCTTTGAAATCGCAAGATACATAAAAATAAACGAAATACCTATCATAATCAGCGATTTCCAGCCGCCATTAGATATAAATCCTGCAAAGCCGGATGTTGTCGCTAAATCTACAAGTGTGTCAATAAACTTTTCTATCATAATGTGAATATCCTTTCGCTAAAATGGACGTGTATTATCAATAAGTCCCGCAGCAGCCCAAGCAGTTCTCTGAGGCTTAGCGGCATTGATGCTTTTAAGCGCCAGCTTTTTTCCGCTCTTCGCACTCATATGTGAAATTGCCGCCGATATGACCGCTACAATTTCTTCTTCAATATCATCTTCAATTTCAGGCGTTGCTTTCACAACCTCTGCGCTAGGCAAAACTGTATTGCCTGTTTTGATCTCATTGTCTGTGTGAACCTTTTTGTCGGAAGACATTCTTTTGACTTTTGAAATAAGACCGAAAATTAAAAGAATAATGACAAGTAAAATCAAACCTATGAATACTACGGTTAATCCTGTAACAACAACAGATGTCACATATTCAAAGTTCATATCAATATCCTCGGCAAGCAAGGAACTTAAAAAATTCATATATCAATATCTCCCTCTAAAGTAAAATTAAACATAATAATTATAACTCAAATCGAGCATTTTTTCAATAGCTTATTGTTATTTTTTACACAATCTTTATATTAATTCGGAAAGATAATTTATATATTAGTGTAATTTTATACAGAGTCTTATTTATACAATTATTTTAATCGTTATTGAGCTGCGTAGACGCTATAGTAAAGCAATATACTGCCTTTGCTCCGTTTTCCTTTAAAACACGAGAACATTCATTCAGTGTACTTCCCGTTGTAATAATATCATCACAAAGCAAAATAATCTTTTTGCTTATTTCATCTGCATACTTTCTGTCAATATAAAAAAGACCTTTAACTGCTTCTGCTCTTTCATATCTGCCAAGTTCGTGCTGTGCAATATCATTTCTTGATTTTTTCAAAATCCTTAAGCAGTTGTGCTTGTTTATAATTTTAGAAACTGTCTTTGAAATAACATCAGCCTGATTATACCCACGCTTTTGCTTTGCCAATCTATGCATAGGAACAGCCGTAACAATATCTATATTACTTATATCAACTATCTGTGAAATTCTTTTATAAATGTCATCTTTAAAAACATCAACAATGTTTACTGCCTTATCCAGCTTGAGATTAACTATCCCCTCTCTTACAACACCTTTGTAATCTGCAATACTTACACAGCCGTCATAATATATTTTAGTATCACTGCATATACATATCTCCTGTCCGCACCTTTTGCAGTGTTCTGTACTTATAAATGGTATCTCGCTTTCACACTTTTCACAGCAAGGTTCATTCCACTTAATTACCTTGCCGCAAAACGGGCATCTGTTTGGAAAGAAAATGTCAAGTATATATTTTTTAACACTGTCAGAATTCAATTTCATCATTAAATTCATCACTGTTACCATCCTCAATCAGCATATTTTTTAAAACAGTATATCTCAATGTTCTTCTATTATTGTCAATCATTCCCTCAAGCTTATTCGCAGAGCCGATTATAATCAACAGCTTTTTAGCCCTTGTAACCGCAGTATAAAGCAGATTTCTGTAATACAGCTTGTCAAATCCGCCGAATACGGTAAGTATGACCACGTCAAATTCGCTGCCTTGACTTTTATGAACGGTTATTGCATATGCAAGGTCAAGATTTTCAAGCATTGAAACTGTATAATTGCATATTCTTCCCTCAAAATCAATCGTAATAAGACCTGTGTATTTATTAGCCGCAGTTATGATTCCTATATCTCCGTTAAAGATACCTGCACCGTTTTCTTTAACTCCATCGCCTAAATCCTTCGACCAGACAATATCGTAATTATTCTTTGTCTGCATAACCTTATCGCCGACGCGATATGTATACTGAAACGTCTTTATCTCCGATTTTTCTTTCGATGGAGGGTTAAGTTCTGCCTGAAGCCGTTTGTTAAGCTCAACTGTGCCGGACGGTCCCTTTCTTGTAGGCGATAAGACCTGAATATCGTCAATTGATGAATACCCATATGCCTTCGGGAGCCTGTCCTTAGCAAGCTCAACGACCAACGACTGAAGTTCACTGTGCTGAAGCCTTTGAAAAAAGAAGAAATCATTCCCTCTTTCACTTAGATCAATATGCTCTCCGCCGACTATCTTATGAGCATTTACAACTATTGAGCTTTTACTTGCCTGTCTGAAAATCTCTTTAAGCGTTACTATCGGCACAACTCCGCTTTCTATTATATCCTTTAGAACATTCCCTGCCCCCACCGAAGGAAGCTGATCGCTGTCGCCTACCATAATTAGCTTACAGGTCATAGGTATTGCCCTCAAAAGCGCCTCGAACAATAATGAATCGACCATAGACATCTCGTCAATTATCATAACATCGCAATCAAGCAAATTGTTCTCATTATACTTAAAACGAGGTCTGTCTCCGTCTGAAAAGACAACCTCAAGCATTCGGTGAATAGTCTTCGCTTCATAGCCTGTAAGTTCGGATATTCTCTTTGCAGCACGCCCTGTCGGAGCGGTTATCAAAACATTCATACCCTGCTGCTCAAACAGAGATATTATAGCATTGAGCGTAGTGGTCTTTCCTGTTCCCGGTCCACCTGTTAAAACCAAAAAGCCGCAGGACAGCGCTGTATTTATAGCTTTCTTTTGAAGCTCCTCATACTCTATATCATTCTGCTCCTCTGCAAGAGCAATTACCTCGTCATAATTTATCTTGCTGTCATATAGACACTCTTTCATTATATTAAGCCGTCTGGAAATATAATTTTCAGCTGTGTAATATTCTTTAAGCAATATAAAGGGTCTGTTTTTCTTTCTGAACAGACATAAATTTTCCTCATTCAGCTCATCCTCTAAGACCTCGTTAAATCTATCCTCTTCAATATCGAGAAACCTACAGGTTATCGCTCTTAGCTTGTCCTCAGGCAGACAAGTATGCCCGGCATATGAATTCTGAATAAGAACGTTTGCTATTCCCGCTTTTATACGGTTTTCATTATCCTTTGGCAGTTCTATATCTGCTGCCATTTCGTCAGCTTTGAAAAACGGAAGCTCTATTCCTTGAGCACATAGAACATACGGATTGCTCCTCACCATTTCCTCAGTAGGCTGTCCCCAGCGTTTCCACGCTTTAGCACCGTAGCCCGCCGATATACCGAACTTTGACAGATACCCCATCAAAGACCGAACTCCGTTTACATTTTTAAATTCCTCAGAAATTTTTTGGCACTTCTTCTTTGTTATACCCTCAACCTCACATAGACGCTCTGGCTCTTTTTCCATAATTTCAAGCGTCATATCTCCGAACTTGTCTACTATTTTCCCTGCAATGACAGGTCCTATTCCCTTTATTGCACCGCTTGCAAGATACTTTCTTATTGCCAGTGCGGTTGTAGGCATTTTGCGCTCGCAGAGAGTAACCTTGAACTGCTCTCCGAATTTCTGATGATTAATAAACTCGCCTGTTAAAAATAGATCCTCGCCTTCGTCAACACTGCCGATTTCTCCCACAACAGTAACAGGGTCGCCGTCAACGTCAAGCGTTAAGACGGCAAACCCGTTTTCCTCATTACTATAAACAACACAATCAACCGTGCCTTCAATTTGACAAAGCTCTTTTCC
Organism: uncultured Clostridia bacterium; assembly: GCA_947628615.1. Taxonomy (GTDB): domain Bacteria; phylum Bacillota; class Clostridia; order Oscillospirales; family Ruminococcaceae; genus UMGS1601. The sequence goes on from CANRAO010000002.1 coordinate 172,805, forward strand.
TTTCACTTTGATCACCATATCTTTGCAGTGCAAAGACCGCCTTTCAATCCGATTTAATAAAATTCCTCATAACTTTGCTATGTATTTGATTTAATATAATTCTCAAGCTCATTCTGATCAATTATTTTCACACTGTCAAATTCCCCGCATACCTCATTAAGCTGAACAATACGCTCTTCATCCGGCTTTTCTGTAGGGTATACCAAAATCTCACTCGAATCCTCATCACTGAATTTATTTTCCCAATATGCAGCTTTTATTATCTTTGAAATATCAGTAATGCTGTTACTGATAGGTACAATTATAAATTTCTTATAATCTGAAACTTTTCCCGAATCCAGCAGCTTCTTTACAATGTAAACAAGCGCCATAACAAATACTAATAAGAATACCGCAGCAAAAAGCTCACTCATCTTCCTCACCTCTGATTCATAATATGAAGCAAAGGCAATTATTGTGATACAATAATTATACTATTTTGTATGCTCTTTTTCAAGTGCAAAAGACAAGCACTTACGGAAAACAAATGCCCATAAGTGCTTTTAATATCATTTATTCACTCTGTGCCGCCTTTTTTGCTTCAATATCGGTCAAAGCGTCCTTTCTCGAAAGATTAATTCTTCCCTGATCGTCGATCTCCATTACCTTGACTACTATTTCATCACCGATTGAGACAACGTCTTCAACCTTGTTTACCCTTTGCTTATCCAGTTTTGAAATGTGTACCAATCCGTCTTTTCCGGGAGCTATTTCAACAAACGCACCAAAGTTCATTATTCTGACAACCTTGCCCTTGTAAATAGAACCGATTTCAGGGTCGTTAGCGATAGTGTCGATAACAGATATAGCTGCCTGACATTTCTCCTTGTCAAGACCGGAAACGAATACATTTCCGTCCTCTTCAATATCAATACTGCAATCAAAGTCAGCAGCGATTTTCTGAATTACCTTTCCGCCCGAACCGATAACATCTCTAATCTTATCAACAGGAACTTTTGTTGTGAACATCTTAGGTGCCCACTTGCTGACCTCAGGTCTGGGTTCAGGAATTGCCTTGAGCATTATTTCATCTAAAATATAAAGTCTTGCCTTATGAGTTTTCTCAAATGCTTCTTTAATAATCTCAGGAGTAAGACCGTCAACCTTAATGTCAACCTGAATGGCGGTAATACCTTTCTTTGTTCCGCCTACTTTAAAGTCCATATCTCCGTAGAAGTCCTCAAGCCCTTGAATATCAACCATTGTCTGGAAACTGCCGTCGTCCTTTGTGATAAGTCCGCAGGAAATACCTGCAACAGGAGCTTTAATCGGTACGCCGGCATCCATCAATGCAAGAGTAGAACCGCATATCGAGCCCTGCGAAGTCGAACCGTTTGAAGAAAGAACCTCTGATACCATTCTGATTGCATACGGAAATTCCTCAACGCTTGGGATCACAGGAACAAGTGCCTTTTCAGCTAATGCTCCGTGACCTATTTCTCTTCTTCCCGGACCTCTTGAAGGTCTCGTTTCGCCTACCGAATACGAAGGGAAATTGTAATGGTGGATATATCTCTTTGAAACCTCTTCATCTAAGCCGTCCAGCTTCTGGGCTTCGCTTACAGGTCCAAGCGTACAAATAGTCAAAACCTGAGTTTGTCCTCTTGTGAAAATACCTGAGCCGTGAACCCTAGGAAGAACTCCGACTTCAGATGCTAACGGCCTTATCTCATCAATACCACGTCCGTCAACTCTCTTGCCCTCGCAAAGCCATGCCCTAACGATTTTCTTTTGCAGCTTGTAGATTATCTCGTCGATCATTACTGCATTTTCTTTTTCTTCATCGTCAAACTTCTCATGAATAGCGTCAATGATAGGCTGTAATCTTGCATCACGAACATTCTTATCATTTGTGTCAAGTGCAACCTTTACATCTTCTGCGGCAAAAGCCTCAATCTCGTCAAACAAATCATGGTCAACTTCCTGCGACTCAAACTCAAACTTAGGCTTTCCTATCTCCTTCTGAATATCAGAAATAAACGAAACCATTTTCTTTATTTCCTCGTGGCCCTTTAAGATAGCTTCAAGCATTGTATCATCGTCTACCTCATCAGCACCGGCTTCAATCATAACGATTTTTTCAGCCGAGCCTGCAACCGTAAGATTGAGATGATTTCTCTCTCTTTGCTCCAATGTAGGATTAAGAACAATTTCTCCGTCAACAAGTCCTACGCTCAGTCCTGCTATTGGTCCGTTGAACGGAATATCAGAAATAGAAAGCGCAATAGAAACAGCAACCATTCCTGCAACCTCAGGTGAGTTATCAGGGTCAACTGACAAAACAGTCATTACAACTCCAACGTCGTTTCTCATATCCTTTGGGAACAACGGTCTTATCTGTCTGTCAACCATTCTTGAAGTTAGTATTGCCTTGTCAGCAGGCTTGCCCTCTCTCTTTGTGAAAGAACCCGGAATTTTACCAACTGAATACAATCTTTCCTCATAATCAACCGATAATGGGAAAAAGTCTATTCCCTCTCTGGGCTTTTCAGATGCTGTTACGTTTGCCATTACTACCGTTTCACCGTAGCGTACCCAGCACGAACCGTTAGAAAGCTCGCACGTTTTACCTGTTTCAACAACAAGCGGTCTGCCTGCATAGGTAGTTTCAAAAGTTCTGTAATTCTCAAACATTTTAATACCATTCCTTTCTTAGGAATTTAAGCTGTATCACTCTATCGGTTTATAAACACATATTTTGTGAAAAAGCTCAAAATGCGTGACTAGTATCTTTCACGCAAAACTCCTATTCATTAAAATTACTTTACGAAAGCCCTTGCTTTCAGATTTTTGTGACAGGAGTTTTAGCAAAAAATACAGGATTATTACAACCTAGTAACCCCCTATTTATTGCTAATCACTCACTGCCAATATACACCAAAAGGCAGACAGCGAATACTCGCCTCTGCCTTATTGATAACAAAATTTACTTACGGATACCCAGTTTTTCAATAGTAGCTCTGTATCTTTCAACGTCCTTCTTCTGAAGATAGCTTAAAAGATTTCTTCTCTTACCAACCAGCTTCAAAAGACCTCTTCTTGAGTGGTGATCCTTCTTGTGAATTTTTAAGTGCTCGGTCAAATCGTTGATCCTTCTTGTAAGAATTGCGATTTGTACTTCCGGTGAGCCTGTGTCTGTATCGTGCTTTCTGTTAGCTTCGATAATAGCAGTTTTTTCTTCTTTTCTCAGCATAATAATTGTACCTCTTTTCTTTAAGATTTTCCGCAGTCGTAGATTATGGTAAGGATACCTCCCATTTTACGGGCATTCGCCATAATCCAAGAGCAGGGTTTTAGCGTTGTAATTACAACGCTAATTATATTACCACAATTTTTCTCAAATGTAAATAGTTTTTACAATTTTTTAATAATTTGCGTAAACTTTAATTAAACAAAGATGAAAAAAGTAAGCTACAGTTCATTATTTTAATTTTCTGTTCACCTTAGCCGCCGTAAGAGTGTTCTGCATGAGCATAGCTATGGTCATAGGTCCTACTCCGCCCGGAACAGGCGTAATATGACTTGCAACCTTTGAAGCAGTTTCAAATTCAACATCTCCGCACAGCTTTCCGTTGTCAAGTCTGTTCATTCCAACGTCAATAACAACAGCACCTTCTTTTATCATATCGCCCTTTATAAGATTAGGAACTCCTACCGCCGCAACAAGAATATCTGCTCTTTTGCACTCTGCTTTTAGATCCTTAGTCTTTGAATGGCAAATAGTTACAGTTCCGCTTTTATGAAGCAAAAGCATAGACATAGGCTTACCTACTATGTTGCTTCTTCCGACAACGACACATTCTTTACCCTTTATATCAACTCCGGCAGACGCAATAAGCTCCATAACTCCGGCAGGAGTACACGGCAGAAAGCTGTAATCACCTATCATAATTTTTCCTACATTGACAGGGTGGAATGCGTCAACGTCCTTGTTAGGGGCAATATTATTGATTATAACATTCTCGTCGATATGCTTCGGCAGAGGAAGCTGACAGAGTATGCCGTCTATTCTGTCATCATTATTCAGCTTGCTTACAAGCTCTAAAAGCTCGCTCTCTGTAGTCTCCTCAGGAAGTGCGTATTCATAAGAATCAAACCCTACATACTCGCACGCCTTTTTCTTATTGTTTACATAAATTCTCGACGCAGGATCATCACCAACAATTATTACAGCAAGCCCTGCTGTAACTCCGTATTTTTCTTTAAGCTGAGCCGCTTCCTCTTTAATTCTATCCTTTACGCTCTGAGATACCGCTTTTCCGTCAATAATATTACTCATCCTCTGTTTCCTCCTCTGTATTGTCATTCTGCTCGACAGGCTCTAGCTCGTCAAGCTCTTTAATATCATTTTCATCTTGGATATTATCCATATCTAAATCTAAAGATTCGTCATCGACAATTGATTTGTACTCTTCTTCATCTTCTGATACATCTGCTTTTATTTCAGGCTTAACTGCGTTCTTACCGAACTTTTCATCATATTCAGCCTGTAAAGCAGAAAAATCCTCGCCCTTGGCTTTTGCATCGCTTATCTTTTTCTTGAGTTCCGACCTTTCAGCCTTCATTTTTTCAAACATATCATATTCTGCAAGCTGTGCCTTTGAAACAGCCGTGTCAGCATAAAGCTTATAATTACCGTTCCTGCTGACCATACTTCTGAATATTATGATCAACACAATTGACACAAGAACACAGGTTCCAGCAACAAGTTCTGATACCTTAATATTTGCAAGGTAAAGACTATCTGTTCTCAGCATTTCGATAAAGAATCTTCCCAAACCGTACCAGCCGATATACATCAAGAAAATCTCTCCGTCAAACTTTCTATGCTTTGCATACAAGTGTAAAAGAACAAATCCCAATATACACCACAAAGACTCATACAAAAAACAGGGGTGAACAGGTGCATACTGATCAACTACAACTCCAGCCTTATCAGCAAGGTCGGTCTGGACCTGCGCTAGATAAGAAACTGTTTTTGAACTCATCATTCCCCAAGGCAGAGTTGTGTTGGAGCCGAATGCCTCCTGATTGAAAAAGTTGCCCCATCTTCCTATTGCCTGTCCGATTAAAAAACATGGTGCGACAACGTCAAGCAAGGTTATCAGCTTGAGTTTTCTGATTTTAGCTATTATTCCTCCGACTAAAATTGCACCTATCAACCCTCCGTAAATGGCAAGACCGCCGTCACGAACGCTGATTATCGCTTTCCAGTCAAGAGAACCCGACTCGGTCATATAATCGCTTAATTTGAATATTACATAATAAAGTCTAGCTCCGATAATAGCGCCTATTAATCCCCCGATAATCGAATCTGTTGCTCGGTCCGGATTAATTCCAAAGCTCCTCATTTTCCTGAATCCGTATATCATCGCAATCAAAATTCCCAAAGCTATTAAAAAGCCGTACCAATAGATCACGAAATTAGTTCCTGGAATTTTAAACATAACATTACTCAGCTTAAATCCGTTGGTGAAAATGTTGTCTCCTCCCAGAAACGGGAAATATACCTTATCAGAATTTTCAATAATCTCATTCTGTTTAATTCCCGAAATTGTCTTTGCTAACATTCCTAGCGTCAATGCTGTCATTTTAAGTCCTCCTTAGGTGTTTGATTCCACTATTGAAATAGCAGTCTTACTGTTGTCAAATAAAATGTCTATACAATCCAGAATATCCTTTTCGGTAATTTGTGCTAACGCTTCTATATTTTCAAAGGCGTCAACTCCGATAAGCAGATCTGATTCAAACATAAGCGTTGCACATTTCTCCGCACTATTCAATCCGCTTATCAGTTTTCCATATTCAGCCTTTTTGATGATCTCAAACAAATCGGAATCTATGCCATCTTTCTTTATTCTTTCAATTTCGTCCTTTATTCTCTTAAATACCTCCTGCGGAGACTTCGATTCACCAGAAAAAACACTTGTAAAAAATCCGTCGCCCGAATCTACCTCAGTATAGAAATTTGAATTAATAAGCCCTTCGTCATACAATTCCTTATAAAGCATTGAAGTCGAACCGCATATCAAATTAAGCAGAATTGAAGCCTCAAGCTCTTTTTTTACTCTTTCCTTTCCGTCAAAAGGAACGGCTTTATAGCCAATGGCAAAAAGCGGAGTGCCTACAGGCATTTGCTGAACAATTATCTCCTTGTTTACCTCCTCAGGTTCTTCAGGGAATGCAATTTCGAGTTCGGGATTTTCTTTGACCTTCAAATGCTCGTCGCATATTGCCAGAACCTCATTGAGCTTGATATTTCCTGCAATGGCAAGAGCCATATTGTTAAGATTGTAAAAAGTATTGTAACAGCTGTAAAGCAGATCTGCATCGATCTTCGCTATAGATTCGACTGTCCCTGCTATCTCAATTTTAACAGGGTGGTTCACATACAAGCATCTCAGCAGATTAAAGAAAACCTGCCGATATGGAGTGTCCTCGCACATTCTTATTTCCTGACCGATTATCCCCTGCTCTTTATCAACGGTCTCCTTAGTAAAATACGGCGCCTGAACAAAGTCAAGCAAAATCCTGAGCGACTCTTGATAATTCTCTGTGCAGCTGAACAGGTATGCCGTTTGGTCAAATGAGGTATACGCATTTCCGCTGGCACCTGTTTTTGCATATAATTCAAAGACGTCGCAGTCCTCATTTTCAAACAGCTTATGCTCGAGAAAATGAGCAATACCTTCGGGAACTTCTATAAAATCCTTATCGTTCTTAGTTTTAAACTTTGTATTTATCGAGCCGTATTTTGTGCCGAATAAAGCGTATACAGACGAAAACTCGGGCATCTCCCAAACTAGAATGTTAAGTCCCGACGGGTGCTTTATTTTATAATAGCTTTCGCCCAAACGCTCGCTCTTTATCGTTTGTTTTTCAATACTCATTATTCAGCACCTCCATTATCATCGCCAGACATAATATAAACAGTATCAAGCTTAAAGCTTTTTGCTGCCTCGATAATATCCTCTCGTGTTATACTTTTATATTTTTCTATAGCGTCCTCGAGCGAAAAATCTCTGTTCCATACGCATAACTGAGTAAGCCACCAGGTCGCAAGCCCTGACGCACTGTCATTATAAGAACGCAAAGAGTCGCATACCGCTGTTTTGGCATTATTCAGATCATCATCAGAGAAGCTGCCCTTTGCCATTGCATCAAGCTGTTTAAAAATCTCGTCCTTTGCCTTTTTAATATTAGAATTCTCAACTCCGCTGTCTATCAGCATTACTCCCTTTTCAGAAATTATATTTGACGCACAGTAATAGCAAAGACTCAGTTTTTCTCTGACATTCATAAACAGCTTAGAAGACGGCAGTCCGCCGAACATCAATGAAAACAGCTTTAGCTGTTCGGGGTATTTAATATCAGTTTTGAACGCAATTACCATTTTACTCTGCAAAACGTCAAACTTTTCATCGACCTCCGCTGCCTTTTCCTTTACAGAGCTAAGAGACACAAATTCACTTGATATAAATTCTCTTTCAAGACCTTCAAACCTGCTTTTTATAAGTTTTACCGTTTCATCAAAGCTGTCACCTCCTGAAACGGTTATCTCAATTCGGGAAGTTCTCAGCATTTCCTTATATTCTTTAAAAGCGTCAGCAGAATTTATCTTTTCAAGTACTTTAACAGTTCCGTCCAGAGGAACGCTCGCAGGCTCATTCTGAAAAACAGTTTCCAATGCTTTATCTATGGCATAACCTCTTTTATCATTGATTTTATTGTTGATATTATCAATAAGCTCTCGTTTTATTATTTCAAAATCACTCTCATTGAAAACTCCGTTCACCAGATTTGGAGAAAAAATACAATCGAGCAAAATCTCGGTAACGCTGTTTGTGATCTCCTCATTCTCAAGAGCATACCTGTCGCACACGCAATTTGCACCCAGATAAAAAGCTTGACTATCTCCAAGCCTGAATACGCTTTGTGAGATACCTGCCCCATACAGCCTTGCAAGCTCCTTTGTCAGTTTGGTTCTTGTCTGGTATTTTGAGTTAGATGTCTGAAGTACCCTTGTTACTAAAGAATACGCAGACGCCTTCTTTTCATCGACCTTTGCAATAAATCGAATGCCTATTGTATTAACGTTAAACTTTTTATCGTGTATGGTTGTAATATAAACTCCATCGGAAATTTGTTCTCTTTTTTTAATATTTGCCATTGTTATTCTCCATTCAAAAATACTTACTTACTGTTATTATACCATAATTTATTATGTTTTACCATGCTTTTTTTATTTTTCTGCTATTTCTACTTTACTGCAATATTTTCATCGCCCAAAATTTCTGAAAGCTGAATTAAAAAATCATTAGTGATCTTAACTCCGGTAATTTCCTTATGCATTGTTTTTTTCTTAATATCATCAAAGTAAAAATACACCTTTGACTGCCCCTTGTTCTTCTTAGAACACATAACTATATCATTTATCTTCTGCTTTTCAGTTGAATTAAGTTTCAGCCACACAGCCTTATCGCTAAGAGAACTTTCGTAAAACTCCAAACTTTCAATATCCTCAGCAATGATTTTAGGCGGTTCGTCGTCCTTGAATGAAACCCGTCCGCTGATAACAAGAATAGAGCCGTCTCCCAGTATGCTCTTGAATTGCTCGAACAGATTAGGAAAAATTATAACCTCAGCCTCGCCTGTCTGGTCCTCAAACCTAGTGAATGCCATTTGCGAATTACTTTTAGTCGTATACAGCTTTTTATAAGAAAGCATAGCAAAAATCTTTACCTTATCATCGTCTTTGTATTTCGATGTAAAATTAATTTCCTCTCCCTGATTTACTATATCGCTTATCGGAGTAAATCTTGAAGCTCTGACTATTGCCGAATAACTGTCAAGCGGATGTCCCGACACATATATGCCAAGTATCTGCTTTTCCATTGCCAATAGCTCGTTTTTATCAAACTCTGCTACGTATGGTATTTCAAGCTCCATAGATATATCGTCGCTTTCAGACATATCCCCGAACAGATCCATCTGTCCCGAAATATTTCTTCTTCTGTTATCGTTAAGGCCTTGCAAAATCATTTCATAACTTTGTATCATCTGCCGCCTATTAGTCGGAAAGCAATCAAACGCCCCGCTTTTTATAAGAGCCTCAACTGCCCTGACGTTTATATCGTCATACATTCTCTCACAGAAATCCTGCAATGACTTATAGTTTCCCCTCATATTACGCTCGGCAATGATTTTAGCTATAACACCTCTGCCGAGAGATTTTATCGCCAAAAGTGCAAAGCGTATGCCGTTATCCTCTGCAACAAATCCCTCTTGACTTTTGTTAATGTCGAGATGAAGCATTCTCACATGATTTTTCTCACACTCATTAATGTACTCAACGAGCTTTGAAGTGTTATCCGTAATTACAGAGGTCATCAGTGATGCCATATAAGGCTTGTAATAATGACACTTTAAATAAGCCGTCTGATAAGCGATAGTTGCATAAGCCGCTGCGTGAGATTTATTAAAAGCATATGACGCAAAGGAAGTCATCTCATCGAATATTCCATTTGCAACGCTTTCCTCTACTCCGTTTGCAACCGCTCCCACACAGTTGACCGTCCCGTCAGGGTTTTTCTCACCGTAAATAAAAGCCTTACGCTCTGCCTCCAGAACTTTATGCTTTTTCTTAGCCATTGCACGTCTTACAATATCAGCTCTGCCGTAGGAATACCCTGCAAGTGTTCTGAAGATCTGCATAACCTGCTCCTGATATACTATACACCCGTAGGTTACGTCTAAAATATCTCTTAAAAGCGGAGTTTTATATTTGACATATTCAGGATTATGACGGTTCCTTATATACGTCGGTATAGAATCCATAGGTCCAGGCCGGTACAGAGAAATTACAGCTATCAGATCTTCAAGCCTCTCCGGCTGAAGCCGCATAATAGTCGCAGTCATTCCTGCACTTTCAAACTGAAACACACCTTCCGTTTTACCTTTAGAGAGCATTTCATAAACAGCCTTATCGTCATACGAAATATTTTTTATATCGAATTCAGGTTCGGTATCGTTAACCAACTTTTGGCAGTTGTTTATTACAGTCAGATTGCGAAGACCCAAAAAATCTATCTTTAAAAGTCCAAGACTTTCCAAAACCGTCATTGTGTATTGAGTTACAATTTGTCCATCGTTGCTTTGCAGCGGAACATACTCATCAACCGGCTCTTTGGTAATTACCACACCTGCTGCATGGGTAGAAGTATTTCTCGGCATTCCCTCGACCTTTTTAGCCATATCTAAAAGCTCTCTGATTTTCTGATCCTTATTATATAATTCTTTTAAGTCTGAAGACTTTTCCAAAGCCTTTTCAATAGTTATATTTATCTCTCTCGGAATGAGTTTTGCAACCATATCTGCTGTTTGATAAGGAAGCGCCATTGCTCTTGCAACGTCCCTTATAGACGCTCTAGCTGCCAGTGTACCAAATGTAACTATCTGAGCAACATGGTCTGAACCGTATTTGTTCTGAACATAGTCTATAACATTCTGCCGTCCGTCTATACAAAAATCTATATCAAAATCGGGCATAGAAACTCTTTCAGGATTTAAAAACCTCTCAAAGAGAAGATTATACTTCAGCGGATCTATTTCTGTTATGCCTATGCAGTAAGCGCATAGACTTCCTGCTCCCGAGCCTCTTCCGGGTCCTACGGGAATACTGTGCTGTTTAGCATAGTTAATAAAATCCCAAACTATAAGATAGTAGTCTACATATCCCATCTGACTGATAATTTTAATCTCGTAATCAAGCCTTTTATAGGCTTCGTCAGTAGGATTACCGTACCTTTCTTTCAAGCCCCTTTCGCACATAGCTTTAAAATATTCTGTGTTATTGTCCACACCGTCAATATGGAAATAAGGAAGCTTTGTTTTTCCAAACTCAAATTCCACATTGCACATATCGGCAATGATTCTTGTATTTGAAATGGCATGCGGAGTGCTTTTGAAGAGGTCGAGCATTTCATCTCCGCTCTTTACATAGAACTCCTCTGTGGGAAATTCAAGCGACTTCGGATCGTTTACTGTCGTATTTGTCGAAATGCACATCAGAATTCTCTGAGAGTTAGCGTCATCCTTTGAAATGTAGTGACAGTCGTTCGTTGCTGCCAAAGGTATACCCGTTTCCTCAGAGAGCTTAAACTGAAGCGGAAGGATTCTTTCCTGATCGTAAAACTTATGGTTCTGAACTTCAATATAATAGTTGCCCTCTCCGAATATCTCCCTATAGAGCAATGCTGTTTCCTTAGCGCCGCTGTAGTCGTTATTTGACAGCTTTCTTGCAACCTCTCCTACCAGGCAGGCAGACAGACATATAAGTCCTTCGCTGTATTTTTTCAAACTGTCGACATCAACTCTTGGTTTTGAATAAAAGCCTTCAGTATATCCGATTGAAACAAGTTTAATCAGATTTTTATATCCCGTCATATTTTTGCACAGCAAAATCAAATGATAAGGTGATGTATCAATGCGGTTTACCTTATCGAATCTTGTTCTAGGAGCAACATAAACCTCACAGCCGATTATAGGTTTAATGCCCTGTTTTTTACACTCGTTATAGAACTCAACAGCAGCGTACATATTTCCGTGGTCGGTTACAGCTATTGCGTCCTGCCCTAATTCTTTTGCCCTTTTAACAAGCTCGCTTATTCGGCAAGCGCCGTCAAGAAGCGAATACTCGCTGTGAACATGCAAATGCACAAAATCAGTCAAACCCAACCACTCCTTTCTAAAATTCGCTGTTTAAGCTAAACAAATTGAGGCTTGAAAACAAAAATCACAAGCCTCAATTAAAATCAGTTATGAGAATAATGCTTTTGATAAATAAGATAAAGAAGTCCTGCCAGACCGATAATATTCAAAAGGAAAACAAAGACAAATCCGCCTGTTCCTATACCACCGGACATTTTTACAATTGACGAAATTATCATAACAACGCCCATTGAAGCAAGAGTATACCCAGTTTCCTCGGTGAATTCTACCTTGTTGTTTTCATTTGATTTCTTTTTCTTTGCGTCTATGACTGTTTTTATCAGCCATACTCCCGATGCTGTAAGCAAAACTCCCAACAATAAAATGATAATCATAGTTGTACCTCCTGTTTTGTTCTTTTTCTTTATTTTAAGCAGTTAAAATTATTTTTTTCTTTTATTTCCTGCTTTTTTCTGACGAATTTCATCTGCTGCTTTTTTTATTCGCTCTAACCTGTGATTTGCCCCCGATCGTGAGATCGGCGGGTTTAATGCAAGCCCTAATTCTTTTAAGCTGTAATCAGGATTGTTGTATCTTATCTCAGCTATTTCCCTCAAATCGTCTGAAAGACTTGCAAAGCCAACCGTTTTTTCAATAAGCTCAATATCCTCGATCTGTCTTTCTGCAGCCTTTAAAGACTTCTCTATATTGGCGTTATCGCAATTCACGGCTCTGTTGATTTTATTTCTCACATCCTTGAGAATTTTTATGTTCATAATCTCAAGGCTAGCTTTTGACGCTCCCATCAGCGTGAGCATATCCTCAATGTTTTCGCTTTCCTTTATGTAAACTATATTGGTATTTTTTCTCTCTGTGTGTTTTGCCAGAATACCAAAATAATCAATAAGAATAATTCCAAAATCATTACACAAATCCAAGTTCGGCATTACAAATTCTATATGATATTCCTTGTTTGGATCAATAATACTTCCGCAGGCAAGAAAAACACCTGCTATCAAATTCGGAATAAACTTTTTTTTAGGCAGATCTTCTTTTGAAAGTCTTTTATCCTTAACCTTAAAAAAGTTTATAATAAAATCTCTGTCTGCTTGGTTATCCACGCTAACTGTAAACAGATTCGACTTTTCTGATTTTCTTAAATTTTTTATGCTCACAGCGCCATGACCACAGATTTTGTTTAACTGATCAGCTGTAAACTGAGCAACCTTTTCATTTTCGGTAATCAGTGTAATACTTTCTTTATCAAAGCTCTTAGACAGCTTTAAAATTCCCAGAACCGCTGCGTTTGCCTTGTCAAAGGAATTGAGATTGTCAATAATTTCAGATTTAACCTGATACGAAAAAGACTGCATTATATCACCCTGAACTTATGTGTACTTATTTATATCCCTGTGTGAGATTCTAACCTTGTGATACTTCTTTGACAGATATTTCATCATATTTTCAGCAAAGGTAACGCTTCTGTGCTTTCCGCCCGTACAGCCAAAGGCTATAATAAGCTGACTCTTGCCCTCTTTTTTATAAAGAGGAATAAGAAAATCCATCAGATCCTCCAGCTTTGCTTTAAGCTCAACAGACTGCTCAAACTTCATCACATAGCTTGATACCTCTTTGCACAGACCTGTCTTAGGACGAAGCTCGTCAACATAGTACGGATTAGGCAGACATCTTACGTCAAAGACCAGATCCGCCTCTCTCATCGGACCGTACTTATATCCGAATGACATAATATCAATCTGCATAAACTCATCTTCGTCGGTCAAAAACATACTTTTGACCTTTTCTCTGAGCTGGTTTGCCGATAAAAATGACGAGTCGATAAAATAATCTGAAATACCCTTTACATTAGCAAGCATATCACGCTCTGTCTGAATTGCTTTTTCTATATTGCCCTTCATTCGACCGTCAAGAGGGTGCTTTCTTCTTGTTTCCTTATATCGCCTTATAATAACCTCGTCGCTTGCGTCCAGAAACAGAACCTTTAAATTCATTTGCTCTTTTTGAAGCTGTTTTATCGTATCATAAAGCTGGCTGAAAAAATTACCTCCTCTGACATCGGTTACAAAAGCGACCTTTTCGATCATACCCGCACTTCTTCCGGTCGTAATATCTGAAAACTTGAGTATCAGCTCAGGGGGCATATTGTCAATGCAGTAATATCCCATATCCTCCAGAACATTTACCACCGTTGATTTTCCTGAACCCGATACACCTGTTATAATAACAAACTCCATATCCTTCAATTAAAATTCATCCTTTCAATTTTACACTTCCGCAAAGCTAAAAACACAACACATTAAAAGCCCTGTTTATTCGTACTTTACTATCTCCACTTCACACTCGAGAAAATAACCGGTTTTCTCTTTCACTGTTTCCTGAACCTTTTTTATAAGTTCTGTAACTTCTTTAAACGTCGCATTGCCTTTGTTTATTACAAAACCGCAGTGTTTGTTTGAAACTTCAGCATTTCCCACGCAAAATCCGCGAAGTCCGCATTCCTCAATGAGCTTTCCTGCAAACTGCCCTGTCGGTCTTTTAAACGTAGAACCCCCATTGGGATATTCCAAAGGCTGCTTGCTTTTTCTTCTAGATAAATAATCTTCCATCAAAGTCTTGATTTCAGACTTTTCCTTTTTTACCAGTTTAAACACAGCCTCTGTAACAATAAAACCGTTATTCTGAAATACACTGTGCCGATAGGATAAATCCATATCGTCAACACCTATATCTAATACATTTCCATTGTTAATTGCCTTGACTGAAACTAAAACATCTTTTATCTCACCGCCGTATGCACCTGCGTTCATATAAACTGCTCCGCCTACGGTTCCCGGTATCCCAAAAGCAAATTCCAAACCGCCCAATCCGTTTTCGTAAGCAAATCTGCAAACATTCATAAGAGAACAGCCCGCTTCAGCTTTTATTGTTGTATCGTCAATCAGACTGATAGATGAAAAATCACAGCCCAAATGAAATATCACTCCGTTAAATCCTCTGTCGTCAAAAAGCAGGTTAGAACCTTTACCTAAAATAAAATACGGATAGTTGAAATCTTCAGCAAGCTGAATAAGCTCACTTAAACAATCACTGCTGTTTATTGATATAAACGCCTTGCAAGGACCTCCAATCTTAAAAGTAGTATGATTGCTCAAATTCTCATTATGTAAAACATCACAGCCGTATTCCTCAGCTTTTTGTATTATTTTTTCAATAACATTGTCTTCTTTCACAAGCTATCCCCCACAATTAATTTTTATAGCTCAATCCACGGACGTTTGTTTTTTATTCTCTCTTTTAGTTTTTCTAAATCCTTGTTTATAATAAGCCTCTCAGGAAAATCCAATTCATCAAGCAGCTTTTCTACATTCTTAACTTCTCCGATACTATAACAAAAATGTGCGTCAGAATCCACTGCAACAGGCGTCTCATACTTTTTGCACGCCTTTATGAGATCAATCATCTTATCCCTTTTTGTCCTTCCTGAAAGCAATGAAGCTTCGTTCAGTTCAACCAGCTTATCGTACTCTTTAAACAGCTTTGCAAGTTCATCTGCATTATAGTCAATTTCTCCCGTTGTAGGATGACCTATCAAATCAACATGTATATTCAAACAAACTTTTTTGTAAGTATCAAAAAGCTCCTTTGAATTTTCAGGCCAGAAAACCGGACTGTGCAAAGACGCCACAACCCACTCAATTCTGCTTAATACACGCTCGCTTATGTCAAGCGCACCGTTTGAATTGCATATATTAGCTTCAACGCCCTTTAATACTCTTATGTCCTCAATTTTGTCGGGAAGTATGCCGAGATTTTCAATATGCCATATGTGCGGAGAATCAGGCTCCATAGGAGCATGATCTGTCATAGCTATTATCTTAATGCCTTTTTGAACAGCTGATCTGCAGTTCTCAATAATTGTAGAATATGCGTGAGTTGACGCTAATGTATGCGTGTGTAAATCTGCTTCATATTTCATATATCTGTAATTACCCTATTTACCTTTCGTTACCTAATATTTTATATTCCATTTTGATATTAAAAAGCGTCCCAGCTTTTAACAGTATCTTTCTTATCTACCTCTAATCCGAGATTATCCAAAAGCTCCTGTGCAGCGTTATACCCCATCTTCTTCTGACGGTTGTTCATAGCGGCAACCTCTAAAATAATAGCTAAGTTTCTTCCCGGCTTTATCGGAATCGTAAGACTCGGTATCTGTATTCCGAAAATAGTTGTATATTCGTTATCCACTCCCATACGGTCGTATACCTTTTCAGGGTCCCAAGTCTCAAGCTCCACTACTAAGTCGATTTTCTCAGTAACCTTAACAGCACCCATACCGAACAAACGCCTAGTGTTTATAATTCCCACGCCTCTCAGCTCTAAAAAGTGCCTTATATTATCAGGCGACGAGCCTACTAGGCTCTTATTTGACACCTTTCTGATTTCAACGGCATCGTCTGCAACAAGCCTGTGTCCTCTTTTTACCAACTCAACAGCCGTCTCGCTCTTTCCCACTCCGCTTTCACCGACAATAAGCAATCCTTCTCCGTATACCTCAATAAGTACTCCGTGACGGGTGATTCTCGGTGCAAGATGTAAATTTAAAAATCCAATCAGTGCCGCAATAAAGCTAGTTGTGCTCTCCTCTGTTCTCAGCAAGGGTATATCATACTTTTTTGCCGCCTCTATAATTTCAGGAAATATGTCATGACCCCTTGCAACAACTAAAGCCGGGATCTTTGTTTCAAATAGCTTGCTTACAGCCTTGCTCCTCTCGCTTGACGATATTGAACCTAAAAATGCAAATTCCATATTTCCGCATACCTGTATACGCTCAGAATTGAAATATTCGTAAAAGCCTTTAAGCTGAAGTCCGGGTCTGTTCAAATCATTGTCGGAAATCAAAATGTCATCCAAATTATCAGGTGCACTTATCACCTCTAATCTGAACTCGTCAATAATACGCCTTAATGCAACTGTATATACTTCACTCATAAACGTACCTCCTTTTAATTCCCTGAATTTATGCTTATCAATCCTTTATTCAGTAATTCCATTGCCGACAGTATTACACCCAGCTTACCGGTAGGATAAGTGATACCGCCCTGAAGCCATGCTGCAAACGGCTCTCTTATGGGTGCATCGGCAGAAAGCTCAATAGACGCTCCCATTGTAAAGGCGCCTGCTGCCATAATAACCTTGCTGTCATAGCCAGGCATATCCCAAGCCTCAGGAACAGCAAAACTGTCAACAGGAGAACCTTTTTGTATTCCCTGACAAAACGCAGTTAGCTTTTGTTCGTCTCCTAACAGAATCGAAGCTATTATATCAGTTCGCTTTTCACAGCTTTCAGGAAACGTCTTA
This sequence comes from uncultured Clostridia bacterium, assembly GCA_947628615.1. Taxonomy (GTDB): domain Bacteria; phylum Bacillota; class Clostridia; order Oscillospirales; family Ruminococcaceae; genus UMGS1601. The sequence continues at coordinate 189,938 of CANRAO010000002.1, forward strand.
AAGCCCAGTTTTTCATAAAACCTACAGGCAAATGCAGAGGTTTTCAAAGCCGACTCAACAACCTGAGGCGCCATAAAAAAACCAAGCAAAATCTCTCTGTTCTTATCAAGCGAGCAGCCTACCTCTTTTCCCATTCCGATACAGGTAAGTCTGTCGGCGCACTTTTCTATCAAATCAGCTTTTCCGGCTATGTATCCGCCTGTAGAAGCTATTCCTCCGCCCGGATTTTTTATCAATGAGCCTATTATCAAATCCGCTCCTACGTCAAGCGGTTCACTCTTTTCAACAAACTCGCCGTAGCAATTGTCCACCATAACGATTACATTCTCATTAGCGGATTTTGCAGTCTTAACTATTCTTTCTATAGTGTCAATGCAAAGCGACGGGCGAAGTGAATATCCTCTTGAACGCTGAATGTAAATAACCTTTGCCGTCTGTGCTTTTTTAAAAATCTCATCATAATCTGGAGTTCCGTCTGAAAGCAGATCAACCTGTCTGTAAATAACGCCGAAATCTACCAGCGAACCGCTTCCGTTTGTATTTCTTATGCCAATCACTTCTTCTAAGGTGTCATACGGCTTTCCTGTTACAGAAATCAATTTATCTCCCGCTCTCAACACCCCGAACAAAGCAGTAGAAAGCGCATGAGTTCCGTTGACAAATGTATGGCGCACCAAAGCGTCCTCTCCTCCGAAAGTCTGAGCAAACACCTTGTCTATCGTATCTCTGCCGATGTCTCCGTATCCGTAGCCAGTCGTGCCCTTTAAACAGCTTTCTGACACCCGATTGTCTATAAAAGCCTTTAAGACCTTCTGTCCGTTGTATTCAGCTATTTTGGCGAAATCTGCAAATAGGTCTCTGCATTCGGCTTCAGCCTCATCGGCAAGACTTAAAAGTCTTTTATCTATATCAAAAAAAGAATTATTCATCTATGTCTTTCCTTTCAAGCACTATGTCATTATAAATGGGAAGAAAGCCTATTTCAGTATAATAGCTTACATTATAGCTTCTTGCAAAAAGCTGAACTGAAAATCCGTCTTCGTTCAGCCGCTCACCTATCCAATACAAAAGCTCTCTTGCATGATGCTTGCCACGCTCTTTAGGTATCGTAGCAACATGACCTATAAATGCAATGCCGTCAATAATATACTGTATAGTTGCAGATGAGCAGTTGTTAAGCGTAAAACTCTGCGAAAGACCTTTTCTTACCCTGTGCGACGTATCTGTCAGCCACAGCGAATATGAATTTTTTATTGCAGGAAAGCTTGTTGCCAAAATATCATACACGTCGTCCAGTTTTGGCAATTCATTTACGTCCAGCTGCGGAATGTGATCTTTACATACAAACTCAAACATAGTTCTGTCAAACACGTTGTAGTCATCAGCTATTATTTTACTCAGCTTTTTTGAATAGCTTAACCCCAGTTCAACTGTAACAGGCTTTGTCATAAAAACAAGAGTTGCAAGCTCAGAAATCTCATTATCAGAAAGAGTGTGGCTTTCAAAAACAGAAACTACCATAGACGCATTGAAAACCGATACCACAGCGTCATTATCGGCGTGCTCATTTTCCCGAACAAAATAAAATCTACAAAAATCGTAGCTTACACCATAGGCAAAAAAATGCGATTTTATACGTCTTGAATAGTGATTTTTTTCAAGAGTATCCAACAGCTTTTCAGTTATGTCTTGAGTTTCTGTTATCATTTTTATAATTTCTCCCCAACAAGGAGAATTCCTCCGTTTTTAAGTTCTTATCTTACTGCCTGTCATAAAGTTTAATTAAAATAGACTTTACAAGCTCAAGCGAATTGATCATATCTTTTTTATTAACTACGCAAGACGGCGAGTGTATATACCTGCACGGAACTGATACGGCTAAAGTTTTAACTCCGCCTCTTGAAATATGAATAGCTCCTGCGTCATTTCCGCCCGCTATCATAGTTTTAGTCTGACAGGGAATGTTATTCTCTTTTGCTGTTTCAAAAGCAAGATTATAAAGCTCTTTATTATAAACCGTCGACTTATCCATAAAGGATACAACAGGTCCGCTTTTGCATTTGCAAACAGATTTTTCTCCCTCAGAAAGAGGAATATCAGCAGCAGTTGTAGCCTCTATAACAATTGCATAATCAGGGTTTACCGTGTATGCTGCCGCTGCTGCTCCGCGAAGTCCTATCTCCTCCTGAACAACAAAAGTAAAATATGTGTCATATTCAAGTTCGCTTTCAATAAGCTCAAGCAAAAGCGCACAGCCAAATCTGTCGTCAATAGCCTTTGATTTTATAAATCCGTCTCCGAACTCTGTAAAATCAGATTTAAAGTAAACGCTGTCCCCTAACGATACCGCTTTTTCAGCATCATCACGGTTTTGAGCGCCGATGTCAACAGTCAGCTTGTCAAAAGGCACCGCCTTGTCCCTTTCATCACTTGAAAGGTTATGAATTGCAACCCCTCCGATAACTCCGTCCATATTATTTTTTCCGACTGTAACCTGACGTCCGAAAACAACTCCGGGGTCAACGCCGCCGACGCTTTCCACCTTCAGACTTCCGTCGTCATTTATATATTTAACTATCAGTCCTACCTCGTCCATATGAGCAGACAGCAAAACCTTATTTTGGGGTGTTTTTCTTCCTTTTTTTAATGCAATAATATTACCCAGATTATCGACTTTGCACTCACACTTATCAGAGATTCGTGAAATTATATATTCTCTTATACTGTCCTCATCACCTGAAATCCCGTTTAAAAGGCAAAGATCACGCAAAGTATCAAACATCAGCTTCCACCCCTTTTCTTAAAAATTCTGCAATAAGCCTTGCCGAATTTTCAATATCAGAAATTGATATAACCTCAACAGGAGTGTGCATATATTTTAGAGGTATTGAAACAGTAACTGTTTTTACTCCGCCTCTTGTTACTCCGATAGCGTCGGCGTTCGTACCTGTTGTGCCTCCCATGACCTCGATCTGATAGGGTATTTTTTCTGTTTTTGCAATCTGAATAAACCTGTTTGACATATCTTTTGAAAGCGACGGAGAAACACCTATCATAGGACCTTTTCCCATTTCTCCGCATGTATATTTTTTATCGCCTTCAACTCTTGCAAATGAGACGTCAACAGCTATCGCCATATCTGGGTTTACCTTATATGCCGCTGTTTTAGCTCCCCTCTCTCCTATCTCCTCCTGAGACGACAATACCACAGAAAGCGAACAGTTAAGACTTTCAAAATCATTCTTTAAAATCTCAAGCGTCTGAATAAGCGTTAAAACACCTGCCCTGTCGTCAAGACATTTAGAGGTTACCCTGTCGTCTAAGAGCGAACACGGTTCATTTGATATAATAACTCTGTCGCCTAAAGAAACTATTTTCTCGGCTTCTTCTTTTGACAGACCTATATCAACAAAAACATCATCCAGCTTAGGTGCTTTTTTTTCATCTGTTTCTAAGTGCGGCGGTGTTGACGTTGTAACTCCATAAATTCTTTGCCCGTCTGAGCACAGCACCTCAACCTGCTGAGCTAAAAGCAAACGCCTGTCTGTTCCGCCGCAGTTTGATATTTTCAAAAATCCCTCGTCAGTAATGTATGTTACAATAAAACCTATCTCGTCAATGTGAGCGTCAAGCATTATATGAGGTTTACCTTTTTCACGCTTTCCGATATTGGCAATAACATTTCCAAAATCATCAATTGTAACATCAGACATATATTTTTCAAGCTCTGCCACCGCTGTTTTAGATGCGCAAAACTCATCACCCGAAACGCCGTTTTGCTGGGTTAGTTTAAACAATATATCAATAAGTTCTTTTTTTTCCATAAACAATTCCTTATATATTAAAGTGAGTTTACTATATCTTTAAAATGCCTTCCCCTTGCTTCAAACATAGAATACATATCAAAGCTGGCACAGGCAGGCGAAAGAGAAACTATATCGCCCTTTTCAGCAATATCCCTTGCTGTGTGAACAGCTTCCTCCATATCCTTTACCATTATTACCTTTAGTCCGCTCGTTCTGTAATCATCATATTCGGTAACAGCCTTTTTTATCTTTTCAGCGGTCTGGCCCATAAGGATCAAGACCTTTACCTTTTCATTAACAGGTTCTGCAAGCGAGTCAAAAGGAACTCCTTTATCAGAACCTCCGGCAATAACGATTATTTTCTTATCAAACGAGTTAAGTCCTGCCATTACACGGGTCGGGCTTGTGGCAATAGAGTCGTTATAATATTTAACACCGTCAAGCTCTCTTACAAACTCTATTCTATGCTCAACCCCACCGAATTCTCTTGCTGTTTTCACAATACTCTCTATAGAAACATCTCCCCATGTCAGAGCAATAGCCGTAAGGAAGTTTTCTACATTGTGTATGCCCGGAATCCTTATGTCGTTCATATGAATAATTTTTGTAACTTTTCCAAAATCATTGTAACAGAGATTGCCGTCGTTATCTAAAAAGCTGCCGCACTCAGGAATACCTCTCCTGCTGAAAAGAGAAAGCCTTCCTCTTACCAAATCGCACAGCTTCATTGTTTCATCATTATCCATATTGAGAACTGCCTTTGAAAAAGCATTCTGATGGGTAAGAATATTGCATTTTGCCCCGATATACTCCTCCATTGTACCGTGTACATTCAAATGATTTGGCGAAATATTTGTTATTGCAGCAGCATACGGAGATTCTCTCATAGAGATAAGCTGAAAGCTCGAAAGCTCAACAACCGCAACGTCAGTCTCCATGATTTTTTCTATCTCATATAAAAGCGGCTTTCCTATATTTCCTCCGAAATGAACGGTCTTTCCGTCTGCTTTGAAAAATTCTGATATTAGCGTAGTAGTGGTCGATTTTCCGTCAGAACCGGTTACAGCATAGATTTTACATGGACAAAGGTCAAAAAAGACCTCCATTTCACTTGTTATGATAATACCCCTTTTACGGGCTTTTGTAAGCGTCGGATCGTTATAATACATTCCTGGAGTTCTGAAAACTATGTCGCAGGAAAAAATCTCGTCAAGATAATTTTTACCGAAAGAAAATTTAGCACCTGATTTTTTAAATTCGTCATAAAGCTCTTTATTTTTTTCTTCAAGATCTTTTTTATCACATATAACAATGTCATAACCCTTTTTAAGAAATAACCTTATAAGGTCGTTATGGCTTACACCTGTTCCTATAAAAGCAATTTTTTTATCTTTTATTTCATCAAAAAACAAATTCGCTTTTGTCATTAAACTATCTCCTCTGAAAAAATTAAAATATTTACGGCTAAATCATGATAAATCATATTCAGCATTTCATACATGCAGATATAAATATACAATTATATTATATACTATTTGAAAATAAATAGCAATATTTTTTTATGTTTTTCACATCAAAAATGTTGATTGAATTAACTCTTTTTACGCTTTTTCCGAGAAACAAAATAAATATATAAAAAAGTATTGTAAAATTAATTAAAATACCGTATAATCAACTTAGCGCTATTGTCAAAATTTTTATGAACGGAAGTGTGAAAAGAATTGGAAAACATTATTATCAGCCTTAAGGACGCTATTGTTGAGTTTGACGGTGAACAGGTTTTAAAAAAGATAAATCTTGATATAATCGACAAGCAGTTTGTAACTCTGCTTGGCCCGTCAGGATGCGGAAAAACTACCACGCTCCGAATTATAGGAGGCTTTCAGCAGATGAAAAGTGGCTCCCTTTTTTTCAACAATAAAGACATTACAAAGCTGCCTCCTCATAAAAGACAGGTCAATACTGTTTTTCAAAAATATGCACTGTTTCCTCACTTGAATATATATGACAACATTGCTTTTGGGCTAAAACTGAAAAAGCTAAGCGATAAAGAAATCAAATCAAGGGTTCAAGAAACCTTAGAGCTTGTAAATCTCATAGGATTTGAAAAGCGGTCTATTCACAGTCTTTCAGGCGGTCAGCAGCAAAGAGTTGCAATAGCCAGAGCGCTGGTAAACAGACCTAAGGTCCTGCTATTAGACGAGCCTTTGGGTGCTTTGGATCTAAAGCTGAGAAAGGGAATGCAGATCGAGCTTAAAAACATTCAGCAGGAACTTGAGATAACTTTTGTTTATGTAACTCACGATCAGGAGGAAGCATTAACTATGTCGGATACGGTCGTTGTAATGAATGACGGTATCATACAGCAGATAGGAACTCCCGTTGATATTTACAACGAACCTAAAAACGCATTTGTCGCAGACTTCATAGGCGACAGCAACATTATAGACGGCATTATGAGAAAGGATTTCCTTGTTGATTTTGCAGGTAATTCCTTCACCTGCGTCGACTCGGGCTTTGATAAGGACGAGCTTGTAGATGTTGTAATCAGACCGGAGGATATAAAGATCGTGCCTCAGATCCAGGGAGCAATTACAGGCGTTGTTGAAAGCGTTATATTTAAGGGCGTTCACTATGAAATGATTGTTGAAGCAAGCGGTTATAAGTGGAAAGTTCAATCTACCCTTCATGAAGATGTCGGCTCTATCGTGGGTATGAATATCGAACCAATGGATATTCACATTATGCACAAAATGGAAAACTAAGCCTGACTTTTGTGATTTCTTAAAACCCTGAAAGGAGGAACGCTCTTAACTGAGCTTAGTTACATTAATGAAATCTAAAATACTAGCTGTTCCATATATTATATGGATGATAATATTTACAGTTATACCGCTGGGTCTTGTGATTTTCTTTGCATTCACTACCCAAAGCGGAGAGTTCACATTTTCAAATATCGTTGCCATGAACGACTATCTGGACGTTTTATTCCGTTCAATTGAATTTTCGGTTATTGCAACGATAATATGCCTTATACTCGGACTTCCCGTTGCCTATTTAATATCACGGCTTGCAAGAGGAAAACAAGGGACTATGCTTATGATAGTCATACTTCCAATGTGGATAAACTTTTTGCTCAGGACTTACGCATGGATGACTCTGCTCGAAGAAAACGGTATTATAAACCGTTTTTTAGGACTTTTCCATCTTGGTCCGTTTAATCTGATAAACAATTCAGGAGCAGTCGTTTTAGGAATGATATACAACTATATTCCTTTTATGATCCTGCCTCTATATTCGGTTATGACTAAGATTGACGAAAGTGTGATAGAAGCTGCTCAGGATCTGGGCTGTTCAGGCTTTCAGATAATAACAAAAATCATTCTTCCCCTTTCAAAGCAGGGAATATCAACAGGAATTATTACCGTATTTGTTCCGTCGGTATCAACATTTATAATATCTAGAATGCTCGGCGGCGGAACAAACGATTTGATAGGAGATATTATTGAGTCGCAGTTCTTGGGTAATTCATATAATCCGCATTTAGGCTCTGCGATGTCGCTTGTTCTTATGGTAATAGTTTTACTTATTATGAGTCTGTTCAATCAGTTCGGAAGTGAGGAGGCTGTTATTTAATGAATAAAATTCTTTCAAGAGCAATAACCGCCTTTGTTATAGTTTTTCTGTATATTCCGATTTTGGTGCTTATAGTGTTCTCGTTCAACGAATCAAAATCTAGGGCGAATTTTACAGGTTTCAGTCTTAGGTGGTATGAAAAGCTGTTTCATAATGAAGCTATTCTTTCAGCTCTTTTTAATACGATAATCATTGCCCTTATATCTTCGCTGATAGCAACAGTTATAGGAACAGCAGCGGCTATAGGTATAAACCGAATGAGACCTATTACCAAGTCAACTATAATGAATGTAACCTATATTCCTATAATCAACCCTGAAATTATAACAGGCGTCTCGCTCATGCTTTTATTCAGAGCATTTACTGTATATTCGGGATTTGAATTCGGGTTTGTATCGCTGGTTCTTGCACATATTACCTTTAACATTCCTTATATCATTTACAGCATCATACCAAAGCTGAGACAGATGAATCCAAATTTAGTTGAGGCGGCACAGGATTTAGGATGCAATCCCACACAAGCATTCTTTAAGATAACGATCCCCGAAATAATGCCGGGCGTGTTATCAGGGTTTTTAATGGCTATCACCTACTCTATCGACGACTTTGTTATAAGCTATTTCAACTCGGGAACTACTATTGAAACTCTGCCAATAACCATTTATTCTATGACCAGAAAAAAAGTATCACCTGAAATAAATGCACTTTCAACTATTATATTTATAGTGATTCTTGCAGTTTTAATAATTAAAAATGCCATATCAAACTATAAGCTTAGAAAACAACGACTGGAATACTTAGCGTCAAAATCATAATTTTGTTAAGTTTACTTTGATAATTTTCTAAAATTGTGTTATACTGACAAAGGAGCTTGTAAATGAAAAAAAACTTTGTTATTTTTATTACATTGTTGCTTATGATGCTTACCGGCTGTACGATAAACAGCCAGTCAGAAAATAATTTGCCGGCAGAAAGCGATGCCCAAAGTCAGCTTTCCTCAAGTGAAGTCAGCGAGAAAAGTGAAACAGTTAATACTCAGTCAGCAAAAAGCATCAGCCGTGATGATGTTAATATGGATACCATTTTGACAAAGCTGGATAAAAACCTGCTGTCAAACTATGACTATTCCCGCCTAAAGAACAAAAATATAACCCTTAATGTGTGTAACTGGGGCGAATATATGGCGGTAAATCAGGACGAGTATTTTGATGTAAATAATGAGTTTGAAAAGCTCACCGGCATCAAGGTAAATTATAAGACCTTTGCAACCAATGAAGAGCTATACTCAAAGCTGAAAAGCGGAGGCGGGGATTATGATGTAGTTATCCCCTCTGATTATATGATCTCAAAAATGATAAAAGAGGGTCTTATTCAGAAGCTGGATTACAGCAATATTCCGAATTTCAGTTATATTGACAAAAAGTTTGTAGGTCTTGAATATGACCCTGAGAATGAATACTCTGTTCCCTACACATGGGGAATAGTATGTATCGTCTACAATAAGAAAATGGTAAAAAAAGAGATAACAGGCTGGTGCGATCTGTGGGACGAGGCTAATGACAATAACATTCTTATGTTCAACAATCCCCGTGACGCTTTTGGAATTGCGCTTACCTATCTTGGTTATTCTCAGAATACTGAAAACAAAAAAGAGCTTGAAGAAGCGGCAAGCACTCTGAAACAGCAAAAAAATCTTGTACAAGCATATGTTATGGACGAGATTTTTGATAAAATCGGCGGCGAGTCTTCGGCAATAGCACCTTATTATGCTGGCGACGTTCAGACAATGATAGATGAAAATCCTAATCTTGACTTTTGTATACCAAAAGAAGGCACTAACAAGTTCGTCGACGCAGCTTGTATACCGACAGCCGCTAAAAATAAAGAAGCTGCTGAAATGTATATCAATTTTTTAAATGAAATTCAGGTAGCTTATGCAAACTGCGACTATCTATGCTATTCAACTCCGCACACAGGCGTTTACAGTCTTTTCGACGATGAAATAAAAGCAAATCCGCTTCGCTGTCCGCCTGACGATTATCTTAACGAAAAAACAGAAGTGTTCATAAATCTTTCTGACGAGACTAACGCATATACTCAAGAGCTTTGGAATCAGATAAAAATCGAGAAATCAAAATCGCCTTGGCTTGTACCGGCATTTCTTTTGATTTCTATTGCCCTTACATTTTTCCTGAATATAAGACGTTCAAGAAAGAAAAAGCAGGATATATTTTAAATTTATATATAAGGAGATTTTTTATGACAAGCAATACTAACGGTGTTTTATTTGAACCGCAAACACAGGTTGGACCTTTAGGGATCATCGGAATGAACGGCACTCAGGAGATTTGCGCTAAAATCGACGGCTACCTTACAAAATGGGCGGCAGAAAGCGGAATTCTCAAAGACAGCTATCTGATTGAAGTTGACTGTCCTAGATTCGCATCAGGTGACGGAAAAGGTATTATAAAATCTACCGTTCGGGGCGATGACCTGTTCATTATCTGCGATGTGGGAAACTACAACTGCACATACGATTATTTCGGAATGAAGAACCATATGTCTCCAGACGACCACTATCAGGACTTAAAGAGAATCATTCAGGCTGCCGGCGGAAAAGCACATAGAATCAATGTTATTATGCCTATTCTCTACGGCGGAAGACAGCACAGAAGAAGCTATCGTGAATCTTTAGACTGTGCAGTTGCTCTTCAGGAGCTTGAGGCTATGGGCGTTTCAAATATTCTCACCTTTGACGCACACGACCCCCGAGTACAGAACGCAGTTCCGCTGATGGGCTTTGACAATATAATTCCGTCGTATCAGGTGTTAAAGGCGATGTTCAGAAACCTTGACGACATAGTCATTGACAAAGACCACTTTATGATCATATCACCGGACGAGGGCGCTATTAACAGAAATATGTATTATGCTTCAGTTTTAAGCGTTAATCTCGGGCTGTTCTATAAACGGCGTGATTATTCGACTGTTGTAAACGGAAGAAACCCAATTGTTGCTCACGAATATCTGGGTAACGACGTCGAGGGCAAAGACGTTTTCGTAGCAGACGACATTATATCTTCGGGTGAGTCTGTACTCGACCTCGCCTACGAACTAAAAAAGAGAAAGGCTAGAAAAATATACGCTTACGCTACCTATGCGATATTTACAAACGGTCTTGAAAAATTCGACACGGCTGTTAAAGACGGCATAATTGACGGAGTTTTCGGTTCTAATCTTACCTATCGCTCTCCTGAGCTTTTAAGCAGAGACTGGTTTTATGAGGTTGATGTTTCAAAGTATATTGCATACTTCATAGCTTCGTTAAATCACGATTTATCAATTTCATCTATAATTGACCCTCACGAAAAAATAAAAAATCTTCTTAAAGAACACAAACATTTGACTGTCAGATAAAAATATAAGGTGTACATCTAATTTTGATGTACACCTTTTTAATTCTCACTATAAAATAATTTTTTCCAAATACTTTGCCGCTCCGTCATTGTCGTTATTTTCTGTTACATCATCGGCAGCTGATTTAACCTCCTCAATAGCATTACCCATAGCTATACCTTTACCGCAGCATTTCAACATTTCCAAATCAACATAATCGTCTCCGAACGCAATAATATCATTTGGCGAAATTGACAGCGTTTTTTCAATTGCCTCTATCGCACTTTCCTTAGACGCACCCTGCTTTGAATACTTATACCAATCAACATCTGAAAATTTTGTAAAAGTACAATTTTCCACACTTTTCGCAATCTTTTGAGCCTTTGAATAATCGTTTGTTTGTATACATATTTTCAAAGAGCTTTCGCAAAAATCAGTATAATCTGTATGAATGATTTCTCCCCAATCCGAATAATTCGGATTGATTTTATAATTCCAATAATGACCGTTTAATGTATCAACTGTAATTTCACACTCGTTATCAGTAACGGATAAAGCAGTTTTAATAAGCGTTTTTGTTTCCGATTCGGAAAACATACAAGTATAAATTATATTCTCCTTATATGTAACTAAAGCACCTCCGCTTGAGATGATAATTTCGGGCTTTATCTGTTCTATAAATTGTTTTGCATTGCTTTCACCACGAGCAGTAGAAAAACCTATCATCATTCCTTTTTGCCTGCAAATATCAAGCATTTTAACGCTATACTCAGAAATAGTTTTATCACTTCTAAGCAGCGTTCCGTCTAAATCAAGCAAAATTAACTTATACATTTTACCGCCTTTCAAATAAATAAAAAACTATATTACTACGAATTTTCTTTATCCCTCAACCGCCTAAAAAAATCCTTTATTATATCAGAACATTCATCAAGTAAAATTCCGCTTTCAACCTTCGGACAATGATTAAACCTTCCGTCGAACAGATTTATTGTAGAACCCACAGCCCCGAATCTATGGTCGAATGCTCCGATATAAACCTTTTCTATACGACTGTTTATAATTGCCCCTGCACACATAGCACAAGGCTCAAGTGTAACATATATATCGCAGCCTATAAGTCTCCAGCCTCCAAGATTTTTGCTTGCCTCGTTAATGGCAATTATCTCAGCGTGTGCAAGCGGAGATTTATCTGTTTCACGGCGATTATAGCCTTCTCCTATTATTTCTCCTGTTTTGTTATTCACAACAACTGCCCCTACAGGAACTTCTCCGATCTCTGCCGCTTTAGTTGCAAGCTCCAACGCTCTGTTCATATAAAAGATTTTATCCATTTTACTTCTCCGATCAGTTATTTATTGATTTATTGTACCATACAAAATAAAAGCTGTAAACAAAAAGCCATCGGAAAGTTCCGATGGCTTTTATATTTATACGTTAATTACTTTTCGATAGATGTAACAACGCCTGAACCTACTGTTCTGCCGCCCTCACGGATAGCAAAACGAAGTCCTTCTTCAATAGCGATTGGAGTGATAAGTTCAACGCCGATCTCTACGTTATCGCCAGGCATACACATTTCCTTGTCAGCAGGAAGTGTGATAACGCCGGTAACGTCAGTTGTTCTGAAATAGAACTGAGGTCTGTAGTTGTTAAAGAAAGGTGTATGACGTCCGCCTTCATCCTTCTTCAATACGTAAACCTGACCCTTAAACTTTGTCTCCGGGTGAATTGAGTTAGGTGCACAGAGAACCTGACCTCTTTCGATGTCCTCTCTCTGAACTCCACGTAGAAGAGCACCGATGTTATCTCCAGCCTCAGCGTAGTCAAGAATCTTTCTGAACATCTCGATACCTGTTACAACTGTCTTAGCTCTTTCCTCTGTCAAACCGATGATTTCAACTTCGTCGCCGGTTGTAAGTCTTCCTCTTTCTACTCTACCAGTAGCAACTGTTCCACGTCCTGTGATTGTGAAAACGTCCTCAACAGGCATAAGGAACGGCTGGTCAGAAGCTCTTTCAGGAGTTGGAATATACTCGTCAACTGCATCCATAAGCTCAAGAATAGGAGCGTATGCAGGATCATTAATATCGTCCGGAGCCTCTAATGCTTTAAGAGCTGAACCCTTGATGATCGGAATATCATCACCCGGGAATTCATACTCGTTAAGAGTCTCTCTGATGTCCATTTCAACCAGCTCAAGAAGCTCTGGGTCGTCAACCTGGTCAGCCTTGTTCATAAATACTACGATATATGGAACTCCAACCTGACGAGCAAGAAGCAAGTGCTCTTTTGTCTGAGCCATAGGTCCGTCTGATGAAGCTACAACGAGGATAGCTCCGTCCATCTGAGCAGCACCTGTGATCATGTTCTTTACATAGTCAGCGTGTCCCGGGCAGTCAACGTGTGCATAGTGACGCTTATCTGTTTCATACTCAACGTGAGCTGTGTTGATTGTGATTCCACGCTCTCTCTCCTCAGGAGCGCCGTCGATCTTATCATAAGCCTCAAACTGTGCAAGACCCTTTAAATGAAGTGCCTTTGTGATTGCTGCTGTTAAAGTTGTTTTACCATGGTCAACGTGTCCAATAGTACCAATGTTGACATGGGGTTTAGTTCTTTCAAATTTTTCCTTTGCCATTTGGATTTCCTCCCTTAAAAATAAATTGATATTTTTTACTTTTTAAAAGTTACAAAAGTATTATACCCTACTTCCCCAAGAATTTCAAGTCTTTTTACGTATTTTTTTATCTAAATACATATTTTAGTCGTTATTCTTGCTTCTGTTTGACATAATTTTTTCTGCAATTGACTTCGGAACCTCAATATAACTGTCAGGCTCCATTGAATATTGACCACGTCCCTGTGTTCTTGAACGCAGTTCGTTTGAATATCCGAACATTTCAGAAAGCGGTACTAAAGCGTTGATTTGCTGTGCACCTGGTCTTGCGTCCATACCCTGAATCTGACCACGGCGTGAGTTTAGGTCACCGATAACGTCTCCCATATATTCCTCAGGAACGATAACTACGACCTTCATTATAGGCTCAAGAATAACAGGGTCAGCCTTCTTCATAGCCTCTTTAAACGCCATAGAACCGGCAATCTTAAATGCCATTTCAGATGAGTCGACCTCGTGATATGATCCGTCGTAAAGAGTTACCTTAACGTCAACTACAGGATAGCCTGCCAATACACCGCTTTGCATTGCTCCCTGAATACCCGCATCAACAGCAGGGATATATTCCTTAGGAATGGCTCCTCCGACTATTTTATTGATAAACTCATAGCCCTTGCCTGAAACGTTAGGCTCAACAAGGATCTTAACGTGTCCGTACTGACCTTTACCTCCTGACTGTCTTGCATACTTATGGTCGACATCAGCAGTAGTTCTGATAGTTTCCTTGTAAGCAACCTGAGGTGCTCCGACATTAGCCTCTACCTTAAACTCACGAAGCAGACGGTCAACGATAATTTCAAGGTGAAGTTCACCCATACCTGAAATAATTGTCTGTCCCGTTTCTTCATCGGTGTGAGTTCTAAATGTCGGGTCTTCTTCAGCCAGCTTTGACAAAGCAATACCCATCTTCTCCTGACCTGCTTTTGTCTTAGGCTCAATAGCCAAGTCGATAACAGGGTCAGGGAATTCCATAGACTCAAGAATAATTGGGTGCTTTTCATCACACAAAGTGTCTCCTGTACCCGTATTCTTCAAACCAACGGCTGCGGCAATATCGCCTGCATAAACCTGATCTATATCTTTTCTGTTATTTGAGTGCATCTGAAGAATTCTACCGATTCTCTCGTTGTCGTCCTTAGAAGCGTTGTATACAGTCGAACCCTTTTCAAGAACTCCCGAATATACTCTAAAGAAACAGAGCTTTCCAACAAACGGGTCGGTAGCAATCTTGAATGCGAGCGCTGCAAACGGTTCTTCATCTGACGAAGGTCTTTCCTCCTCAGCGTCTGTATCAGGGTTTACACCCTTGATTGCAGGAACGTCAACCGGTGAAGGCATATAGTCAACAATTGCGTCAAGCAGTTTCTGTACGCCCTTGTTTCTGTATGAAGTACCGCATACCACAGGCACCATATGGTTTGCCAGAGTAGCCTTTCTGATGCAGAGCTTGATTTCATCAATAGTAAGCTCTTCACCGTCAAGATACTTCATCATTATCTCTTCGTCTTGTTCTGCAACGTGTTCGATCATATCATCGTGATACTGCTGAGCTTTTTCCTTCAAATCATCAGGAATTTCCTCAACTCGTATATCTTTTCCAAGATCATCATAATAAACATACGCTTTCATTTCAAGAAGGTCTATAACTCCCTTGAAAGTGTCCTCAGCACCTATTGGCAGCTGAATCGGAACTGCGTTTGTTTTAAGTCTTGTTTTCAACATATCGACTACGTTGTAAAAATCTGCTCCCATGATATCCATTTTGTTAACGTATACCATTCTCGGAACACTATATTTATCTGCTTGTCTCCATACTGTTTCAGTTTGCGGCTCAACTCCGCCCTTTGCACAAAGAACTGTTACAGATCCGTCAAGAACTCTCAGCGAACGCTCAACCTCAACTGTAAAGTCAACGTGTCCGGGAGTGTCAATAATATTGATTCTGTGATTTTTCCAGAATGCAGTAGTTGCAGCCGAAGTGATTGTAATACCTCTTTCCTGCTCCTGCTCCATCCAGTCCATAGTAGCGGCACCCTCGTGAACCTCACCTATCTTATGGTTAATACCTGTATAAAATAGGATACGCTCAGTTGTGGTGGTCTTACCAGCATCAATATGAGCCATGATACCAATATTTCTGGTATCCTGTAATGAACAATCTCTTGCCATAAAATCCTCCTATTAATATTACCAACGATAGTGAGCGAAAGCCTTGTTTGCTTCTGCCATTTTGTGCGTATCGTCTTTCTTCTTGCAAGCTCCTCCAACGCCGTTTACTGCGTCCATAATCTCTGCTGCAAGCTTTTCCTTCATAGTTTTTTCATGTCTTGCTCTAGCATAGTTTGTCAGCCATCTAAGCCCCAGTGTCTGACGTCTTTCCGGACGTACCTCCATAGGCACCTGATATGTCGAACCTCCGACACGGCGAGCCTTTACCTCAAGGCTTGGCATAATATTTTCCATAGCCTGCTCGAAAGCCTCTAATGCAGGCTTTCCTGTTTTTTCTTCTACAATTTCAAATGCTCCGTATACTATCTTCTGAGCAACACCCTTCTTACCGTCAAGCATTACGTTGTTGATAAGACGTGTTACCAGCTTTGATTTGTATATCGGGTCTTGCAAAACATCTCTTTTTGCAACTTTACCTCTTCTTGGCACTATAATTCCCTCCTTCATAGAATGATATCATAGGTACTCGCTCTGCGGTCTTGACCGCAGCCCCGTCAGTCCAATGCAGAGGTACTATATATATAATACTCCACATTAACTGTGGTTATTGAGTTT
Source organism: uncultured Clostridia bacterium (assembly GCA_947628615.1). Lineage (GTDB taxonomy): Bacteria > Bacillota > Clostridia > Oscillospirales > Ruminococcaceae > UMGS1601. Next base: position 206,240 of record CANRAO010000002.1, read on the forward strand.
TACCTTAATTTTCAGGCTTATTTGCCCTTTGGTCTCTTCGCACCGTACTTTGAACGGGCTTGCATTCTTCCTGTTACGCCTTGAGCGTCAAGAGTTCCTCTGATGATGTGATAACGCACACCCGGAAGGTCTCTAACTCTTCCGCCTCTGATCATAACAACGCTGTGCTCCTGAAGATTATGACCAACGCCCGGAATGTATGCAGTAACTTCCTGACCGTTTGTGAGCTTTACTCTGGCAATCTTTCTCATAGCTGAATTAGGCTTCCTAGGTGTAGCTGTTTTAACTGCTGTACAAACGCCGCGTTTTTGCGGACAGCTCTGGTCAATTACAGCCTTCTTTTGAGCGTTAAAGCCCTTTTGAAGAGCAGGCGCAGTTGACTTTGACGTAGACATTTTTCTTCCGCTTCTTACTAACTGATTAAATGTAGGCATCTTCTCTCTCCTTTCCTAAAATCTTCCGCAGACCATACGAGGTCAGCATAAGAAACATTATATACTTAATAATTTCATTTGTCAAGCATTTATATAGAAAAATGATGATAATTTTCCAATGGCGTAGTTTTCATTTGCAAAAATAGTTAGCGAATTGATAAAATAGAACAGCCCTTTTAAGAGCTGTTCTGAAATTTTTATTAAACGGTAGTTGCCGACTGCTCAGGAATTGCTGTATTAGCGATCTGAACATTGTTATAAATGTCCATACCCGTTCCGGCAGGAATGAGTTTACCGATAATAACGTTTTCCTTAAGCCCGACAAGATGGTCGCTCTTTCCGCGAATAGCAGCGTCTGTAAGTGCTCTTGTAGTTTCCTGGAAAGAAGCGGCAGACAAAAAGCTGTTTGAATTTGACGAAGCCTTTGTTATACCCTGAAGAACCGGAATAGTGGTTACAAGTTTTGCATTAATGTCGCCTGCGTCAATTTCACTTTGGATTTCTCGGTTGATTGCCGCAATTTCATGTGCGTCAACCAAAGCTCCCGGAAGAAGATAACTGCTTCCTGGATCGTCCACCTTGACCTTTCTCATCATCTGACGAACGATAACCTCAATATGCTTATCATTGATGTCAACACCCTGTAAGCGGTAAACCTTTTGAACCTCGGTGATGATATAGTTCTGAACCTCTTCAACACCGTTGACAGCCAGAATATCATTAGGATTAATAGAACCCTCAGTTAGAGGTTCTCCGGCTTTAACCACATCCCCCTCGTGAACCTTTATCTTGTAACCGTAAGGAATTGTATAACTTTCCTGCTCGGGATTGTTTATATCCTCGTTTGTGATAACGATTTGCTTTGTCTTTTTTACCTCTTCAATACGAACTGTTCCGTTAATGCCTGCAATAATAGCAGCGCCCTTTGGCTTTCTCGACTCAAACAGCTCTTCAACTCTAGGAAGACCCTGCGTAATATCCTCAGCAGAAGCGATACCTCCTGTATGGAAGGTTCTCATTGTAAGCTGAGTACCAGGCTCACCGATAGACTGTGCAGAGATAATTCCTACAGCCTCGCCGACAGAAGCAAGATTACCGTTCGCAAGGTTAGCGCCGTAGCATTTAGCGCAAACGCCATGCTCTGATTCGCAATGAAGAACCGAACGAATTTTAATCTTATCAATTTTGTGTTCTTTCATATATTCGGCAACCCTGTCAGCGTCGCTCTCATTCATAAGCTTGTTGTGAGAAATAACAAGCTCGCCTGTTTCTTCGTCAACCAGATCCTCAACAAGAAAACGTCCGACAAGTCTCTCATTAAGAGGCTCTATCATCTCGTTACCGTTCTTGATTTCAAATACATCTATACCATGAGTTGTACCGCAGTCCTCCTCGTGAATAATAACATCCTGCGATACGTCTACAAGTCTTCTGGTCAGATAACCTGAGTCAGCGGTTCTAAGCGCAGTATCGGCAAGTCCTTTTCTCGCACCACGAGATGAAATAAAGTATTCGAGAATATTAAGTCCCTCACGATAGTTAGCACGAATAGGCATCTCAATAGTCGAACCCGATGTGTTAGCGATAAGTCCACGCATACCTGCAAGCTGTCTTATCTGGTTGATACTACCACGGGCTCCCGAATCAGCCATCATATTGATCGGGTTATACGGGTCAAGACCGTCTTTAAGAGCATTGGTAACCTCATCAGTAGCGTTATTCCAGATCTCAATAAATCTCTTTGATTTTTCCTCTCTTGAGATATATCCTCTCTTATACTGGGTATCAACTCTGCTGACCATCTCGTCAGCCTTTTCGATAATATCCTTTTTAGCCGCAGGGATTTCAGCATCACAAACCGCAACAGTTATTGCAGCCTTTGTTGAATACTTATATCCTGTAGCCTTGATTTTATCCAGAACTTCACTGGTCGTTGTCGTTCCGTGAATTTTGATACATCTTTCAATAATATCAGAAAGCTGTTTCTTCTTTACGAGGAATGAAACCTCTAAATCAAACTGCTTTTCTGAATTTGTTCTATCAACAAAGCCTAGATCCTGCGGAATGTTTTCGTTGAATATAAGCCTTCCGACAGTTGCGTCTATAATTCTTGAAACCTGTTTGTCGCCAACCTGCCTTGTAATTTTAACCTTTATAGCGGCATGCAGTGAAACAACTCCTGCGTCGTAAGCCATAAGCGCTTCTTCTACATCCTTGAACATCTTACCTTCGCCTTTTTCCCCATCTTTCAAGAGAGTAAGGTAATAAGAGCCAAGCAGCATATCCTGTGTAGGAATAGCAACAGGACGTCCGTCTGACGGCTTTAATAGATTGTTTGCGGCAAGCATCAGAAAACGGGCTTCTGTCTGTGCCTCAGCCGACAGCGGAACGTGAACAGCCATCTGGTCGCCGTCGAAGTCAGCGTTGTAAGCCGTACATACAAGCGGGTGAAGCTTTAACGCTCTTCCCTCTACAAGCACAGGCTCAAATGCCTGAATACCCAGTCTGTGAAGCGTAGGCGCACGGTTTAGAAGCACCGGGTGACCCTTAATTACTTCCTCAAGTGCATCCCATACCTCCGGTTTTGCCCTATCTACCATTTTCTTTGCGGATTTAATGTTTATTGACGGATTTGTATCCACAAGTCTTTTCATAACAAACGGCTTGAACAGCTCAAGAGCCATTTCCTTAGGCAGACCGCACTGATACATCTTTAATTCCGGTCCCACAACGATAACCGAACGTCCCGAATAGTCAACACGCTTTCCGAGCAGGTTCTGACGGAAACGTCCCTGCTTTCCTTTTAGCATATCAGAAAGAGACTTGAACGCTCTGTTGTTCGGTCCTGTAACAGGTCTGCCGTGTCTGCCGTTATCTATAAGTGCGTCAACAGCCTCCTGAAGCATTCTCTTTTCATTTCTGATGATAATGTCAGGAGCCTGAAGCTCTAACATTCTCTGCAAACGATTGTTTCTGTTTATAACTCTTCTGTATAGATCGTTCAAATCAGAGGTTGCATATCTTCCTCCGTCGAGCATAACCATAGGTCTTAGCTCAGGCGGAATAACAGGAACTACGTCTAAAATCATCCATTCAGGACGGTTTCCGGAAGTTCTGAAAGCCTCAACGATTTCAAGTCTTTTCAAAAGTTTAATTCTCTTCTGTCCTGACGGAAGCCCGTCAAGCTCTGACTTGAGTTCGTTTGAAAGTTTATCTAAATCTATCTGCGACAAAAGCTCTTTAACAGCCTCAGCACCCATTCCTGCTTTGAATTTATCCTCATACTTCTCTCTCATATCGACATAGTCTTTCTCAGTGAGAAGCTGACATCTTTCAAGCTCGGTATCTCCCGGATCAATTACAATATATTTTGTAAAGTACAAAACCTCTTCCAAACGCTTCTGAGAAATCTCAAGCATTTGACCTATTCTTGAAGGAGTACCTTTAAAATACCAGATGTGCGAAACAGGAGCGGCAAGCTCAATATGACCCATTCTCTCACGTCTTACCTTAGCACGGGTAACCTCAACTCCGCATCTCTCACAAACTTTACCCTTAAAACGAATCTTCTTATACTTTCCGCAGTGACACTCCCAGTCCTTAGAAGGTCCAAAGATCTTTTCACAAAAAAGTCCGTCTTTTTCAGGCTTCTGAGTCCTGTAATTTATCGTTTCAGGTCTTGTAACAACTCCATAAGACCACTCTCTGATCTTCTCAGGCGACGCAAGACCGATTTTTATTGAATCAAAAGTATTAAATTCCAATATTCGACCCTTCTTCCTTTAGTTTAAGCATTTCGAAAAAACAATTTACTCTTCATTAACATTATTAACTTCACGTGAAGTATCGTTCTCGATATCGTCCTCGATTGTCTCTTCAAAATCCTCCCCGATATCGTCCTCAAAGAAGTCAGACTCATCATCTATCAAATCGTCCAAGTCTTCATCATCTTCTTCGTCGATGTCAATACTTTCGATATTTCCTCCAACGTCCTCTGCAAAAAATCCATCATTAAGGTCATCATCCTCAAGAGACATCTGAATATCATCGTCAATAGTAGGCTTCGGTGCAATATCCTCGTCCTCAAGAGACTGCTTTAAGTCGATTTCCTCTCCGGCTGCATCCAATACTCTTACGTCAAGCGAAAGTGACTGAAGTTCTTTTACAAGTACCTTGAATGACTCAGGTATTCCCGGATTAGGAACATTCTGTCCCTTAACGATCGACTCATAAGTCTTAACACGTCCTAAAGTATCATCGGATTTTACAGTAAGAATCTCCTGTAATGTATATGCAGCACCATAAGCTTCAAGTGCCCATACTTCCATTTCTCCGAATCTCTGTCCGCCGAACTGAGCTTTACCTCCGAGAGGCTGCTGAGTAACAAGCGAATAAGGGCCGACAGAACGTGCGTGAATTTTATCGTCTACCAGGTGGTGGAGCTTGAGATAATACATATATCCGACAGTAACACGGTTATCGAACTTTTCTCCGGTTCTTCCGTCATAAAGCGTAACCTTTCCGTCCTCTGCCATACCTGCTTCCTTAAAGCACTCACGGATATCCTCCTCGTGCGCACCGTCGAATACAGGGGTCATTATCTTCCAGCCGAGCTTTTTGGCAGCCATACCCAAATGAACCTCAAGCACCTGTCCGATATTCATACGTGAAGGCACTCCAAGAGGGTTCAATACTATATCAAGAGGCGTTCCGTCTTCTAAGAACGGCATATCCTCCTGAGGAAGGATTCTTGAAACTACACCCTTGTTTCCGTGACGGCCTGCCATTTTGTCTCCGACGCTTATCTTTCTTTTCTGAGCGATATAGCATCTTACAAGTTTATTAACTCCCGGAGACAGCTCGTCACAGTTTTCTCTGGTGAATACTTTAACGTCAATAATAACTCCCGATTCACCGTGAGGAACTTTAAGAGAATTATCTCTTACCTCTCTTGCCTTTTCGCCGAAAATAGCACGGAGAAGTCTTTCCTCGGCAGTAAGTTCAGTTTCGCCCTTAGGCGTAACCTTACCTACAAGAATGTCTCCCGACCTAACCTCAGCGCCGATTCTGATAATTCCGTCCTCATCGAGGTCTTTTAGTGCGTCCTCGCCGACGTTCGGAATATCTCTTGTGATTTCCTCAGGACCGAGCTTTGTATCTCTTGCTTCTATCTCGTATTCCTCAATATGAATAGAAGTATATTTATCGTCCTTGACAAGATTTTCATTAAGAAGAACAGCGTCCTCGTAATTATATCCTTCCCAAGTCATAAAGCCTATCAAAGCGTTCTTTCCTAAAGAAATTTCTCCGTTTGAAGTAGCAGGACCGTCAGCAATAACCTGACCCTTTTCGATTTTCTCGTTCTTTTCGACGATAGGTCTCTGATTTGTACAAGTACCTGCATTAGAACGCTTGAATTTTGTAAGAGTATAAGTTCTGACATTTCCGCCGTTCTCACGAACAACTATTTCATCTGCCGATACTCTAATAACAACGCCGTCTTCCTTAGCGACAACCGCAACGCCCGAGTCAACGCAAGCCTTATACTCCATACCCGTTCCGACGATAGGAGCTTCGGTCTTTAACAGAGGCACAGCCTGACGCTGCATGTTAGAGCCCATAAGAGCACGGTTAGCGTCATCGTTCTCCAAGAAAGGAATCATTGCCGTAGCAACAGAAACAACCATCTTAGGAGAAACGTCCATATAGTCAACTTCTTCTCTGTCAAACTCTGAGATCTGGTCACGGTAGCGTCCGTTTACCTTTGCTCTTGCAAATTTTCCGTCATCGGTCAGTGGCTCATTAGCCTGAGCAACAATAAAGTTATCCTCAACATCAGCCGTCATATATTCAACTTCATCGGTAACAACGCCTGTTTTCTTATCGACTTTTCTATACGGAGCCTCAATAAAACCGTACTCGTTTATTCTTGCGAATGACGCAAGATATGAAATAAGTCCGATATTCGGTCCTTCAGGAGTTTCAATAGGACACATTCTTCCGTAGTGAGAATAGTGTACGTCACGAACCTCGAATCCGGCTCTGTCACGCGAAAGACCGCCCGGTCCGAGAGCTGAAAGTCTTCTCTTATGAGTTAGCTCAGCCAGTGGATTGTTCTGATCCATAAACTGAGAGAGCGGAGAAGAACCAAAGAACTCTTTGATAGCCGCTGTAATAGGTCTTATATTTATAAGAGCGGCAGGAGTAACGACCTCTAGATCCTGAGACTGAATGTTCATTCTCTCACGAACTACTCTTTCCATTCTGGTAAAGCCGATTCTGAACTGGTTCTGCAAAAGTTCTCCAACGCTTCTTATTCTTCTGTTGCCCAGATGGTCAATATCATCTACAACCCCGACGCCCTCGCACAGATTCAAAAAGTATGAAACCGTTGCGATTATATCATCAATAGTTATATGCTTTGAAACAAGCTGATCTGCATGTTCTTTAATATTATTTTTAAGTTCGTCCTCGTTTTCAGAAGTTTCAAGAATTTCTTTCAGCACATCGAAAGAGACCATTTCATTTATACCGAACTCCTCAACATCAAAGTCGACATACTTTTTGATGTCAACCATTCCGTTTCCGATTATCTTGACTTCTTTTTCTTCAATTTTATTTACTATTTCGCCCTCAATATTCAAGACTTCTTTAACTTCAACATTGACGAAAGCTTCCTTTACGCCTGCCTGCTGAATTTCCTCTGCCCTTTTAGGATCTATAACCTCACCGGCATCAGCCATAACTTCACCGGTAAGTGGATTTACTACAGGCTTTGATAGAGTATGTCCTGTCAGTCTTGAAGCTATTCCAAGCTTTTTGTTGAACTTATATCTTCCAAATCTCGCTAAGTCATATCTCTTAGGGTCAAAGAATAAATTATTTAAATGCGTAACTGCACTGTCTACTGTAGGAGGCTCGCCAGGACGCAGCTTTCTGTACACCTCAAGTAAGGCTTCTTCTCTGTTTGCTGTCTGATCCTTTTGCTCTATGGTCTGGATAAGTCTTTCGTCCTCTCCAAATGTTTCATGTATTTCAGTATTTGTTCCTATACCTATTGCTCTTATAAATGTGGTAATAGGTATCTTTCTGTTTTTATCAATTCTGACATATACAACGTCATTGGAATCCATTTCGTATTCAAGCCATGCACCACGGCTCGGAATTACAGTGGACTTAAATAAATCCTTACCTGTCTTGTCCTTATCGCACGCATAGTATACGCCCGGAGAACGTACAAGTTGTGATACAATAACACGCTCAGCACCGTTGATTACAAAAGTACCGCTGTCAGTCATCAAAGGAAAGTCTCCCATAAATACTTCGCTCTCTTTGATTTCACCTGTTTCTGTATTGTTCAGCCTTGCTGTTACTCTGAGAGGCGCTGCGTAAGTTACGTCTCTTTCTTTACACTCAGCAACTGTATACTTAGGCTCATCATCAATCTTGTAATCAATGAAGCTCAGCTCAAGAGTTCCATTGTAATCGGTAATTGCAGCTACATCTCTGAATACTTCTCTTAAACCTTCATCTAAGAACCATTTGTATGATTTTTTCTGAACTTCGATAAGATTAGGCATCTCTAATACCTCGTTGATCTTAGCAAAGCTCTTACGGGTTGTTTTGCCAAGCTTAACATCCTTGACATTTACCATAGGCTTAATCACTCCTTAATCTAATTAAACTAGCTTAGGGTGTACCATTTCAGCTTCACATATATACAAAAATAGCTAAAAAAAACCTAAATTTCACTTCCCTTAACCTCAGAATTTTGTTGTAAATAGGTGCAAAACTCCATTATGATACATTTTATTATTATATTACAATACCAAAAACTTGTCAATACTTTTTTTAAAAAAATTTTTTAGAAAATAACATTAATAGCAGATTACAGACTTATATGAAAACCTTTACAATCATTATAATAACTTTTACTAACCTGTTGCATCGTTTTATTAAGTCAACATTTATCATACTCACCAAATATGGAAAAACCATCAGCGGCTCGATTATAAAAAAATTAAACTTATCTATTTTTATACGACCTGCCGTTGCTGAAACCATAACATATATCCATACTTCCCAAAGGCAGCAGAGCCTACAGCGGTTCGCTTATTAAAATATCATACCTATATATCTTTGTTCGACCTGCCGTTGCTGAAACCATAACATATATCCATACTTTCCAAAGGCAGCAGTGCCCCAGCGGCTCGCTTATCAAAATATCATACCTATATATCTTTGTTCGACCTGCCGTTGCTGAAACCATAACATATATCCATACTTCCCAAAGGCAGAAGAGCCTCCAGCGGTTCGCTGGCAAAAAATAACGCCTGAACCATCCCCTGTTCAGACGTTATTTGCCCTTACGGGCCGGCCATATATAAGAATATTTTTGAAGAAAGCTTATTAATTAAAAGCAAGAACCTGAAGCAAGATATCAGAATTTATTTGCATTAAGCTATAATATTCAGTTCTTGCTTCCTTTCTCTTGCTTATAACAGAGCAACGCCCTGCTATTTAATTTTAACTTTTCTGAGCTTCTTATTCCACTTACTTGTTACTTTGCGTGTAACGCCGTTTGTATCCTTGTAAGTTGCATATGCTCTTACTCTTACGTAATATGTCTTGCCCTTCTTGAACTTCTTGTTCTTGATTGTAATATTCTTCTTTGTTACTGACTTCTTGTTTACTAATATCTTGCTCTTCTTGAACTTCTTATTTGAAGATACCTGTACCTGGTAACCCTTTGCTCCCTTTACCTTGTTCCACTTTACAGTTATCTTCTTATTTGCCTTTGCCTTAACCTTAAGCTTTGTGATCTTAGCCTGGTTCATTGCCTTCTGTGCCGCATCTCTATCCTTTGCTACAAGCTTAGGATCTCTTGTTGTAGGTGCTGTCGTAGCCGTTGTTGTTGCAACTGTAGTAGAATTATTATTGTTGTTTACACTGCTGTTGTCGCCAGGTTTCTGATCTGACTTGGAAGGCTCTTCCTGTTTCTTCAATCCTGCAACTGCGTCCTTGACTGCCTTTAATGCATTGTCAATTTCTGTTTGTGTTGCTTTCTCGTTTGACAGAACTGCCTTTGCTGCCTCGATTGCTTTTGCTAATGCATCAGCAGTCTCCTTTGTGTATCCGGTTGTGTCCATCTTCTCAGCTTCAGCAACTTCACTGCTGAGTTCTTTATTGTCACCCGGAACTTCTACAAGATTACTAATTGCATCAGTAACTGCCTTTGCAGCATTGTCAATATCTTCCTGAGTTGCACTTTCATTCTCTAAAACTGCCTTAGCTGCGTCAACTGCATCTGTCAATGCTGCTAGTGTATCTTCTGTGTATTTGCTTGTGTCAACCTTCTCAGCTTCAGCTAATGCGTTCTCAAGTGCTGTCTTATCGATTTCAACAGGAGGCGTCAGACTATTAGTAATCTCGTTAATTGCATTTATTGCTGCCTCCATTGCGCTTGGAAGCGTATCTGTCGACTCCTCTAATGCCTTTGCAGTATCAATTGCCGACTGAAGTGCAGCTGCCTGATCTTCTGCAAGAGTGCTTTGGTCTACTGCTTCTGCCTTCTCAATTGCTGTCTTAAGGTCTGCCTTAGGATCAAATCCGAGAATTGCTAATGTATCAGTACCCTTCATCAAAACTGCTTTTACAACCTGGAATACATAGTCTGCACAGTTGTTCCACCAACTCATGGTTCTTGCTGTGATCTTGTATTCTTGACCTGCTTCAATTGGCTTAGTAAGTGATATTGTTACTTCATGTCCCTTGCATCCATTCGTATAACCTGAATTTCCTGCTTGGTTCTTTTCTGTAACATTTTCACCAAAGGTTATTCTGAAGAAAATGTAGCAATATGGGTTGAAGTTCGTATCTGCTGCACAGTCAATTGTGAATTTGATAGATGTAGCTCCTGCCATTGATTCATCTGCTACACCCTCTGCAACAACTGTGTTAAACTCAGGTAATTCATCATCGTCTTCTGTCTGGTCATCGTTAGCATAAATATATATATCTTCAAGATTAGGTGCGTTTGCTGGGTCTGTATATGCCGGTTTCAGAGCGTTGATTGCATTTTGTAACTTCGTTGTTGCAGCCTCTACCTCTGAAATGAAGTTACTCTCTTCAATAGCTTCTGCTGCTGTGAGAGCAGTAGTCATTGCTGTATATGTAGCCGATGTGTAGTCACTTTGAATAAGTGCTCTTGCATTTGCTATAGTATCCTGAAGCTTGTTGTATTTTGATTCATCAAATGCCTTTACTAAACCATCTATTGCACTTCTGAGCGATGCTGCCGCAGAGTTTACTGTAAGCTGTTTTGCATCCAAATCTGTAACAATTGCCTCTGCTGCTGCCATTCTTCCCATAACAAGTGCATATGTCTGTGATGTATAGTCTGTTGATAATAGAGCCTTAGCTTCTTTAATAAGTTCGTGCAATGCCGTAAAGTCAACAGGCATTAAAATTTCTTTTGCAGTGGTTTCATAATATTGTTTTGCCTGATCATATGTCGTCTTACTGTAACAATATATAGTTCCCTTAAAATTGGTGAATGTTGAATTAACTAAAGTAGCCGGACCTGTTATACGTACTACCAGATCCTCATTTGTGCATCCGGAGAATACATTCCAGCCTAAAGAAGTTACTCCTGGAGGCACTATTACTTCTCCTGTGAGTGATTCACAGTTCTGGAATGCATAAGTACCTAAGCTTTTTAATGTCGGAGGTAAATCTATAGCCTTAAGCTTTGTACATCCTGAGAATGCAGAACCGTCAAGAGTTTCTAAGTAATCAGGCAGCTTAACTGATGTAAGACTTGTACATCCGTTAAATGAACTGTTACCTTGAATAGCTTTTACACCGTTTGATAATACTGCAGATTCAAGTGAAGTACATCCTTCGCAAACACCACTACCCTGTTCAGTAACAGTGTCAGGGAAAACTATAGATGTAAGTGCAGTACATTTCGCAAATGCACCATAACCAACAGATTTCAAACCGTTAGGAAGTGTTATGCTTGCAAGACTTGTACAATTACCAAATGCACTTCTGCCGATGCTTTCAATTTTCGGAGCTGTAAATGTTTTAAGATTTGTACAATGATCAAAAGCACTTTCTCCTACGCTGAATGTATCAGTAGAGTCACTCATAGTAACTGATTCAAGACTTGTGCAGTATTGGAATGCATTTGATGCAATTGATTCTGCTCTTACATATTTATTAAAGGTTACGTTTTTTAAGTGAGGCGTGATCTTGCTGCTGTATGAAAGACGGAATGCGTAGCTGCCAATGTTTCTGGTCTGCTGACCAAGCTCATAATTTTCATCTGTTCTTGCCATAGGATATAGTATTACAGTATTACCATGGCTATCGTATAATACTCCATTTTGTGAAGAGTAGTTGCCGGTGGCACCTTTTTGATTTATATTCACTAAGTTTACACAATCAGCAAACGGGTTACCCGTTATTGATTCAACAGAAGGTAATGTTACTTCTGCAATTGCAGTACCCTGGAAAGCATTATCTCCAATTGACTCCACTTTTCTTTCACCAAAAGTAATGCTTGCTATATTAGTGCAGTTTGCAAATGCACTTGAGCCAACACTGCCGCCCGGAATATACACAGATGTAAGACCTGTACAACCGCTGAAAGCACTTGAATCAATAGATTCCAAATTACTTGGCAGTGAAAGTACCGAGATACCTGTACAGCTGGAGAATGCAGAAGAACCAATAGTTTTTACTGTTGAAGGCAATGCAACTGCCTGAATTTTATTACAGCTTGAGAATGCACTAGAATCGATTGCCTCTAAAGTATCAGACCAATTTACATTTGCAATCAATGAACATCCGCTGAATGCTGACGAACCGATTTTTTTAACTCCGCTTTGCATTGTTACAGTTGCAAGCTGTTTACAACCATAAAATGCACTGCTGCCGATTTCTACAACATTTCCGGGAACGTTAAGTGATGTAATACCTAAATTTCCAAATGCATAGCTTCCAATAGATGTTACATTTGACGGGATAGTAAGATCGGTAATACCTGTACAATTCTGGAAAGCATAGCTTCCGATAGTTTCAACACTATCCGGAATTTTTACTGATGTAAGTCCGGTACTGTTGAATGCGTAATCCGGAATACTTGTAAGAGTGTTAGGGATTGAAACAGATTTAAGAGCAGAACAGTTCTGGAAAGCATATTTACCTAATGAAGTTACAGTATTAGGCATACTAGCAGCTGTAATACCCTTACAGTTCTGGAAAGCATAATCACCGATAGTTGTGAGCTTAGAACCTGAAGTAAATGTAAGCGTAGCAATTGAACATCCTACAAATGCATAGTTTCCTATTGTCTCAACAGAAGTTGGAATTGTAATCTTTGCTAACTTAGCACAATTTTGAAAAGCATAAGTTCCGATTGTTTTTACAGAATTCGGTATTGTAATTGTAGCTAATTTTCCACATGATGCAAATGCATAATCAGGAATAGTGTCAACCTTGCTAGTACCTGCGAAAGTAACAGTTTCAAGGTTAGAACAGCTCTGAAAAGCATTCAATCCGATAGTTGTAACGCTCTCAGGAATTGTAAGAGATGTAAACTTAACATTATAGAAAGCCTTTTCGCCGATTTCCGTTAAAGTACTTGGCAAATCAATTGCAGTAAATCCAGCATTGTTACAGTTATAGAATGCCTGACTTCCGATTGATGTCAAAGCAGAACCCTCAGCGAATTCAACGCTTGTAAGAGCTGAACAGCCTGAGAATGCTTGAGCACCGATTGTCTTAACTGTAGCCGGTATGCTGATTGTAGCCAACTTTGTACAAGACATAAATGTCTTATCGCTAATAGATTCAAGCTTGCTTGGGATTGTAAATCCGGTGAGTTTATTACAATTATAGAAAGCACTTGCTCCGATAGTTGTTACACTATCAGGAAGTTCGATTGAAGTAAGGTTTGTATTGTTGTTGTTATAGAAACAACTATCACCGATACTTGTCAATTGGCTTTCGGGTTCAAAAGTAATAGATTGTGTAGTAGAACCGCCATAGAAAGCGCTGTCTCCGATAGTTTTTACAGATGCCGGAATAACAAAGTTCTTTACTTTGTTATTGTAGAATACCGAATTACCGATAGTTTCGAGCTTACTTGGCAAAGTATAAGTAAGCGCAGTATTATTACATCCGTAAAAAGCACTGTCACCAATAGAAGTAACTGATTCAGGTATAGTTACAGACTTCATATTAGTTATACCATTAAAGGCATTAGCACCTATATGAGTAATACCGTCTTCAATAGTTACTGTTTGAATGTTACCCTTCTGACCGCTCCAAACAGAACCGTTAGCACTTTCGTAGTCGGTCATAACACCTGCGCTGTCTTCAGTGCTCTTGTAAATTCGAAGCGTTTTGGCAGTGGTGTCAAGTTCAAACCTGACGCCGTTGCCGGCACGTCCAGTTGTAGTAGCAGCGGACGCTGTGATTGTCATTGCGCCGCACAATGCTGAAACGAGCATTGCAGCAGAAGCTAACAACGACAAAATTCTTTTGAATTTCATTTTCTTCTTTCCTCCTAAATATTATTTAAATCCTAAATACAAATGACTATGACCTTGTTATCACCTTCCCTGTTTTAACATAAATATATTATGTTTTTCTAAAAATCAAACCACCTTCTTCTAAATATCCAAAACGTTTTTTTCGTGGTTTTAGTACTAAAAAGTACTAACATGGTCATTATACACACAAAAAGTAATAAAGTCAATAGTACAAATCGGTACTAAAACAAATTTCGTCAAATTGTACAAAAAAGGAGCAAAAATATGTATTTTCAACGGCTAAGAGACCTAAGAGAAGATAAAGACATAAATCAGACACAAGTTGCAAAAATGTTATTCACAAGTCAGACTGTATACTCGAGATACGAGAGGGGTGCTTTAACAATTCCTGTCGAGCATTTACTTATCCTTGCAGATTTCTACGAAGTATCGACTGATTACATTTTAGGCAGAACGAACAAACGGGAGATGAATATATAACATACAAACAGTTTATTTAATTAAGCTCCGACAAAGTTTCGTCAAAATAACCAAAACAGCAATTTTCAGAATATAAAAAATAACCTATGATTTGCAGCTTATAATTTATAAATCACAGACTTAACTTTATTCAAAACAGATTTAGGTTAAAAAACAAAAAGTCCTCCTCGCCTTTATTAGCGAAGAGGACGCAAACTGTTATATTTTTTATTACTCTTCAGGAGTAACAGTAGTTGTAGAAGCGGTAATAACTGTTTCTGAATTATCTGAAGAAGTAGCCTGAGTCGGCTGGGTACTGTTATTGACAGCAGCCTCTGTAAGAGACGATGTTGAAGCAGAGGTAGTTGTCTGAGCGGCAATTGCCTTCGCATCTTCACCCAGATCAACGGTTATAATAAAGCCATCGGTATTATTTCCCGAAATCTCATAGCTATACTGTTCTCCGTTTTCATTTAGCGGAATCTGAACCTTTGTTTCCTTATCCGCCTTGACGTAATAAATTCCGTACTTTATATTATCAGAAGCGGTAAAGATAAGCGGTTTTGCATACGAATAGCTTTTAAGAAAATCTATATATTCCTCAAGGCACAGTGATTTTGCAACCATAATTTCGGCATGAGGCACACCGACATATCTCAGATGCCAAGGCTCGGCTTCTATATTGGTTATCGACTCTTTTTCCTTAGTATAACGAGTGATTATGCCATACTTAGCGGCATTATCGGTAATCCACTGAAACTCGCCTGTACCATTGTATTTAGGATAGCCGTCGGTATTGACACCCAAATCTATAGCCAATCCCGTATGGCTTTCAGAAAAGCCTTCTTTATTATATTTTACGGACGCAGAGCCTGTCGACTCAGTATCAGAGTCATAAAGTTCTTTCTGCTCTTCGACTGTTCGATAACCGCTCGTGAGCATAACGGTATTGTTTTTGGTTTTTTTATAGAAGTCGATAAGTAAATTACTTAACGCAACGGCAAAGTTCTGTGAAACAGAAACTGACGAGTCAGTTAGTGCAAAACGCATTTTACCGTTTTTATTTGTGCTGTAATCATACATTGATGTAAGGTTTTCCGGTTCCTGGTCCTTAAAGGCATATTCGTAATCTTTATTAACCAGAATCAGATTTCCGTAATAAAGCATATTGTTATCAATTGCAACAAGCTGCGAATTTTCAGAAATAGCATCCTTTAACTTAGAATTTTCAGGCTTTTTATTTGCTGCAACCGTAGAAACAACATTACCTTTATTATTATCTGAACCACCCTTAGAGCATGATGATGCTATTATCAAAATAAACAATAATACTATAGCTAACAGTATTGCAACATTTTTATATTTCAAATTACGCCAAATATTCTGTGACATAATTTCCCTCCTATTAACTTTTTATATGTATCATTATTGATTATATCACAAGAAAATTATTTTTTAAAGCCTTTACGGCAATTTAAGACTTTTTATACAAATACTTATATTTTATTTTGTGAGAATTGTACAAATGAAAACCCGATATGATATTTCATACCGGGTTTTATAATTATTCAGTCATAATACTATTAACTATACTTATTGTGCTGTTTTGTATGCGTCGATCATCTTTTTTACCATCTGGCCCCCTATTGAACCAGCCTGACGAGATGTTAAGTCTCCATTGTAACCCTGCTTGAGGTTTACACCAACTTCGTTTGCAGCTTCCATCTTGAACTTTTCAAGATTCTGTCTGCCCTGCTCTGTAGTAACACCCTTCATTTCATTTCACTCCTTTTCGTAAATTTGAGTTTGCCTTATTATTATTACTCTCTTTTTCTGCAATATAAGAGGTAATTTTTTATAAAGCAACAAATAAATTGAAAGAATGAAATTAATAAAATTCATTTTATTTTATTAAAGATTTTTTCCAAAGCCTGTCATTGAATTAATTATCAGGCAGATATTGAATTTCTTGCATACTGTTTTAATAATGAGTAATAAATGCTTTCCATTTGCTTTGCAAAGGTTTCAACTGAAAATTTTTGTTTTGCAATTTCCGCCGCCTTTTCCTGCATATTTGAAATATCCTCAGTCAAAAGGCGTTTCAGATACTCTGAAAACTCACTTTCATTTGTATAAGAATATCCGTTAATACCGTCTAAAAGAACATTGTCAAGACATCTGTCTTTCTTGCAAAGCAGTACCAGGCCGTTTACAAGGGCTTCAATATATGTAAGTCCCTGCGTTTCACTCTGTGACGCACTGACAAAAATATCACCTGCACAGTAATAGTTTTTCATTTCATTATAATCTACCATACCTGTCATAATTGTCATATCCTGCAAACCGCACTCTTCAATTTTTCTTTCAGTCTCTTCTCTGCAAGGTCCGTCGCCTACAATGAGAAAAACAGCATTCTCCGGCTTGTTTCTGCCCAGAAAATCTATTATTTCATCTAAATTCTTCTCCTCGGCAAGACGCCCTGAATATAGTATGACCTTTTTACCTTCTTTAATCCCGATACTTCGCCTGAACGCATCACGTTCATCTATGTTTTTATCTGAAACTATCGTATCAAAAGCCACACCTGACGGAACAACCTCAACAGGAATTCTGCACTTGTAATTATTCAATATATTTTCAACCTTTTCAGTAGGGGCAATCATGCAATCGACATGCCTTGCAATATACCTTGTAAAAAGCCTTACCGCTCTGCGTCCAAGCCTTATGCTTGGAGAGAAATAATGAGTGTAATCTTCATAGATCGTATGATAAGTATGAACAATCGGCGCTCCCGTAATGTCTGAAATTTTCCTTGCGAGTGAAAATGTGCTGAATTCGCATTGTGAGTGAATAATATCAGGCTTCCATTTGATGATATTTTGAATCAATCTGCTTTTCAAAGGAATTTTAACTCTTGCACAAGGATATATTTTTTCAGCATTTACTGAACCTATATACGTTGTATTTCCATTTATATAAGAAAAACGTGTTTCTGAAAGAGTGAGAATTTTTACATCATGACCGAGTTTTCTCAGACCGTTCTCAAGGTTTCTTACCGATGTCACAACACCGTTCACCGCAGACTTGTACCAGTCTGTAGTAATAAGAATTTTCAATTGATCATCTCCCTCATATCCCAACTGTTTTTATTTTATATCATTCTCAAAATATTTTCAACCTTAATCAGTCAAAATTATATAATATTCAAGCAAAACAAAATAATATTATCGTTATGTATTATCGGTTTTTAAAAAATAATTATTTTATTTTCCGTTATTATAAGTATAACACAAATAATAAAATAAATCTACATTAAAACTACACAAAATAAAAAAGCCTGCACCGAATAAATTCAAATGCAAGCTTTTTTAAAACATTTATCACTTCACACTTAAATTATATTACATATACTGTAAAAAGTCAATAAAAATCTTAAAAAGTTTATAATTTAGATGAAATTTATTCAAATTATATCTGTTTTTACTTATATAAACTGATTTTTTAATATAGACAAAACGCAATACACGAAAGATATAAATATTTTAACACTTTCAATTAAATTGAATATAATAACTTTTATAAGTCCCTTAACAGCGAAATGTATTTGCAGAAAATTTCTGCAAACAATAAACAAGAGGTGATTTAATTGTATTACAACAACCTGCAGGATTTAATCTATAATAGTTCAAGCACTAGAAAATATTTTCTCTCACTGCCTGTACCTATGCAGCTATCACTACATGAACACAACGACTATATCCATACGTCTGCCGGCTTACACGCATATGCCGAAACTATTGAAAAATACAACCATGCAGTTGAAAACAGTAAGACTTTTTGTTTCTGCATTAAAAATTAAACTTAGCAATTTTGATAAAAATGTCTTTAAAGAAAAGCATACCACAACAAATAATCTGCAGTATGCTTTTTTATTTTGAAATATTAATTAATAAAATGTGTTTGCAGTTCCTGAATCGTAATTATTATAAGCCTCTGTACTGTCATATGAATTATATCCACTGTCTGAATATGTTTGGTTGGAATCACTGTCTGTATTATAAGAATTACCATAGGTATAGTCAGTTTCATCGTCTTTTATTTTAGAATATCCATATATTTTTTTCTGTAGAGTTCTGATATTCGATGTAAAATCAGGACATAATACATCAGCAGTGCGAATAGTTTCGCAAGAATATGTTCCCTCTGCCGGAATCTGAATCTGGTCACGCTCATAGTTAAGATATGTTGAAGCGTGAAGCAGATAATATGCGATCTCTGCGTCAGACAAATCAGTTGAGATCTTACCAAGAACCTTATTGAGCAGTGAATTAAGCTCAGTCAGCGACAGTTTCTTTGTCTTATTTGCAATAAGATCAATTACTGTTCTTTGTCTTTGAGTTCTCTCCCAGTCAGAGTTTCCTACCTTGCGAAGCCTTGCATATGCCAGCGCCTGATTGCCGTTCATATGAATTTTTCCGCTTTTTTTTATGTAGTCTGTTCCATACTTTTTACCAAGATATTTGTTCTGCTCTCCCAAAGGAGCTCTCATACCTATTGCTTCTTCCTTTGAGATTTTGATATCAAGTCCGCCCATAGTGTCAACTATATCAATAAATGAGTAAAAATTGACCTTTAAGTATCTGTCTATCTTTACGCTGAAATTATCCTGTATGGTCTGCTCTAAAAGCGGTATACCGCCCTTTGAATATGCAGAATTGATTCTGTCCGCATAAAAGCCCGGTATCTGCAAATAAATATCCCTCATAAACGAGGTAGTTGTAACAGTTCCCTTTTTGGTATTTATAGAAACCATCATTATAACGTCGGTATTTCCGTTCGTTTGATCAGTGTTCTCCACTGTATCTCTCAAATCCTCTCCTACTAGAAGAATATTTGTCACATCGCTGTCAGAAACGACATTTGCCGCTGATTTTGCTAGCTTATCAGCCAACATTTTCTCATAATCTACAGCATTTACAGTATCGTTTGAACCTATTTCACTCTGACCGGGATCGATAATGTTTATTATTTCATTATTATTTCTGTCAAGCATTCCCGTAAAGCTTGCGAATACCGAAATACCTGCACCGAAAAGCAGAAATACGATTCCGAAAACATAGCATAAAATAACCGACACTTTTTTCTTGACTGACCATTTTCTGCGTTTTGGTTTTATTCTTGCTTCCGGCTCAACGTCAAAAACTTTGGCATTACTAACAGGCTCAGACATATCGTTTATAGTTGTTTTCGAGCCTTTTCTAGCCTGCATTGCTCCTGCAACCAAATCAGAAAGCGGTATACCATCGGTTCTCCACTCGTCCGGCTTGGCAGGATCCTGAAGTTCAGCCTTTTTCAGCTTTGCTGAATTATCAAACGCCTTTTGAGTCTTTGCACTTCTGGCCTCTTTAATAGCTGCCTGCTGAGCAGGAGAAAGTTTTTTACCGCTTTTTTTAACGGCATTTGCAAACAATTCGGTTATAGAATCATCAATGCTATTATCAGCGTCACTAGTCTCGCTCAGATTTTTTTTCAAATAATCATTTTGTGTTTTCAGTGCATCATCATAACTATTTGTATGATACATACTTATTTTTTTATCTGCTCTATCTGAAGTTTTGCTGTCATTATAGAACGATTTAAAATAATCTTTTGAATTAACGTCCTCTGTTTTGATATTAGACTTTTTCACATTTATATTATCATCAGATTTAACACTATAAGAAGAAACAAAGCCACCCGATTCGCCTCTTCTCTTTTTTCTCATAACATCCTTGATAATATCGTCAACAGATAAATCGTCTGCTTTCTTGTTCTCAGGCATACGTACCTCCTTATTCTAAAAAACTTTAGATTTCAGTCGTTACTGTCCTATTTTTTATCTATGTAATTATGTTAAATTATACATATTTTATATATTATCATATTTACTTACTTTTTTCAAGCATTTTATGAAGTTTTAGACAAAATAACAAATAAAAACATAATTACTGCCTTTTATGAACTGAAACGATATAATTATAAGATATTTATATGATAGTTATGTGATAAACAGAATGTCAATTTATGCCGAAAAATTTATCACCGCTTTATTACATTTATCAGCATTATGCATTAAGCATTTTCTTCCCCAAGTTGAACTGAGGGATTTCTTTTTAGCCTAAACGCTACATATAAAAGCCGCCAGAATCAATTCTGACGGCTCAAATTTTTCGTCGCAGTAAAAAAATAAGACTCATAAATGGAAATAAAGGTATTCCTTCCTTCGCTCTATAGTTTTATATAACGTCATATTATCAAATTTAATAAATCCCGAATAATCTAAGCAGCTTTTGCCAGAAGGTTAATTTTTCTGACTTATTGGCTTTTTCTGTTTCTTTTTCTTTAACTTCAATTTTATCTGTTTTAATCACAAACTGCACAGAAGTTACATCTGTATTTTTCTCAGATACAAACGAACAGGTTTTACTGTCAGAACCGCTTATAGAAGAAATTACATCATCAATCTTATCATT
The DNA here is from genome assembly GCA_947628615.1 of uncultured Clostridia bacterium. Classification (GTDB taxonomy): domain Bacteria; phylum Bacillota; class Clostridia; order Oscillospirales; family Ruminococcaceae; genus UMGS1601. Next base: position 227,207 of record CANRAO010000002.1, read on the forward strand.
GATTTTCTTATCTATCCCTGAGGTTTTGCTTTTAATCTTATCTGTACCATCATAAAGCTCTCCTGCTCCGTCTGACAGCTCCGAAATACCACTGTATAGACTTGCAATTCCCCCATCAAAAGCCTCTGTTCCCTCAACTAATGAATCGCTTCCTTTAGCAAGGTCGGACGCTCCGCCTTTGATTTTGGAATATCCCTTTACAATTTTTTTAACTCCATCAGTGTATGATTTAATCCCATCGTCCAGCGTTTTGTATTGATTTACAAGAGTATCGATACCATCAGACAGCTTTGAAATGTTTACAAGCATTTTGCTCAGATTATTAGCCAAAGTATTTATTGATTTGTCAAATTCAGCATATTTTGTTTCTAGCTGTTCTAATCCCGTATAAAGTTCAGAAACCCCTCCGGACAAACCGTTAAGATATTGCTCAGTACCCGAGATCACACCATTGCTTCCTGTCAGCAAGGTTACAATATCACTAAGCTGTGAGATCTGAGCCTGCAATTCTTCTGCCTGTTCCTTATATGTTTCATTCCCCTGAATTTTTTCAAGAGTTCCTTTCAATTGCGAGATCTGCTCTGTAAGGCTTTTAATTGCCTGAGAATTTCCTAAAGAAAGTTTGTCTATATCAAGTCCGTTTGCAGACATTGCAGCTTTGTATTGTGCATATCCAAGATTACTTTTAAGCTTTGAAGCGCCGTTTTTCAAATTAGTAATGGCAGTTTTGATTTGTCCTGAAGCAGAAGTCAGTTCTTTTAGTACTTCTGCGTCAGCAGAAACCGAATCAAGAGAAGTTTGGATTTTCTCCAATGCATTTTTCACCTGAGCAGAACCGCTTGTGAGATTTTCTGACTGGGTATTAAGCTCATCAAGTCCGCCTTGAAGCGTATTTACACCCGATAATAGTTTATCAACTCCATTATCAAGATTTTTAGTTCCGCTAACTATATTTGATGAATTGCTTTTTAAAGTATTTCCACCGTCTTTTAACTCAATTGAGCCGTTGTAAACCTGTTTTGCACCGCCGTCGATCTTGTCAATTCCGTCGCTGAGGTCTCCTACTTTGTCTGTTATTTCACTGCTGTCAACATCTAAGTCAAGATTCATTTTTATTCCGTTTATTGAAACCGCAGACATTTCAAAGTTATTGACCTTTGCGGTTATCTTCGTGTCAATGCCCTTATTCGGGAGAACTGTATATGTAAGCTGTTTGTTACTTCCCACATTTGCAATTGTCGCGTCATCAGCGGTTATTTCCGAACATAGCTTAGTGTCAAGTGTAAATGACGCCTGCAAAGCATAGCTTTCAAAAAAATCTGTTTTACAGTTTTCGTTTTTCTCAATTGCAAACTTTATTTCCAAATCTCCGCTTTTTCCTGCTATTTCGTCAGCAGTCATTTCAACTCCGTTAAGAAAATACTTAATTGAAATTACCCATGGGATCTCAGTATCTGTCAAAGTGCCCTGCATATATGCCTTATCGGAATTCGTAGAAAATGTTATTTTATCACCGTCAACACTTATTTTATCACTTGTGTTTAGCATTTTTACACTTTCATATTCACCGTAGTCAGTAATATCTCCGCTGTTAAAAATGTTAACTGCATAAACCCCGTTGACCGAGCCGTCAGCGCCGGTCATAATATAAATCACTTCTTCTTTTTCAGCAGCCTCCGCTGAAACCGTCAAAGCAACCGACATAAAAATCAACACTGACAATACTACAGAAATAATTTTATTAAAAAACCTCATCACAATCACCTCATCAATTATTATAAAAATCTGTTTTTCCGGTTGTTTTTCTGATAACCCCGTCTAACAGGAAAAGCAGTCCGGGCAAAACAAACATTACTATTGCCAATGAAAACAGCGTTCCCCTGCCTATAAAAAATCCAAGCTGAGCGAGAAGTCCGTGAGTTGAAAAATGCCCCAAAAGAAAACCTACGACTGTAAGTGCGCTTCCCGATGTTAGAACTGAAAGTGTGCATGAAGAAATCACGCTGATAACGGCTTGCTTTTTCGGCATCTTTTGACGAAACTCCATATACCTGTCTGTAAAAAGGATTGCATAGTCTACCGTTGCGCCAAGCTGAATAGAACTGATTATCAAATATGCAATATAGAAAATTGTACTTCCGTTGAAATAAGGGATTGATAAATTCAGCCATATAGCCGTTTCAATACCTGTTACAAGAACTATCGGCAGAGTAATTGATTTCATAGTGAACAGAAGAACTATGAAAACCGCCGCTATTGCAATAAGATTTACCTTCATCATATCGCTTGTAACTGTTTTCATCAAATCATATGTGCTAACGCCGTTTCCCGCCAAATAATATTCGTCTCTGTAGAAGCTCTCAGCAGTATTCCTGATTTTCTCAACAAGTTCAAATGTATCCTCACCCTCGTAATCGGTATCAAGATTTATGACCATACGGCTGAAATTATCCGAAACAAGCATCGACAGTGTATCATCATCAATATATTCTTCAGGAATTTCCTCTCCTACCGTATCAACATATGAGAGAATATCCGTTACCTGAGGAAGCTTTTTAAGCTCATCAGAAAGTTCTTTTATCTTTTCATTATCGCCGTTTGGAACCATAAGTACATATGTATCGCTTCTTCCGAAGATCTGCTCGATCAGAGCGGTATCCGAACCCAGTTTAGTTTTCTCATTAAAAATATGTGCAGAGCCGTAATAGTAATCATTTGAGTTGGAAGCCAAAAAAGAAGGAACAATTACCACAACAAAAACACAGACAAAAGGTATCATAACCTTACTTACAAATTTACCGAATTTTTCAAACTTAGGCAAAAATGGACGATGACGTGTTTTGTCGATAATTCTGTATACCAACAGAATAAAATTAGGCATAAATACAAAAACGCTTATCAGACTTATAGCTACACCTTTTGCAAGAACCATTCCTAAGTCAGGACCTATTCTGAACCTCATTAAGCAAAGAGCGGCAAATCCTATAACAGTAGTAAGTCCGCTTGAAAGGATTGAACTTGTTGATTTGCAGAGAGCGTCAACCATAGCGTCTCTTGGATTTGAGAAATCCTTTCTGCTTTCTTCAAAGCGATGCAGCAAAAAGACGTAGTAATCAAGCGATACGGCAAGCTGCAAGATCGCTCCTGCTGCGTTTGAAACAAATGAGATCTCGCCAAAAATAACATTGCTTCCCATATTTATTAAAATTGCAATTCCCAGCCCTAAAAGAATAATGATTGGCTCAGCCCACGAAAGTGTATTGAGTATTAGAACTGCAAGCACAAAAATAACCGCAATTATTGCAATCTTGTAGATCTCACTGACCGTGTTCTCTGTAGCTACCGCAGTAGATACTGCCGAACCCTCCATAGCATTGTCATTGCCGATTATATCTCGAATATTTGAAACTGCGTCAAGGATATGCTCTTCTTCTATCGTAACAGAAAACAATGCGGTATTATCCTTATAATATGTTTCAACTATATCGTTATCCATAACTTCAAGCGGCTGAGTAATATCAACGCTGTCATCAAGCCATGTAACACCGGATACGCCATTTACATCTGCGATTTTGTTCTTATATTCCAACGCTTCAGCTACAGTTACATCTTTAATCATCACTCTTGCATTGGGAATCCCGCCGTCAAATTCCTTGTTCATTACATCTATTGAAACTGTAGATTTACTGTCCTTTGGAAGATAATCGTTTATATCATAGTTGACCTCAACAAAGCCTCTTATCAATGCACAAAAAACCGCGAACAGTATAAATATAATCATTATAAACTTTGGCTTTGCGATCAATCCCTCATATAGCTTTTTCATATATTTTCGCCTGCCTTTACAACTGATGTACCGCTGACGATCAGATCCCGCCCCTCAGCATTAAGAGTAAAAGTAATCGAACTATCGTCCAGATACCCCTCGCCTTTACAGTTTATATTATTCGTTAGGGTTTTTAAGTGTCCTTGAATTTTAAACTTGCCATAGGAATTAATTGTTCCGCTGAAATAATTTTCATTTTTCATAACTGCAATAACACATTCTAAAGTATCATCGTTTATTTTTGCGGACAGTGTTCCTATTTTATTCCCGATATTAGTATTCAAAACTATGTTGTATTTTAGTTGTTTTCGTTCATTCATTTATCGCACCTGCCTTTGAAGTATAATTATAAATATTAAATTTATAACTTCAATGGTTAAATCAGCTCAATTGTTGAAAAAACGGACAAAAAAGTACATTTGACGGTCAAAATTAACAAATCATACATTGAAATTTTTATAGGACAAGTGTATAATAAATATGGAGGTACATAAAATGAAGCACGAAATTACAACTTTTAATACAAAGAAAACAATAGCGGCTTCTCTCAAAAAATTTATGGAGAAAAAGCCGCTTTCTAAAATAACCGTAAGTGAAATTGTTTCCGACTGCAAAATTAATCGCAAGACATTTTACTATCACTTTGAAAATATTCAGGATTTGCTGAAATGGATGCTGGAACAAGAAGCAATCGAAGTTGTAAAGAACTTCGACCTGCTTTTGGACTACGAGGACGCTATAAACTTCGTTTTGGACTATGTAGAGGAAAACAAGCATATCCTTAATTGCGCTTATGACTCTATAGGCTCAAACGAATTAAATAAATTTTTTAACAATGATTTCAACAGCATCGTAATGACCATAATCAAACGCTATGAGGAAATTACAGGTATTGAAGTCAATAAAAACTTCAGAATATTTATATGTGATTTCTATACCGAAGCCATTGTCGGAATGATCGTAAAGCTGTTAAAAAACAAACAGCCTTACGACAGACATAAATTGATTGAATATGTATCACTGACGATAAAATCATCATTGCCTGCTGTACTAAAAGAGGCGGCGAAAAATATTTAACATTTTGGTTCGTTACAAGCTGAACAGAACTAGTAAAAATAGACAATAGGAAAAAGCACCTTCTATGGTATAATATAAACTACCATAGGAGGTTTTATAATATCAGGGAGAAAAGGAATGAAACAATATTCTATAAAAAACATGGTAGGCAATAAGTAGGAAAAATCAACAAACAACCCTCCATCTTGAAAATTAGATGAAGGGTTGTTTTCTGTTATATGACTATTTTTTAGCCTTTCATAGCCTCTTCAACAGCAACAGCACAAGCCACTGTAGCCCCTACCATTGGATTGTTGCCCATACCGATAAGTCCCATCATTTCAACGTGTGCCGGAACTGATGACGAACCTGCAAACTGTGCGTCTGAGTGCATTCTGCCCATTGTATCGGTCATACCGTATGATGCAGGACCTGCAGCCATATTGTCAGGGTGAAGCGTTCTTCCCGTACCTCCGCCTGATGCAACTGAGAAGTATTTTTTGCCCTGATCAATACACTCTTTCTTGTATGTACCCGCAACAGGATGCTGGAAACGAGTCGGGTTGGTTGAGTTACCTGTAATAGAAACATCAACGCCCTCCTTGTGCATAATAGCAACGCCCTCTGTAACGTCGTTTGCACCGTAGCAATTTACCTTAGCACGAAGTCCGTCAGAATATGCCTTGCGGAATACCTCCTTAACTTCTCCTGTATAGTAATCCATTTCAGTTTCAACATATGTGAAGCCGTTTATCCTTGCAATGATCTGTGCTGCGTCTTTTCCCAAGCCGTTGAGAATTACTCTCAAAGGTTCTTTTCTTACTTTGTTTGCCTTTTCCGCAATACCAATAGCTCCCTCAGCAGCGGCAAAGGATTCGTGTCCTGCGAGAAATGCAAAGCACTTTGTATCTTCTTCCAAAAGCATTTTACCTAAGTTTCCGTGACCTAAACCAACCTTTCTCTGATCGGCAACTGAACCCGGAATGCAAAATGCCTGAAGTCCTTCACCGATTGCAGCGGCAGCGTCTGCAGCTCTTTTGCAGCCCTTCTTTATAGCAATAGCACAGCCTACCGTGTAAGCCCACTTAGCGTTTTCAAAGCAAATAGGCTGAATACTCTCAACCTGCTTGTATATATCCAAGCCCTTTGCCTTTGTGATCTCAGCACACTCTTCTATAGATTTGATTCCGTACTGCTCTAAAACAGCAAGGATTTGTTTTTCTCTTCTATCATATGATTCAAATAAAGCCATTGTTCATAATCCTCCCTATTCTTTTCTCGGATCAACGATTTTTACAGCGTCGTCTACTCTTCCGTATTGTCCTTGAGCCTTTTCAAATGCCGTGTTTGCATCGTCTCCGCCTTTTATGTAATCCATCATCTTTCCGAAGTTTACATATTTATAACCGATGATCTCATTATCTTCATTTAATGCAATTCCAGTAACATATCCGTCGGTCATCTCAAGATAACGAGGTCCTTTTTTCAAAGTTCCGTACATTGTACCAACCTGCGAGCGAAGTCCTTTTCCCAAGTCCTCAAGGCCAGCACCGATCGTCAGTCCGTCCTCTGAGAAGGCACTCTGTGTTCTTCCGTAAACTATTTGTAAGAACAACTCTCTCATTGCTGTGTTTATAGCGTCACAAACAAGGTCGGTGTTCAAAGCCTCAAGTATTGTTCTGCCAGGCAGAATTTCAGACGCCATAGCTGCTGAATGAGTCATACCTGAACAGCCTATCGTCTCTACAAGAGCCTCCTGAATAACTCCCTCTTTAACATTTAATGTCAGCTTGCAGGTTCCCTGCTGCGGAGCACACCAGCCAATACCATGAGTAAAGCCCGAAATATCCTTGATTTCCTTAGCTTTAACCCATTTTGCTTCCTCCGGAATAGGAGCGGCGCCATGTGCAACGCCCTGTGCAACCGGACACATTGTTTCTACTTCTTTTGAATAAATCATAAGTTAGATTACTCCTCTCAATTTTTAGTATTAAAAATACTAATTTATTATACAACATTAAATCAACTTTGGCAAGAGCTCACTATTTCTTTTTCCATTTTCAAAGTAAAAAAGTTGTATAATTTCTTTTAATATAACGTCAAATACATAAAAAAGCAGACACAAAAATGTGCCTGCTTAATGCTACCCATTTATATTTTGGTAAACAACTTTTTTGCCTATTAATATTTTTGCGCTTTTAACGCCGCTCTTTTTATTATTTAACTGCTTTTTGAGCTGTTTTGCTACCTTCTTATTTTTAACAACAAATTTTATACCTTTCTTGGTGTTCTTAAAAGCATTTTTAGCAATGTAAGGAGACTTTTTCGCATTTTTGAAAGTTACTTTTGATAAACTTTTGCAATTGTAAAATGCCTTTGTATCAATAATTCCTATATTACCTGAAAGAATAATAGATTGCAATTTTGGGCAGTTATGAACAGCATTCGTTTCAATTTGATATATATTTTTAAAGGTTATACTTTCCAGATTTTTATTGTCTGAAATCTCTCCGACTAATGCTTCTGCTTGTTTGTATCCACTAACAAAAATATTTTTTAGATTTTTACAATTTTTAATATCTCCAAAATACGTATAAATGTTTGTTGCCTTTATCTCCTTGAGTTTGTTCCATTTAAAAATTCCCCTAAATATATCTGCATTATCCATACTTAAACTTTTACAAGTTTTTGCAGCTTCAGGTGTAAAATATTTACCATTATTTTTTTCAAAAAACAGCATATCAATTTCATACGTTTTATTATTATAATTAATAGTATTAGGTATTTTAATTTTCTTTGCACTTGAAAATATATCTTTAACAGAATTTGATGTGAAACTCCCATCGCTCCATAATTCGTAAATAATACCATTTTGAGTTATTATAATATCGTATGGATTATGTTCATCATTTGCAAAAACGTTTGCTATAGAAAAATTAAATAACATTAAAGTTGCAATAATAAAGTTAATAAATATTTTTTTCATCTTAATCCTCCTCTTTCAATTAAATCCTAATTATCCCTGATTATATACTAACATTATAACATATATATGTAAAGTAAATACAAGCAAAACGCCCCATTTTGTAGACTTGCACAAAAGATATGATCTTACTTTGTTTACTCTGTCATATTAATCTTTATGTTGTTATTTTCCTTTTGCAAATATATTAAATCATTTTAAAAAGCCATTTATTCTTTGATAATATTTTACCGCAAAAAAGTTAATATGTCAATACTATAGTTATAATTTTTTATATTTATTGATTGTATAATAAATTTGACGCCAAAACTAAAAGAATCGGAGGTAATATTATGAACGTAGGCTTGAGAATTAAAGAGCTTAGGGAAAACGCAGGTCTGACCGTAAATAAACTTGCAAATCTTTCAGGCATTTCTCAAAGCCATTTGCGGGAAATTGAGCTTGGTAATAAAAATCCGACTGTAGAAACTCTTTCATACTTCTGTGAAGCTCTGGGAATATCGCTAAAGCAATTTTTCAATGACAAAGATGTAAAAATAAACCCTCAGCTTATGACTTCCATTGAACGTCTTGACAACAAACAGCAAGCAAAGCTGGCTGAATTTATAAACTGTATGCACAGTAATAATAACACTAAGTAAAAGAGACCGAACTGTTTATAAACGTCCGATCTCTTTTTGTATTGATTATATATTGACACAGTTTTGCATTAATGTTACCATAAACAACAGAGAGCAAAGCTATAGGGAGGAAAATAATGAAATTAGCTGCAATTTTCACAGATAATATGGTGCTTCAAAGAAACAAGCCTGTCTGCATTTTCGGAGAATATGAACCTGAAAGAGATAAAACTATAACGGTCTCGCTTGGTAAAAACAAAGTAACCGCTGAAATATGCGGTGAAAGATGGTACGCCTATCTGCCCGAAATGAATGCTTTAGAGGGTTTAAGTCTTACAATTGCTTCATCAAGCGGTGAAGAAATTACTCTTAATAACATAGCAGTAGGAGAGGTATGGCTTGCAGGCGGACAGTCTAATATGGAATATTTCATCTCCAATTCTAAAGACGCAGAAAAGCATATGTCCGATATGAGAAAATCCAATGTACGATACTACAATGTCCCCCGCTGCGGAATGATAAACGAAGAATTGTTTAAGGCAGAAAAAGACTCTCATTGGGAGCTGTCAAATTCAGACACTCTCGGTTTATGGTCAGCGGTAGGAAGTCATTTTGCAAAAAATCTTTTAGAAAAGCTCGGCTGCACGGTGGGAATAGTAGGCTGCAATTTAGGCGGTACTTCCGCTTCTGTCTGGGTTGACGAGGAGACCTTGAGCAGCGACAAAGACACTAATGTTTACCTTGAGGCTTACCAAAAAGTCTGCGGCGGATTAACCGATGAAGAGCAGATAAAAGTCTATGATGAATACCTAGAATATGAAAAAGAATGGAATGAGCGTCTGGCTGTTATTCAGAAAGAACGTCCCGAACTCACTTGGGAGGAAGTTCAAAAGGAAATCGGAGAATGTAAATGGCCCGGACCTATGGGAATAAAGAATCCATACCGTCCCTGCGGATTATATAATACTATGATCAAAAGAATGGCGCCATTTACATTCAGAGGTATAATCTACTATCAGGGCGAAGAGGACGCATCAAGATGCGACATATACTACAAGTTGTTTACAAAGCTAATTCACCGGTGGCGTGAGGATTTTAAAGACAGCGATATGCCGTTTTTGTGCGTACAGCTTCCTATGTTTGCGTATGAAAACGCACCCGATGATAAAACCTGGCCTGTGATTCGCGAAGCACAGATGAAGGCTAGTGAGACTCTTGATAATGTACATACTGCAGTTATACTTGACTGCGGAGAGCTTAACAACATTCACCCTATTGATAAAAAACCTGTAGGAGACCGTCTAAGCCTTCTGGCTCTGAAAAACGTATACGGCTTTGATGAATGCAACGCTTACGGTCCTTCATTGAGAGAAATCAAAAAAACGTCAGATGGGTATGAACTGACATTTGATAATGCCGATAACGGATTTGAAGTAAAAGAAACTGTAACGGGCTTTGAAATATCATATGACGGAGAGAATTTCGAGGAAATTATTCCTGAAATCTCAGGAAGTGTAATGTATATAAAATGCGATTCAAATGCTGCAGAGATCCGCTATCAGTGGTTCAACTATAACAAAGTAACGATCTTTGGTAAAAACGGAATACCGCTTGCGCCGTTCAGGGAAAAATTAACATAGCAAAAAACGGAGATGTTATTGCGAACACCTCCGTTTATGGTTTAAGATTATGTATTTTTACTAACAGCACTTAACTATCTCGCCCATCTGGTCACGAGACGCACCGACTGCATTTGATTCATCAGTGTCAATATGCATTGCTCTTGCATATGATTCTGATACTCTGCATACTGTATCGCATAAAATTGCGGTTCTGTCAGCAGACTCGATCTTAACGCAAACTACCTGCTTATCTTTAACTCCAAGTTCCTCAGCGTCGGCAGGAGTAAGGTGAATATGTCTTTTTGCAATAATAACTCCCTCTGATATCTCAAGCTCTCCGCAAGGACCTACTATCTTGCAGGAACCGCTTCCCTTGATGTCTCCCGACTCTCTTACAGGAGCAACTATTCCTATTGAGCGCGCGTCAGTAGCGGAAAGCTCAACCTGGGTTTCAGGTCTTGTCGGGCCGAGAATTGATACGTTTGGTAACTCCTTCTTAGGTCCCACTATAGTTACCCTCTCCTCACAAGCATACTGTCCCGGCTGAGAAAGATCCTTTTTCTTCGTTAGTTTAGCGTCCTTTCCGAAAAGTATTTCAAGAGCTTCTTGTGTTACATGAACGTGTCTTGCAGACGTTTCAACAATAAATTTCGACATTTCTATTCCTCCAAAAATTTTTTTATTTACTGTTTTGCAAAACAAATAAACCATATTATATTTCATATATTGATATGAATTTATAACTGCTTTCTAGCACAATCGCTTACTAAAAATATCTTCTGTCAAACATAATAAATAATATCAAAAAGCAAAAAACAATAAACAGAAGATATGCAGCGCTTAAAGTTATTCCGGCAATTGCAAAGCCTTTTCCTCGACTTCTGATTTTGTCTTTAGAAACAAGACCTATTATTGAAAATATAAATCCCAGAATTGCGCATACAATACCAGCCTCATCTGCCAGATACGAACAACATGCTAAAATAAATCCGGCAATAGACATTCTGCTGTATTTGAAATCCCCATCTGTCAGCGTCTGGGAAGTATAATACCCCCTAACGTAATTTGTATAAACATCCTGCCGATTCGCCTGATTTTCAAAAGGAACTGAGTTATCTTGAGAATAAACAATATCATTCCAGTTTTCCTGCACAGGCATATTGAAGCTGGGAAGATCAATTTCTTTTACCAGTTTAGCACCGCAGTTTGAACAATAATTAAATTCGTCAGAGCTTTTTGCTCCGCATTTTATACAGTACATGACAATCACCGCTTAATATTAAAATACACTTGCAAAGCATATTTTTATTTGCCAACTATCATAGAAAACAAATCTTTAACAGCTGATGTTCCGTAATCAAATTCATTGTAGTAATCGTCAAAGAAATGACGTAGTTCATACGGGTTTGCATTTACAACATAAATAATAAGTAAAATCGTTGCCGAAACAGACAAGCATCCTAATATAATTCCCGCAACAGCAAAGCCCTTGCCTTTTTCTTCTCTTACACTTGTCTGATGAAATCCGATAAGCGAAAGAATAAGACCTACAAGTCCGGCTAATCCACCGAATAAAACACATCCGCAAGATGTTATAAAACCGGCGATAGCCATTGGATTATAACGAGAAGCCGGAACATTTTTATTTTGGTTTTGATTAAATTTTACATATTGTTTATTTAAACTTTGATTATAATATGGTTGCTGCTCATAATTTAAATTTTGATTAGCATATCCGTTTTGCTGTGGATTATAAGAGCTTGTATCCTGATTTTGCTGATTATTTACGTCTGGTTCTCCATAAGGTACTCCGTTTTCATTCGCACTTTTAAGAATTGCCCCACAGTAACCGCAGAAATTACTACTGTCGTCGTTTTTATTTCCGCATTTAGTACAATACATTAAAATCACCTTCCTAAATTGAGTGACAATAACAATTTTATTTTTATATTATACATTATTTTTTATGATAAGTCAACGAATTTAACAGTATATTAAATGTATTGACTTAGACCTGTTTTGTGATATACTGAAAAGCGTAATTAAAAAATATAAGTAAAGGATATTTTATGTTAGATATTGAAGAATTATTATCCCTAAAATCCTGTTGGGAAAGACTTGAAAAAACTAAAGACCCTATATTCATTTACGGAATGGGTGATGGCAGTTTAAAGCTTATGAAAGAACTTGAAAAACGAAGAATTTCAATATCAGGAATTTTTGCGAGCGATGAATTTGTCAGAGGGCACTACTTTGAGGGACATTTGGTACACAAACTTTCAGATATAGAGGAAAATGCCAAACAAAACGGATATGACTTTATAATTCTGCTTGCATTTGCGGCAGGCTATCAGGAGCTTATCAAAAAGATTGACAAGCTTGAAAAAAAGTATTGTCTTTTAATGCCAGATACAGCCGTCATAGGCGGAGAACCATTTTTAAAAGAACATATTGCAGAACGCTTTTCCGATATTGAAAGAGTATACTCAATGTTTGCAGATGACAAGTCACGTCAGGTTTTTGAAAGCATACTCAAATACAAAATCACAGGCGAGCTCAAATATCTGCGTGAATGTACTACTGAAACAGACGAAGCCTTTGAAAGCATAATAAAACTTGGCAGTGATGAAACATATGTAGATTTGGGTGCTTTCAACGGAGATACCGTTCTGGATTTTGCCGAACGCACAAATTACGTCTATAAAGAAATATACGCTCTTGAACCCAATAAAAGGAATTACAAAAAACTTCTCAGAAACACCGAAAACTTAGAAAATACATACACTTTTAATTGTGCGGCTTGGAGCGAGAATACGACGCTTATTTTCAACACCGGCGGCGGACGGCAGTCGCAGGTATCACAAAAAGGCATAGAAACTCAGGCAAGGTGTGTTGACAGTATTTTAAACAGCAAAAAGGCAACCTATATTAAATTCGATGTCGAGGGTGCTGAAAGAGAAGCAATAAGAGGCTGTGTGAAAACTATAAAGACACATTCTCCAAAGCTATGCGTTGCAGTTTACCACAGACTTTTCGATATGTTCGATATTCCTCTGCAAATAGAAAAAATAAACCCAAATTACAAATTCTATCTAAGGCATTATCCTTATTATCCTGCATGGGAAACTAATCTTTTTTGTGTAAATCCATAAATCAAAAATGTATATTAAGAAGTTATTTTTTGTGAATTTTGACTATTGAAGATCAGGCTTTAATATGTTAAAATGTCAATGTTGAATTTAATAAGCAAACAGACAACGAGTAATGTTAATCATGTAAATCCAGTTGATTAACACTACCCGTTATTTTTTTGCAATAATAATTAAGGAGACAAATTTATGAATAATTATGAAACCAAAAACATAATGGGTACTGTTTCCGTACCTAAGCTCATGCTCAAAATGGGAATACCTATGATTTTGTCAATGATTTTACAAGCAGTATATAACATTGTTGACAGTGCATTCGTGTCAAATATGACGTCAAACGGAGAATCGGCACTAAATGCTCTGACGCTTTCCTTTCCGTTACAAATGCTTATGGTAGCCATAAGTATAGGAACAGGCGTTGGTGCAAACGCCCTGCTGTCAAAAAGTCTGGGCGAGGGAAACAAAGAAAAGGCCAGCAAAACAGCAGGCAACGCAATATTCTGTGCAATAATAATCTATATTGTTTTTCTTATATTTGGCGTATTTGGAGCTCCGCTTTACATCTCAACGCAGACAGCAAACACATTGATTTTCAATATGGCTGCTGACTATTTGCGAATTTGCTGTTTATTTTCAATAGGTATAGTTTTCTTTTCAATTTACGAAAAGCTCCTTCAGGCAACCGGACATTCTCTTTATTCCACCATTGCACAGATTTCAGGAGCAATTACAAATATTATACTAGATCCAATTTTAATTTATGGACTTATAGGTCTTCCTGAAATGGGAGTAAAAGGTGCAGCTTACGCCACTATAATCGGACAATGTGTTTCATTCTTACTGGCACTTTTATTCCATATAAAAGTAAACAAGGATATTTCAAACAGCTTCAAATATATAAAGCCGTCTGCTAAAATTATTGGACAGATATATACAATAGGTCTGCCTGCCATTATTGCACAGGCTCTTATGTCGATTATGACATATTCACTCAACATCATTCTAGGAACAATAAGCGAGGCTATGGTTACAGCATACGGACTGTATTATAAAATCCAGCAGTTTATTCTATTTGCCGCTTTTGGTCTTCGTGATGCAATTACTCCTATAATTTCTTTCAGTCACGGAATGAAAAATAAATCCCGCATATATGACGGAATCAAGTTTGGATTGATTTACACACTCATCATTATGCTTGCAGGAACTGCCGTTGTAGAAGTTTTTGCTGTTCCATTTTCATATATATTCGGTCTGTCTGGTAATACTCAATCGCTCTGTATAAGTGCAATGAGGATTATTTCTATAAGCTTTATATTTGCAGGGGCAAACATAGCATTTCAAGGGATTTTCCAGGCTCTTAACGGCGGAGTCGAATCGCTCATAGTATCTGTTTGCCGACAGACGATTTTTGTACTTCCTGTTGCTTGGGCTTTTGCTCAGATTGCAAAAGGCACTCCTGATTTATCATGGCTTGTGTGGACTACTTTTCTCATAGCGGAAATTTTATCTGCCGTTATTTCCACCTTGCTGCTTATAAGGATAAATAAAAAATTAAAAAATTATTCAGTTGATATTTAATAACTAATAAACTGCCGCCCGACTTATCTCAACGATAAGCACGAGCGGCTTTAATTATTCTAAAACCATAATTGTATTAGGCTCTGAAAATTTTCTGCTCACTGACCTGTTCAACAAGCTTGATGAAACTGAAAGTATACTTCTTCCTCCGCTAAAATTATAATACGGATCAGCATAGTAAAAATACAGCTTCCCACCGATTTTCTTATATCCGCATACCACAACAAAATGTGCCGCTCCGCTGTCGGGCATTATGCCTCCGCTGTATTTTACAAGTATCAGGCATCTCTTTCCTAAATCAATCTGTTTTTTAATTATCTTTGACGGCTTTACAGAGCTTTTATATAAATTCTTTGCATTATAGCCGAAATGCTTTATAAGCTTAATCAGTTTCGGAGATGTCATTCCTCCGCCGTTTTTAGTCACCGAGCCCTGATCTTCAAGATGTTTTCTTTTTGCTGTTCTAACTAATTCGTCTTTGTGAACATTGGCTTTCTTTTCAGAATTAAGCAGAATAGTTACAGTAGCAGGTCCGCACGCCGACCACCCTCTGTAACTTCCGTATATTTGCGAAACAGCAGACGTCGGAAGAACTTTTGCACTTTTTACAGTCTTAACTTTTGATTTTTTCACAAGATAATTGCCGTAGTTATAATCTATTATTATGTAGCCCTTATATTTTCCGCTTTCATATCCAGTATAATACCCCGAAACGTTCCGCCTCTTTACTTTCTTTTTTCTGTCTAAAAGACTTGCGTTACTAAGGCTGTACAGCTTGGTTTGATTTATCTCAAAATCCTTGATCTCAGAAAAATAGCTGTAATCTGTTCCGTAAGGCGTTTGGACTATAGCTCTGACACGAACTGAATATGTATTGTAGTTTTCTAGATTTTTTATGGTGAACTTTGTGGAAAAGGTTGTTTTAATCTTTTTCCACTTATTATTTTTAAAGAGAAAAACCTCGTACTTTTTTGCATCTTTCATCTTTTGCCACTTGATTATTGCGTTCAGCTTTTTAACCTTAACGCTCTTTAGCTTTACGCTTTGCCGTTTATAAGCTGTCGACGGAGCAGTTGTTGCTTTTGAAACGGTAACAGACGCAGCAGTCGGCGTCTCGGTCGCATCGGCTGTGGGAACGTAAGTTTCAGACGTGTTATTTTCATTCGTTAAAGTAACATCGCTTATATCTGTCAGTTCTGTGTCAGCGGTAACCGCCGTAGTTGGTTCTTCAGCAAATACTGAAATTCCACTTGATAAAAGAAAAGCAAAAAAAGCAATTCCCGTTACGGCAAGTAAATAAATTGAAAACTTCTTTATACAGGTCATAAAAACCTCCGAATATACACAATAATGTTATTACTTAAAATCATTCGACTTTTTAATCAACACGTTAAACATTATACACTATATATACAGATTTTTCAACAAATTCTATGTGGCAATACCTGCAAACTGATTTTGATATAAATTATAATAACAGCCTTTTTTCTCAAGAAGCTCCTCGTGATTTCCCTGCTCTACAACTCTTCCGTCGTCGATAACTATTATCTTATCTGCATCTATTATGGTAGAAAGCCTGTGCGCAATTATAAGACTTGTTCGGTTTTTCATCAAAGCAACCATAGCCGATTGTATGTGCATTTCTGTTCTAGTATCAACTGATGAGGTCGCCTCATCGAGAATTAAAATTTTAGGGTCGGCAAGAACCGCACGGGCAATAGCTATAAGCTGTCTCTGACCTTGAGAGAGATTTGAACCGCTCTCAGATAATACAGTGTCATATCTATCCGGAAGCCTGTTTATAAATCTGTCTGCATTTGCAGTTTTTGCAGCGTTTTCTATTTCAGATAGTTCTGCCTGAGGCTTTGCATAAGCAATGTTAGAGCGAATAGTATCTGAGAATAAAACAGTATCCTGCAAAACGATACCTATAGTCTCACGAAGCTTATCCTTAGAAATATCTCTTATGTTTACGCCGTCTATCTCTATCTCACCAGAATCAATATCATAAAACCTAGTAAGAAGATTTACAACTGTAGTCTTGCCCGAGCCCGTTGCCCCGACAATTGCAATTTTCTGTCCGCTCTTTATTTCAAGACTAAATTTCTTTAAAACAGGCTTATCAGGTACATAGCTGAAGTTAATATTCTTAAAGCTGATATTCCCTGAAACTTTTTCTGGAATAAAATCACAATTGTTTTGCTTATCGTCCTTTTCAGACGTTTCATCCATAACGGTAAAAATTCTTTCGCCTCCAGCAACAGCCGTTTGTATCTGTGCATACTGGTTCGCAATTTCGTTTATAGGTCTTGAAAACTGCTTTGAGTAGAGAATAAACGCCTGAATAGTTCCTATAGTTATAAAGCCTTTTAACGCAAAATAGCCTCCGAAGCCTGCTATAAGAACAAATCCTATGTTTGAAACAATATTCATAAGAGGACCCATTGAGCCTCCGCAAATCTGTGCCTTAACACCCGTCTTTCTCAGGCTGTCGCTCATTTTATTAAATTCATCTATAGCATCCTTTTCTTTAGAATACGATACGACCGTTTTATATCCAACGACCATTTCTTCAATATGACCGTCCAGCTTGCCGAGCAAAATCTGCTGACGTGTAAAATACTTCCTCATAAATTTTGTCATTATCGACGTAAATAAAACGGTCAGAATAATTGTCGATATACTTATTAAAGTCAACACAGGCGAATAGTAAAGCATTATTATAAGCGAGCCTATTATAGTCAGTACTCCCGAAAACAGCGAGCCTATCGACTGCGAAATGCAGTTTGATATGTTCTCGACATCATTGGTCATTCTGCTCATCAAATCGCCATGATTATGAGTATCTATGTATCTTATTGGTAGAGTTACTATCTTTCTGAACAGATCGGTTCTCATAATTTTTACGGTAGTTTGCGACAGTTTTGCTGAAAACCAACCCTGAAAATAACTTATCAGCGAGGTCAAAACATAAACGAAGCCCAGAATAATCAGGTATTTAACTAAGTTTTTATAATCAACACCGAGACCGATAGTGTCTATCGCCTTTTGCTGAAGCGACGGGGCAATTAAATTCAAAATTGTAATAGCAAGCATAACTGCCAAAAGTATAAAGAAAATATATTTGTTTTTGCCCATATAAGAAAGTATACGCTTTAGTGTTCCTAAAACATCCTTTGGCTTTTCATGAACTAATACAGGACCTCTCGGACCCTTGCCCATTGGTCTCGGCGGTCCTCCTGCAGGAGTGGGCTGCTTTCTCTGTTGTTCTGCCATTAAAGATCACCCTCCCCGCTGTTTTTCATCTGAGAATTGTAAATATCTCTGTATACTTCGCTTGTTTTCAAAAGTTCCTCGTGTGTTCCCAATGCACAAAGACTTCCATGCTCTAATACCGCAATTCTGTCGCAGTTCATAACTGACGCTATTCTCTGTGCAATTTTTATAACAGTAATGTCTTTTAAGTTTTCGTCCAAAGCCCTTTGAAGTCTTGATTCAGTTCCCAAATCAAGGGCAGATGTACTGTCGTCAAAAATTAATATCTCAGGCTTTTTCAAAATAGACCTTGCTATAGACAGACGCTGCTTCTGACCGCCCGAAAGAGACGCTCCCTTTTCTGCTATGTAACCGTCATACCCCGCAGGCATTAATGAAACAAACTCATCAGCCTGTGCAATCTTTGCCGCTTTTTCTATGTCAGTCTTTGAGGCGTATTTATCTCCCCACGCAATATTATCATACACAGTACCTGAAAACAGTTCGCTTTTCTGAAGCACCATACCAATCTTTTTTCTCAGACAATCTAAATCATATTCCTTGACATTTACCCCGTCGACCAGAACTTCTCCCTCGTCTGCATCGTAAAATCTGGGTATCAGGTTTATAAGTGAAGACTTGCCCGAGCCGGTTGCTCCCAGAACCGCAAAATTTTCTCCAGGTTTTATATCCACAGACAGATTTTTGATCACAGGCTCTCCATTAGTGCCAGGATACTTAAAGCTCACATTTTTAAAGCTGACTGCTCCGCCTTTACCGTTATCAGAAACATAGCTTCCCGGTTTTATTACAGGCTCAATATAAAGAACCTCACATATTCTTTTGCCCGAAGCATTAGCTCTTGATATTGACTGGAACATCATACTTATCATCATAATTCCCATCAGTATCTGATTTATATATGTAAGCGCCGCCATTATCTGACCGACTTTCATTTCGCCTGCCTCGACCTGAAAGCCTCCGATAAGAATAATCGCAATAACAGAAAGGTTCATAACTATCATCAGCAAAGGATTCAAAATAGACATTATCTTCTGAACCTTCAAATTGGTCTGCATAAGGTCTACATTTGCCTTATCAAATCTCTCAGCTTCATGCTCTTCACGGACAAATGCCTTTACAACTCTCGCTCCTGCCACATTCTCCTGCACGACCGAATTGACTTTATCTAGCTTTTTCTGAACAATGCTGTATATCGGCGTAGCTTTTTTAATTAGTATCATGATCAAGACCATCTCAACAGGAAGCGCACATACCAAAACCAAACCGAAATTAATATCTAGAGACAGCATCATTATAATTCCGCCGACAAATAAAATACTATCCCGAACTAACATTCTAAGAGCGAAATCTACAAACTGCTGAACCTGAGTTATATCATTTGTAAGTCTTGTAACCAGCGAACCCGTTGTAAACTTATCAGTCTGCTCAAAGGAAAGTCTCATAACCTTTTTGAAAGTATCGTTTCTCAAATCCCTGGCAAAGCCCTGAGAAGCCATTCCGGAAAATGCCGCCGAACCCACTCCGCACATTCCGCCGAAGCATATCAACAGCATCATAATTATCCCGGTATGAATAATAAGCTCCATATTTCCGCCGACAACGCCCTCGTCAACTATTTTCGCCATTAGTCTCGGCTGCGACAAGTCGACCAACACCTCGCCTACCATAGACAAAGGCGTAAGCAGAGTAAACAGCCAATATGGCTTTAAGTATTTAGCCAATTTCATTTCTATATCATTTCTCCTTATCCCCATTAACTGCTCTTTATAAATTTTATCACATATATTTTAAAAAGGTCAAGAGCTTATAATTAAAAGGGTAACTTTTTTAATAGTTACCCCTTAATTTCTATTCAGTTCTTAATCAAAAATATGTGTAAAATCAAAGGTAGCAAAATAATCATCAGGCGTTTCTGCTCTACGCAAAAGCTCTGTACTTCCGTCCTCTTTCAAAAGTATCTCCGCCGAACGCAGCTTTCCGTTATAATTATACCCCATAGAAAAGCCGTGCGCTCCTGTATCGTGAATACAAATATAATCTCCTATATCAATCTTAGGCAGCATTCTGTCGACCGCAAACTTATCGTTATTTTCACACAGTCCGCCTGTTATGTCGTACTTATGATCACAAGGCTTGTTTTCTTTACCCAAAACCGTGATATGATGATATGCCCCGTATATCGCAGGACGCATAAGGTTTGCAGCACAGGCGTCAAGACCAATGTAGTTTTTATAAATATTCTTTTCCCGAACAGCCTTTGCTATCAGATGACCGTAAGGCGCCAGCATAAATCTGCCAAGCTCAGTGTAAATCGCAACATCGTCCATTCCGGCTAGAACCAATACCTCCTCATAGGCTTTTCTCACGCCTTCGCCTATTAACTCAATATCGTTTTCAGGCTCGTCGGGACGATATGGAACGCCTATTCCACCTGAGAGATTTATAAACTTGATCTTTGCTCCTGTCTTTTCGTGAAGCTCAACAGCAAGCTCGAACAATATTCTTGCAAGTTCAGGGTAATACTCATTAGATATTGTATTAGACGCCAGAAAAGAATGTATTCCGAACTCCTCCGCACCCTTCTTCATAAGGACTTTATACGCCTCTATCATCTGCTCCTTTGTCATTCCATACTTAGCGTCGCCCGGATTATCCATTATCTGATTTGCTATGGCAAACTTTCCGCCCGGATTGTAACGGCAGCATATCGTTTTAGGTATTCCGCAGAGCTTGTCAAGCACCTCAATATGAGTAAAATCGTCAAGATTGATATTCGCATTCAGCCTTCTTGCTAAAAGAAAATCCTCATCAGGGGTTACGTTCGACGAAAACATTATATCAGTGCCTGTAAAGCCGCAAGCCTCGCTCATCATAAGCTCGGTAAGCGACGAGCAGTCAACTCCGCAGCCCTCCTCCTTTAGTATCTTTAATATTCCCGGAGTAGGGGTTGCCTTTACTGCAAAATACTCCTTGTACCCCTTGTTCCACGAAAACGCTTTGTTCAAACGTCTTGCATTTTCACGAATACCTTTCTCGTCATATATGTGAAAAGGAGTAGGGTATGTTTTTACTATCTCCTCAATCTTCTCCTTAGTAACAAACGGTCTTTTCATCTATACACCTCTTAATACTATAATTTCATCACTTTACCAGAATAAAATACATAAACAGAATAACATTTTTTGACCGTTTTTGTCAAGGGGCAGAACGATAATGCAGAAGATTTTAATATTATGTACATAAATACATATGCAAGCAAGGATAATAATCATAAATTTATATTCCATAATATAAATTTATAAAAAAAGAAACCCTCAATCGAAGGCTTCTTTTTTCTTTAGGAATAGCATCTATCCTCAAAAGGGGGGGTCTATATGAGAAGATTTAATCATGCTTTCAAAATTATAAATGGTGCAAGACTACTATTAAAAAATAAACATAAAATTTCGGAACTATAAATAATTAAAATATTCTATTAAAACATGTCCTAATAAATTTAAAACATCACTATGCGAAGTAAAATCAAATTTTTAATTGCTGTTTGACAATTTCTTTCAATATTTATTTTACATCTATTTAAAATAATAGTCTTACCGTAAATTAAAGTTAAGTTATCCCGTTTATATTCAAAATTTTTTCTTATTATTTTCCAATAAATTAATTTAATTTTTGATTTACTTATATTGTAATGTTAATTTTTTTATTTTCTTTAAATATATCATAAACATATTTTAAACATATTATATGCCCAATATACACATAATAACTCATTTTAGATATAAAATAAATACAAAATATATTTTAAGGAGGAATTTTTATGGCAATTAAGAGTTTGTCGATAAGAATTGATGAAAAAATGCTGAATAAACTCCATGTCGTAGCCGATTATGAGGGCAGAAGTGCAAATAGCCAAATTCTAATTTTGATACGAGACTGCATTGAACAATATGAGGCGGAACACGGAAAAATTGAAGTTAAGTAATTATATTAATTCCTGCTATATATGATAAGAAACGGCGTTCAGAAAAACTCCGAACGCCGTTTTTGCTTCTTGTGTATTGTATCTTACTTCTTACTTCTTGCTTTTAGCAATTATCCATTGTCAATTACTAATTAATAAGCCTGCCGTTTCTCAAAGTTAAAAATTAATCAAACTATAACAAAGGCGGCAGTGCCACCGCCGCCGGCGGTCTTGCATATAAAATTCTTGCATCTAGGTGCTTGACATATGAAAAATATGTGTTATAATATAGATATAAAAAGAGAGTACTGCACACGGCAAATTAATGCCTAGGCGGTTACTCCTAAGAGTTGTTAAAGAACAACCGGCTTTTGGAGATTGGCGGTTGTTCTTTTTTATGTAAAAATAAAAAAACTTCTAATTTTTCTTGTTAAATATAAGAAAAGCTAGAGTGATAATTTCGGTTATCATGCTAATGAATGAAAACAATTCATAATATGATACCATATTACCACCCCCTTTCGGGGAGAAACCGCCTGCCTTTTTATGTACAGTACTCTCGCTTTTATTATAATTTATAATAAATATTTTGTCAAATAATATCAAATGTCGCCGGCGTGACGCTGGATACAGTCAAGGCAATACTTTTAGCTTCCTGTGATAGAAAATGTTTAGAAAGGTATACAGAAGGATTGACAGAGAAAGAGGGTTCAGGAGTAGTAAATGCACAAAGGGCTATTAACATCACATCTAAAAAAACATATTCTCGATTTCCTTCTTCAGTTAATGCACACGGAATTATTCTTAGGAATAGTTCTGATTATTGTAAATGTGCATTAGTATGGGAAGTTCCTGCTTCTAATGCAAATAATACAGAAATTCCTGATTTCAAGCTTGAATTAGGTTATCAAAATAGTAATAATTATATAGGAACAAATTCACCTAATTCTTCAGCTGAAGTATTAGTCACAAATGCTTTTGAAGATGATTTGGGTTATAATTATGTGAGTTATAGATTTTTAAGAGTAGATAATATTACATCTAATTTTATGTTTACCATAGCTTGGTATGATTTGGGGTAATACTCAAAATAACAAGTGTTGACATTTTTATAAAAATGATGTACAATAAAATAGCAAATAAAGGAGGGCTAACCTATGAAAATGATGAAAAAAATATTAAGTATTTTTGTTTCGGCTGTTATAATGTTTACATCTGTTTTATTAACTGCATTTTTCACATTTGCTGATGATACATTGAACTATAATTGTAAATGGGATTTTAGTAGCAGACCATTTAATATTCCACATAATTCTTTAGGGTGTTATATTTATATTGATAATTATGACACATATAAAGTATATGAAAGCGAGATTATAAGCGGTTATGATAAATCATTTTTTGATGAAAATGTTCTTTTAGTAAACTGGTTGATAAACTTTAACGGCGGAGCTGGCGAAGGCTATGAAAAAAATCCAAGTATAACTAAAGATAATGGCAAGCTTACTTTAGATTATACATTTTATATGTCTTTTATAGGTACGGATCAGATAGCGTATGATGTTCATTTAATAGAGTTTAAAAAATCTGATGTAGCAGATGTAGATTTTTCAGATATTACAGTAAATGTTACTCAGACCTACTCCAAGGCTGAACAATTATTTGGTCCTGATGGAATAGAATTTAGTCCTGATCCTTTAACAATACCTGATAAAAAAATCATTATTGAAATGGTAAATATCTCATCTTATATTGCAAGTTCTACTTCTAGCAACAATATTAATAATAAATCAGCGATTTCAACAACTGTTCCAACTACTAATTCAAAAAAGACGACCCCAATCACAACCATTGCCAAATCAGATAAGGTTAAAAATATAAAGGTTAAGTCAGTAACTGACAAACAGCTAAAAGTATCTTGGAAAAAAATAAACGGAGTAAAATATGAAGTAAAATATTCTTTAAAGAAAGGTATGAAAAATGCAAAGGTAAAAAAGAATATTAAGAAAAACAAAGTAATTCTTAAAAAGCTGAAATCAGGAAAGAAGTATTATATCAAAGTAAGAGCGTATCAAAAGATAGGAAATAAAACCTACACAGGAAAATGGTCAAAGAAGGTTGCAAAAACAGTTAAATAAAATAACAAAAGCGTTCGGAAAAATTCCGAACGCTTTTCTCTTGCATTTTGCTTCTTGTATCTTGCCTCTGGCAGTAGCCTGCCGTTTAACAGAAGTCAAACATTGAACTAACTGACCAAAGGCAGCAGAGCCACTAGCGTTACGCTGGTCACCCCTGCTATAAGTCCTGTAAATCAGCATCAGGAATATCGTTTTCAAGATTATCTCTTGCAAGATCGGTGTCGATCACAGGATAAACATTAGAAATCGGCTTATCTCCGCTGTGCTTGTGCGGTGTGGAATGATACACCTTTTGTGCAGGTGCACTTGTTCCCGGTATAATCGGACGGGCCTTCTCCTTACCGCTTTTAGCCTTTCCCTGAATTTCAGGAACTGCCGCCTGCTCATTAAGCGGACGTGTGTGCGTTCTGTCGGGACGCTTCATACCTTGCTTTGCCATAATATAATTACCCCACTTAAGGGGTTTACCTCCTTCTTGATCTTAGGTAAAAAATTCACCTATCAGCATTAATTTGCCCAATAGGTGAAATTTATATCCGTATTATATAAATAGAGAAAGTTACAAAAAATCAATCATACAAGCAGTCGAAGTTTTCAAATTCAGCTTTGCCGTTGACCGCATAAAGAGCCATAATTACACCTGTAAAGCCCTCTGCTACCTCGCTGGAAAGATATTTCGGGTCACCCCAGCCGAGCTTAACTTCCTTGCCCTCGTCAATAACAATAAAGTCATAGCAGTAATTGTTTGCACGAACGATCAGCTTTGCACAGCCGCATTTAAGACTAACTCTGTTTTGGACGTGCTTTATTCCGCCGATATTGAGTTTCAGCACAGCCTCATAACCGTTATCTGTTCTGCAAACAGAAATATCGTAATGCTCATTTTCGGTCATATATAAGGTTATACCGCCCTCGCCGTTTTGAACATTAACATTACAGGAAAGAGTGAAATTAAAATCCTTTTGTCTTATTCCGATAAATGTCGGCGAATCCACCTCATCAAGCGTAATACTTGTGCCGTTTAAGGTCAATTTACTATCTGAGAACTCATAATTTTCCTCATGTGGGTGACGGAGATAACACCAGTCAATGTTCCAATTTGTGTTCTCAAAAGTATAACGCTTCTTCTCCTGCTGAAAGAAGTCGCCTTGAATTTCATAACTTTCGTCGGTTGTGCCGTCATTGCCTGCTGTGAACCAGCCGTTTTCATCAAATTTAACAGGCGTTAAAAAAACCTCTCTGCCAAGCTGATGGTACGGCCGCCATAAATCCATTTGACGAAATCCCAGACTTATTATATGCCAGCTGTCAAACTTATCTTTTATTAAATCACCGTGACCGATACCCTGAATTATAAAAGGTGCTTTATTGCGGTTTGTGAGAACAGGATTATTCGGATAGTTTTCAAACTCGCCCCAAATGCTTTCCGCTCTGGCGTATGTAATCATATGACCGTACTCTGTTCCGCCTTCGGCAGCCATAAGATAGTATTTCCCATTAATTTTATACATATGCGGGCTTTCGAGAAAGCGTCCGCCGGAGCCCTGCCAGATAGATTTACTGTGAGTGAGCTTCTCTCCTGTTTCAATATTTATTTCGCACTGAACGACTCCTCCGACGCCGTAATCGTCAGTTCCGTTGCTTATAAAATACGCTTTACCGTTTTCAAAATACAGAGATGGATCAATACCTCCCTGATCCACATATATTGGTTCAGACCACTCACCATAAATATCATCGGTGTAAACATAAAAATTCTGATGTGTGGTATCGTTGGTCGTTACCATATAAAATCTGCCGTTGTTGTATCTTATGGTAGGAGCAAAAACCCCTCCCGAGCTGTTTATTTTCTCAAGCATCACCTGACTTTTACGAGTCAAAACATGACCTATCTGCGTCCAGTTCACGAGATTTTCGCTTTCAAACAGCGGTACTCCCGGAAAATACTGAAACGAACTGCACACCATATAAAATTTACCGTTTGCAAAACAAACGCTAGGATCGGGATAAAAGCCTTTAACAACAGGGTTTGTATATTTCATAAATGCCTCCTAAACAGCGGTTTATAAATTACTTATTCTTTATCTTTTTCCCAAGTATTTATCCACCTGATAAAGTCAATAATCAGAATTAACACCAAAATCAATCCGAATGCAAGAATACAAACATTTATTGCTATTACCTCTTTGATATTTGTTGATACAAAATATTTTTCTGCAAATGTTGATATTTCAACTGTACTGTCATCATTTGCAGGCAAATCAGAAACATATTCATCATATTTCTGCTCCGCGATTTCATATGTATGGCTCAAATTATTAAATCCAATGCAAATAAATACAATTGATACTACAATTAAAATGATTTTTGATAAAGCCTTCATAATTATCACCTTTCTGCACTATTAAAAATAATTATCATTAGTATATAAATATAATTCCATAAGACTTTCCCTTTTATTAGTGCAAGCCTACTTCCATTTTCATCATTATTTTACTACTGCTACAGTTAAATGTCAATTTATTATCGTGTAAAAAATCCACGCACTATATCAGTACGTGGAGCGGATATGCAATGCTACGATGCTGAAAATCTTAGCAAAAAACGCAACTACTAATGCGAAATATTAAAATTCACATTTCACAAAATGTGAAACGCAAACAAGCTCCGACAGCAATGTTGCTTTTTCTTAGTATTAGTCCGCAGTTGCATAAAAAACCGCCTTCAGCTAACTTGCCAAAGGCGGTAGTGCGTACAGGGTTACCCCCTGCTGTAAATACTTGAAAAATAAGATATATAAATAGTAACGCGAGATATAAAAAAATCCACGCACTAATTTAGTCCGCGGACTGGATGCAACGTCACCGTTGCTGGAAAGAGGTAGCAAAAAAGATGTACCACTAACGCGAGATACAAAAAGTTCACGTTCCACAAAATGTGAAACGCGAACAGGCTCCGGCGGCTCGCCGGTGGCGCGCCAGGAGGGACTCGAACCCCCGACCTACTGGTTCGTAGCCAGTCACTCTATCCAGCTGAGCTACTGGCGCATAAAAATGCCTTAATGCCTTTATAATTTTTAGCTTAATAATTATATCAAATCAAAAAATAAATGTCAAGCATTTTAACTAAAAAAGATAAAGTCTTGTACTTTAGCACATAAAAACCGTCGAGGTTTTAACCCTCGACGGCTCTTTTATACAATAATTATATTATTTTAATCTTTTTTATCGTACTTAATTCGCTGAAAATCTTTACTTCCCTGCCTTTTTTAGTTCTGTAAGAAGCATATGTCTGTACTTTTACATAATAAGTTTTTTTCTTCTTTATCTTCTTGCTATTGATCTTAAGAATGTTTGTCTTAGATTTTTCTTATAAACAGTACTTAAAAATGACTGTATTTTATATAAAACAAAATGTTATTTATTATATTGACAAATACATATTATGGTGTTATAATGTAAATAATGGATATTAATTCCATTGAAATAACCATGTTTATCATGCTAACAAATTCACAAGGAGGAACAAAAATGAGAAAGTTTAAAAAATTGCTTTCATGTGTTGCTGCAACTGCATTAGCAGCAACAAGTCTCATTGGAGGCACATCGTTAAGCGCAAACGCTAATACAAACCTTATTTCAAATGAGGGTCCATTCACAGGTAATGCAACTTTCATTGGAAATTACCCGAGAACTGTATATTATCAGGAGTCTGCATTCCAAATCCAGTTCAAGTATGATGTTGTTGGAACACCAGCAGCACCTCAGGAGGGTGAACCTGATGTTGGATACAATGATACTTTCGAGTTCCTTGTATACGACACAAACTGGGGTGGCTGGAACAGAACAACAGTAGGTCCTAGCGGATATGATCAGACAAGTAATGTAACTCCTGATACAGAAACGGTGTACTCAGTAACTGTTCCAATTTCAGTAATTGAGGGAAAACTTGCAGAGGGTGCAACACCTTATGGTATTAACTTACAGACAGGTGCACAGCTTGGTACTTCAGTGGTAAGTATTGTATCACTTAAATATGTATCAGGTGGTGAGTATATTCAGCAGCCATTCACCGCTACAGGTAACTGGACTAAGGGTACTGCAAGCAATTTCACAGTAGACCCTACAGATGCAGCAACAGTTTTTACCAATTAATGGTACATTGAAGTATTAGCAATTGATTTCAGTACATGGACAAACCCAACAATTGACGTTACAGTAACATATCCAAAAGAAAGCGTTGATGAAATAGGTAATTTTGCACAGGCTGAAATTTTACTTCCGACAGGTATTGATGAAAATGGAAATACAATATACGAACCTGCTGATCCTAACTATGTTGATTTAGCAGCAGGTATATATACATTCACAACTGAAATACCTAATTTTACAACTAAATTTATAGCTGCATATGATATGTGTACGGTTACAGAGATTAAGGTATATGATAACACTGAAGGCATAGTTTCAAATTCTGTAATGGGACAGACAGCTTCAACAATTGCTTCAAATATGGGCGTTGCTTGGGATTTAGGTAACTCACTTGAGGCATCTGATGAAGACGGTGTTAATGAAAAGGCTTGGGGCAACCCAAAAACAACTATGAAACTTATTCAAGCTGTAAAGGAAGCCGGATTTAATACAGTCAGAATACCTATTTCATATTTGAATATGATTGACGGTAATAACCAGATCGATGACGCTTATATGGCAAGAATTCAGCAGGTAGTAAACTATGCGTATAATCTTGGTATGTATGTTGTAATTGATATTCATAATGATGGTGACCCAGGTACTCCTGGAAGTTGGATTGATATAACCAAAACAGGAGCAAAATTTGAGGTAATCAAGAATAAGTTTGCAGCCGTATGGACAGATATAGCTAATAATTTTGCAGGATATGATCAGAGACTTATATTTCAATCAGCCAATGAGCTTACTAATTATACTTTTTATAATCCAACAGCAAATGAATACAACAATATAAATGCACTTAATGCAGCATTTGTTGAGGCTGTACGTAATGCTGAAGGAACCAATAATGATGACCGTGTATTGATGGTTGTAGGTTTTGCTGGAAATATGGATTATATTATGGCTGGATTCACAAAGCCAGCAGATACAACGCCTGACAGACTAATGCTTTCTGCTGATTATTGGTCACCAATGGATTTTACTCATATTAGTAGCGTTGGTGGAAGTGATACTGTAACCACATGGACAGTAGAAAATGCTTCAAAAGAAACATATGGAAGCAAAGCATATATGGAAGCTCAGTTTGCCGCAATAAGTGAATTTGCAGGTAATTTAGGTATGCCTGTATTCTTGGGCGAATACGGTGCTGTAAATAAGAACAATACGGCTCAAAGGGCAAATTATTTCTATTGGCTGAATTATATTGCAGCAGATTACGGTATAGTAACTGCATACTGGGATAACGGCGTAACAGGCTTTGGTGGAACAGGATTATTTGACAGAGTCAATAATACAATTACTAATACCGGTTCTACGCTAGTTGAATTTATTAAAGCAGGTTATAATCAATTTGTAGAACCAAAACTTTCATAAATCAATATCAAAAACCCTCTCAATATTGAGAGGGTTTTTGTTTAAACATAAGCATCTAACTAAATATTAAGATAAGTTTTAATATCACTTAATTGTTCTAAAGCTTAGAATAATTATTAGGACGAGTAATTTTTAAATAGCACGGACTTTTTGCAGTTTTCACTATTGACAAAAACAGCAAAACTATATAAAATAAAGCTACTTAGTTTACTAATGAAAGGAAAGAAATTATGATTACAAAAACAGCACCTATGGGCTGGAACAGCTGGGACTGTTACGGCACTTCAGTTACAGAGGAAATTGTAAAACAAAATGCCGAGTTTATGGCAAAGCATTTAAAACAGTACGGCTGGGAATATATCGTAGTAGACGCTCAGTGGTTTGAACCAAATGCTAGAACGCACGAATACAACAACTTTACCGAGCTTTGTATGGATGAATATTCAAGACTTATCCCTACTGAAAACCGCTTTCCATCTTCAGCAGACGGAAAAGGCTTTGCTCCTTTAGCAGAATACATTCACTCTTTAGGACTTAAATTCGGTATACATATTATGAGAGGGATACCGCGTCAGGCTGTTCACAGAAACACTAAAATAAAAGGCTCAGACAAAACTGCCCGTCAGATTGCAAAGACCTCAAGCATTTGTAAATGGAACACTGATATGTACGGCGTTGACCCTTCTAAAGAGGGTGCAAAAGAGTATTACGAGAGCGTTTTTGAGCTGTATTCTTCATGGGGTGTAGATTTTATTAAATGCGATGATATTGCACGTGAGCTTCCCCACGAGGAAGAAGAATTAATTATGCTGAGCAATGCTCTTCATAACTGCGGACGAGATATGATATTAAGTCTATCTCCGGGACCTGCGCTTCTGGAAAAATCAGAGCTATACAAACAGATTTCAGATATGTGGAGAATAACCGATGATTTCTGGGACGACTGGGAACTTCTTTACGATATGTTTTCACGTGCAGAGAAGTGGTGCACTCACGCAGGAGCCGGCCACTGGCCTGACGCAGATATGCTGCCAATAGGTCCTATTAAGCAAGATTATGATAAATCGCTCAAAACCAACTTCACTCAAAATGAACAAATTACAATGATGACTCTGTGGAGCATTTTGCGTTCTCCCCTTATCATCGGCGGTGAAATGACCGGCTTCGATGAATTTACTATGGGTCTTCTGACTAATAAAGGTATTCTTGATATGCACAAAAACGCTCGTCATTCTCATCAGGTTTGGCGAAAGAAAATTAACGATATTGAGCATATTCTCTGGACAGCTGTTAGCACTCAAGGCGATATGTATATTGCAATTTTCAATACCGGCGATAAAAACAGTGAGATCGAAATACCTCTTTCAGACCTTGAGATCTATGACGAGGTTCACTTAACAGAACTTTGGAGCGGAGAAGATATTTCTGCAAAAGACAGTTTAAAAATTTCTCTTGAAAGCCACGGGGCAAAGGCATATATAGTGAAGTCATAATTTTCACATTGCAATTTTTACTTAAATCATAAAAAAGTATAAAGACGTAAAAAAATTACGCAGGAGCAATAAATGGACTACAAAACAATTACGGAAAAATATTATTCTATGTGGGTCGGAATGGATATAAGCGGCAAACGTGAAAAAGTTGAATTTGTCTATTGCGCCGAACGCGATACAACTCAACCCGGCTATGGAAACAGTTTCGATTTATGGATTTGGTCAGACGTAAATGGAATAATTGTTTCATACGGAACGCGCGTAAAACCGGTTATAGACGCTCTCAAAGAAAATTTATGTGGCGAATTGAAGATAAGCGAAATCAAAGATATAGTACAGAATATTTATAGTGGAAAGTATTCGTGTGGCAGAAAACTTGTGTATTGTGGGAATAACTATATCTCCGAAAGAGCACATATTTTATCAAAAACAGATTATGATTTATACGAAAAATTTTATCAAAAATGCAATCCGAAACTACGCGATATAAGTTGGCTGCGAGAGTATTTTGATGATATGTCGGGTATGTGCTGTGGAATCGTTGAGGACGGTATGCTTGTGTGTTGCACCGATGCACCGCAGATGCCTTATATGAATAATTTGGTTCAAGAAATAGGAATTAATACATTGACAGAATATCGTGGCAGACATTTTGCTTCGGACTGCGCAGCATTGTGTGCTGAGCAAATTACAAAAAGCGGTAAATGTCCACAATGGTCGTGCGGCATAAATAATATTGCCTCTCTGAAAACCGCTGAAAGAGTCGGGTTTAAAACTCTTGGAGAATATATCTGCGTCACACGAGATTAACGCAGAAACAAAAAATGTATATAATTGAGTGTCAAAACCTAATTTTGAGGGGTTTGAATATAATTATATGACCATGCTTGATTATGGCTTTAAAATCAACATTGTCGCGCTGTTTACAAGGCTCTATTATTCCACTATAAAAGCTCAAAATTAAATAAACCAAAAGAGCGTATCCTTTTCATTGATACGCTCTTTTATAATCCCGCTTTGACAGCCTGTCATAAATTATTATATGTCATACCATTGAATTAGGCGGTATTTTCGTTTTGGTGGAGGCGACGGGAATTGAACCCGTGTCCGAAAATCAATTCACAGAAGTTTCTACGAGTGTAGTTTGTTATAAAATCTCCCTGAACACCGGCAAACAAACACGCCTATGTACAGGCAGCCTTTAAATTAGACTTTTACGCTAAAGGCAATACGCAAAAGCCGTTCCTACTAAGTCGACGCCGAAGCTCAAAGCCGTAGACTGCCTTGAGGCGGCGAGCAGCAATTAAGCAGCTGCTAATTGTGAATTATTTTTGTCGTTTAATTTAAAACGTGTACCGTTTAAAGAGTTTGCACAACTCTACTCGCTTATCCTGCTTCATAATCCCCGTCGAAGCCTTTACGCCCCCATATAATAGAAAGCATAAAACAAACTATCTGTTTCTGCTTTTTACAGCACGGTCAATTTCTCTCTGTGCAGCTTTATTAGCCATATCCTCTCTCTTATCGTATAGCTTTTTACCCTTGCATAATCCGACTGCCACTTTTACTCTTGAACTCTTAAAATATAAAGACATCGGAATAAGCGTAAGCCCTTCTTGTTTGACCTGTGAAAACAACTTTAAAATCTCCTTCTTGTGAAGAAGAAGTCTCCTTGCTCGTATCGGGTCGCAATTGAAAATGTTTCCGTGATCATAAGGCGAAATGTGCATACCTTTTATAAACATTTCACCGTTCTCAATTGAACACCATGCGTCTTTTAGATTTACATTTCCTGCACGGAGTGATTTTACCTCAGTTCCTACAAGCTCAATACCGGCTTCAATGGTTTCAAGCACAAAGTAATCATGTCTAGCTTTTCTGTTATCAGTAATTTGCTTTGTTCCCGATTTATCAATTGACATTAAGCTCACTCCCTACCATCGTGCAGTACTTCATTATATAATAGTAATTTAAGTTTGTCAAACAGAAAAAACTAGAAAGTTGACAATGCTTGTAGGTTTAATTTTCTATCGAAGATTTTTCTAAATGCGGATTTGCATCTTCAGGCATAACCTCGCCACCAAGTTTACCATTTTTCCATAATTTATACAAAAATTCAACTTTTTGTAGCATTTCTTCTTTATTATACATAGCACACCTCAGTTATTATAATAAAACATTTTCTTTATAATTATCAATCTAATTTCATCAATAAATTATAAGTTAATTACGCTTGCATAATATCAAAAAAGAACTTCATTTTCAATAATAATTTTCTTTCTACTCTTTTTATTTAATGTAGTGCTACAATAGTTAATCAAGGATATATTCTTTTTTAGATTTCGCTCCCCACGTTTTGTCCTGCTCAATCGGGCGCATAGTAAGCAGATTATGGACGTATGGATTTCCTGACTATTTTAACTGTAAACCATCTTTAAATGCGTCGCCCACTCTATTAGTTACTGTATAATATCCATGTGTATATGGGTCAAATGCTATCGCTGAAAGTTTTTCAATATCTACCTTATCTTCACTCATTACACTTTCATCTACCGATGTATTTATAACTTTTCCAATAACTCCGCAATCTCCATATTCGATAAATTCACATTCGATACAAATTGGGAATTCATTTATTATCGGTGCGTCTACATTTTCAGATTTTGCAGCCGTTAATTTACTGTTTTCAAATTTATTCGGTGTATTGTTTCCTGATGCAATTCCAAAATAATCTGCTTCTATAACGTGCTTACTATCCGCTATGGAAACAGTAAATGCTTTTCTTTCCTTGATGTTTTGAACTGTCTTATGTGTTTCAGTTAAATTTAAAATAACTTTATCCCTTTCAAGCATTGTTCCCCATGCCGCATTCATAACATCAATGCTTCCATCTTCGTTGTATGTTGCAACCATAAGTACAGGCATTGGAAATATCGCCTCTGTTGTTTTAATGTTTTTTCTCATTACTAACCATTCCTTTCATTGTTTTAATTATAATTTTATCATTACTTTTAACTTTTTTCAATATATCTTTCAACTTTCATTATCAGATGATTTATAATTATAGTCCGTCCGGGAAACTTGTAAAAGTTCCGCTTTCATTTTCAGGAAGTCCATATTTTTCTTTTCCGAGATTTATTGACTTGATCATAAAAGCCATATTTCTTCCCAGATTTCTCATTGTCTGCAATCCTTCTAAATCCTTTTCAACATCTTCTGCAGTGTATCCGTGAACTTCATTCCAA